>NZ_QTXM01000011.1:0-108066 GCF_003461645.1 Alistipes sp. AF14-19
GAACGGCGAGCGGGAGCTTGCCGCCGAGTGCACGGCGCTGGCCGACGAGGTGGCCGGGGCATTGCAGCAATACGCTGTCGTGGAGCATCCGGAGTTCGGAAAAATCTACGCCTTCGAGGTCGACGGTTTCGGCAGCGCGCAGCTTATGGACGACGCCAATGTGCCGTCGCTCTTGGCCATGCCCTATCTGGGCGACGTGGAGCGCACGGACCCGATTTACGAAAACACGCGCCGGTTCGTGTGGAGCACGGAAAATCCCTATTTCTGGCGCGGAGCTGCCGGAGAGGGCATCGGAGGACCCCATATCGGCGTCGAAATGATCTGGCCCATGAGCATTATGATGCGGGCCTTCACGGCGACCGACGACGAAGAGATTCGCGACTGCATCTGCCAGCTGATCACCACCGACGCCGGAACGGGATTCATGCACGAAAGTTTTTCGCGCCACGATGCCGCGGATTTCACCCGCGCGTGGTTCGCCTGGCAGAACACCCTCTTCGGGGAGCTGATCCTCAAACTCGTAAACGACGGGAAAACGGACCTGCTGAATTCCATCCGATAATGAAGAACCGCGCATTCATCGTTCGGAAGGCCCTCTCCCCGGACTTGTTGCGCGGCTCCGAACGCCGCAATGTCGCTGCTCCCGTCTTTTTCCGGCCTTGCCGTCCCCTGGTGGATCGGTTATGAACCGGCCTGCCGGCGTCCGTGCGAAAGGCAGGGGGCGGGAAATTGCGGGTTTGTTAACGAAAAGATGCGCTCCCTTCCGGGGCGCATCTTCCGTTTCTCCGAAGCGGGGCCTATTCCTCGACCTCTTCGAAATTGCTCTTGTCGACGCCGCAAACCGGGCATGCCCAGTCGTCGGGAATCTCCTCGAACGGCGTTCCGGGGGCGATGCCTCCGTCGGGATCGCCGACTGCGGGATCGTAGATCCACTCGCAGACTACACAACGATACTTTTTCATCTTTTACTCGTTTTATAAGGTGAATAATGGGTATGCAAATTGGCTGCCGCTTACGCCTCCTCCTCGGCATCTTCGTCGGGGCGGTTTCCGCCCGGCGGAGTGAGTTCGGCCACCAGCCGGTCGGCATCGGCGCACGAGACGTAGAGCCGGTCTTCGTAGATGTCCGTGATCTCGACGAAATTCCGCCACTCCGAGGCGTAGAGCCGCACGCGGTCCAGCCTCCGCAGGTCGATGAAGTGTCCGTAGTAGCCGAAGAACCCGCATCCGCCGAAGATCGGCAGAAACCATTTCATGCGTTTGGGGTCCACCCGGCGCACCGAGGCGATCTCGTCGCGGCGTATTTCGGTGATGTCCAGCAGACAGCGCACTTCGACCGTCTCGTCCGACACGACGATCTTGCGGGGAATCGACAGCGACATCAGGGCCACCAGCGCCACGATGAACGAGGTGAACCACGCCGAGAGGTAACCCCCTTCGTACAGGTGGTACAGCAGGCCGCCCAGCAGGACGAAGACGATGATGTAAATCAGCGTCCAGTAGATCGTGCTGTGATCGAAGCGGTATTTATACGTGCTCTGCATCGGTAGTCCCTTCTTCGTTTTCGGCCTCTTCGCGTGCGGCGATCAACGCTTCGGCGATGACGAAATCCCCGGGGGTCGTGAGTTTGAGGTTTTCGCGCTCGCCCTCCGCCAGGCAGACCGCCTGTCCGACGGCCTCGACCACCGAAGCGTCGTCGGTGAACTCCGCGCGGTATTCGCTCTCGTAGGCGCGGCGCAGGACCTCTGCGCGGAAGATTTGCGGGGTCTGCACGATGCGCAGAAGCCGGCGGTCGACGATGTGCGACGCAGCGCGCCCCGCGGCGTCTGCCTCTCCGTCCGTTTCGCGGAACGAATCCACCGGCTCCACGACCGGAATCGCAGCCCCGTGTTTTGCGGCGGCTTCGGCCACACGGCGGATCATCGCGACGCTCCCCAGCGGGCGCACGCCGTCCTGCACGGCGATCAGCCCGGGGTCGGACGTCAGCGCGGCCAATCCGTTCCTCACCGAGTGGAACCGCTCCGCGCCTCCCGCGGCGATTTTGTGTTCGGCGACATCGAAACGCGCCGAGAGGTTTTTCCAGAACCCGATGTGCTGTTCGGGAAGTACCGCCACGATCTCGGCGCCGGGCAGCGCCGCGGCGAACGTGTTGATCGTGCGCGCCAGTACGGGCATGCCGTCCAGAAACCGGAACTGCTTGGGCCGTGCGCCGCCTGCGCGGCTTCCGCTGCCCCCTGCTACGATGATGACTCCCGTGCGTTCCATAGGCCTGTCGTTTTATTGTTTGTCGGGTGCTTGTACGGTTGCGGGCAGGACGAGCGAATCGAGCTGCGTGATCTGCTCCTCGGGGCTGACTTCGCCGTTGAGTTCAGCCGTGATGCGGTCGCGGACGAATTCGAACAGCGCGCGGTTCTCCCTGGCGATCGGCTCGGCGGGTTCCGACGGAATCTTCAGCGGGTCGATCGGCGTGCCGTTCTTCCAGACGCGGTAATCGAGGTGCGGGCCGGTCGATGCGCCCGTCGAACCGACGTAGCCGATCAGCTGACCCTGCGACACGCGCGAACCTTTGACGATGCCCTTGGCATAGCCGCTCAAGTGGAGATAACCCGTCATCAGGTTGCCGGCATGCTTGATCTTGAGCGTGTTGCCGCCTCCGCCGCCCCAGCCTTTGAAGGTTACCGTGCCGTCGGCCACGGCGTGTACGGGCGTACCTTTCGGCGCGGCGTAGTCGACGCCCGTGTGCGGGCGGTAGACCTTGTAGATCGGGTGTTTGCGGGCGTAGGAGAATTTCGAACTGATGCGCGAGTATTTCAGCGGGGCCTTGAGCATCTGCTTGCGCAGGCTCGCGCCGTCCGCCTCCCAGTACTGGATTTTGCCGCCCTGGCGGAACGGGATGGCGTAATACTCCTTGCCGCCCTGCGAGAACTTCGCGCCCCAGATGCGCCCGATGCCCACCGACACCGTGTCGTCGATGAACCGCTCGTCGTAGATCACCGTGAAGTCGTCGCCCTTCTGGATGCCGAAGAAATCCACCGTCCACTGGTAGATGTCCTCCAGTTCGGCGGCCAGAGCGTAGGGCAGCTGCTGCTCCATGATCGCGCCCCAGAGCGAGGAGTTGATCACGGCGCTTTTCTTCGTGCGGCGCAGCGTGTAGGCCTTGGCGTCCTTGCGCACGGAGACCGAGTCGTCGTGGAATCCGAAGACCACGTAGTCGGTGACCGATATTTCATAGGCGAGGTAGTCGAGATGGGGTGCGTAGAGCGAATCCTCGTGGATAAAGGCCGTGTACTTGTGCCCGGCGCGGATGTTGCGCAGCGGGAACACCTCCTTCGAGGCTTTGTCCAGCCGGTCGACCGCGAGGGCCGACACGCCGAATCCGTTGAGTATTTTCCCCAGCGTTTCGCCGCTTCCGACCTCCCCGGTCTCGGTGCGGTAATCGTCGGCATTGATGCCGTAGAGCATGTTGTGAGGCTCCTCTGCGTCCTCCACTTCCACCGCCGGACCCTGGGTCCGGTTGCAGGCGCCTGCCGCTGCGAGCAGCAGGGCGCATATCGTTATTTTCAGACCGTTCATAAGATGAAGACAAAGATAGTGCAAGACGGGCGCAAATGCAAACTTGTTTGCAATTTGCCGAGCCGCCGCCTGTATAAGGCGCTGCCAAAGATAGTGCAAGGCGGGCGCAATGCCAAATTTTTTTTGCGGATCGCTTGTCGTCGTGCGGTGCGGACCGCAGGGACTGTCGGTGCTTTTTGACCGTCCGGGAGACAGAACCGCGGCGGTTGCCGCGGGGTATAGCTACCTTTTGGTGTCAAAAGGTAGCGCCAAAACCATCCGCATGTCGCTTTCGCGGGAACAACCTCCGGCCCGCGTTGAGCGGGCGCAGCAAGAACAAGACTATGCAGCCTCCCGCTCCGGGCACGCGGGCTGTCGGTTGTTCTTTCTCCGCTGCAAGCGATAATGCGGCGGTTTAAAACCGCTTCCAGGGGCGATCGTAGGCTTCTGTGCTTTCTGCTTGTCCCGGACGCATCCTTCCCGCCGCGTTCCGCGGCGAACGACTCCCGCTTGGCAAAAAAGGCGTTCAAAAAGATGCGGACTAAAAGCGCGAGCGGAGGGGACGGTTTGTTTACAAACCCGCGAATAGTCGCCCGGAGCCAGCGTTAGGCCGCGTCTTTTAGCCTTTTTTGTCGGCGGGTCGGTTTTTGCGCCGCTTTTTGCCGACCAAAAAGCGGCAAAGAACACCAGTCGCAGACTGCGATCAGTACTTTTTGCGGAAAAAAGGTACAAAACACCCGCGACATCGTCACGGCTTTCTCGCTACTTTTGACACCAAAAAGTACAAAGTACCCCGCGGGCGAAGACCGCGGGGTACAGCCGACCAAAAAGCGGCAAACAACACCAGTCGCAGACTGCGATCAGGACTTTTTGCGACCCAACAGCATCTGGAAATCCCCGCGACAGGGGGCGGTGCCCGGGCCTCCGTTTCCGCAAAATCAGTCGCTATTTTCCGCTCTGGAACCAGATTTGCGACTTTTGGTTTGGTGGTCCCGGGAAAAATCGTTACCTTTGAAAGTTATCTGTTCAAACCGATAGAAAGATGCTCAAATGCCTGCTCGCGCCTGCGGCCTTCCTCTATAAAGCGGGGGTGACGTTCCGTCACCGCCTCTTCGACTGGGGCATCCTCAAAAGCGAGAAGTTCGACATTCCGATCATCTGCATCGGCAACATCACCGTCGGCGGCACGGGCAAGACCCCGATGGCCGAAATGGTGATTGCCTACATGTCCCAGATGCACAATGTGGCGCTGCTTTCGCGCGGCTACGGACGCCGCACGAAGGGGTATCTTGAAGTTCGGGCCGATTCGCACTACCGCGACGCGGGCGACGAGCCGCTGCAAATCAAACTCAAGTTTCCCGATACGGTGGTCGCCGTCTGCGAGAAGCGTTCCGAAGGTATCCGCCGCATCTGCGCCGAGCATCCCGAGGTCGATCTGATCGTTATGGACGACGGCTTCCAGCACCGCTACGTGGAGCCGAAAATCAATATCGTGATGATCGACGCCACGCGGCCCGTCCAGCACGACAGGATGCTGCCCGTGGGGACGCTGCGGGACCTTCCGGAGGAGTTGCACCGCGCCCACTATTTCGTAGTCACGAAATGCCCCGAGCGGATGGCCCCGATCGACCGCCGCATTCTGCGCAAGGTGTTGATCCAGGTGGCCTACCAGCGGGTCTATTTCACGCGTTTCGAGAGTTTCATGCCCCAGCCTCTCTATGCCGAGGAGGCGTCCGGCGAGCCGCTGGCGCAGGGGCGGCCGGTGATCGCCCTTTCGGGCATCGGCAACCCGAAGCCCTTCGTGCAGACGCTCCGCGAACGTTACGAGGTCGTGGCCGAGATGACGCTCGACGACCACCATGTCTACAAAGTCCGCGACATGAACGCCCTCGCGGCGCTTCTGGAGAAGCATCCGGGCGCGGTAATTGTTACCACCGAGAAGGATGCCGTCAAGATGACCAACCGGGCGAAAATCCCCGCCCGGGTCCGCAGCAACCTGTACTATTTACCGATAAATATTTCATTCATAGAGGATTCGGCAACGGATTTTCTGCAAAAATTAGAAGAAGATGTTAGAGGAAATTAAGAAAACCGCCGCTTTCGTCAGAACCCGGACCGAGGATTTCGCGCCCGAAGTGGGGATCATACTCGGAACCGGACTGGGCGATTTCGCCGATAAGATCGACGCCCGGTTCATCATCGAATACAAGGACGTTCCCGGATTCCCCGTTTCGACGGTCGAGGGCCACAAGGGCCGCATGATCTTCGGAGAGATCGAAGGCCGCCGGGTCGTCGCCATGCAGGGCCGCTTCCACTACTACGAGGGCTACACGATGCAGCAGGTGACCTTCCCGGTGCGCGTGATGCAGCAGATCGGCATCAAATACCTCTTCGTGTCGAACGCTTCGGGCGGCATCAACCCGTCGTTCCGCGTGGGCGACCTGATGGTCATCACCGACCACATCAACCTGATGCCCAATCCGCTGATCGGTCCCAACATGGCCCAGCTCGGGCCGCGTTTCCCCGACATGCACAACTGCTACGACAAGTCGCTGATCGCCGCTGCCACGAAGATCGCCGAAGAGGAGTCGATCAAGCTCCAGTACGGCGTCTATGTCGGCGGCACGGGTCCCACGTTCGAGACGCAGGCCGAATACCGCTATTTCAAGGCCATCGGCGGCGACGCCGCGGGCATGTCGACCGTTCCCGAGGTGATCGTGGCGCGTCACATGTCGATTCCCGTCTTCGGCGTGTCGGTCATCACCAACTGCGGCCTTTCGGACGAGGTGGGCGATCACGAGGACGTGCAGCGTCAGGGCAAAAAGGCCGGCGTGCGCATGGAGCTTCTTTTCCGTCGAATGATTAAAAACCTGTAAACTTATGGTAAATAAGGTTATATTGATCGGCAACGTGGGCCTCGATCCCGAGGTGCGTACGACCGAGGGCGGCGTGAAGGTCGCCCGCGTCCGTCTGGCGACGACGGAGCGTCTGTTTGACCGGGCGTCGAACGAGACGAAGGAACACACCGAGTGGCATACGATCACCTTGTGGCGCGGTCTTGCCGACGTGGTGGACCGTTTTGTCCGCAAAGGCTCGCAAATCTACATCGAGGGGCGCCTGCGCACCCGCGAATGGATGGACAAGGACAACAACAAACGCTATACGACCGAAATTCTGGCCGACACGATGAACCTCTTGGGGCGTCGCTCGGACAATCCCGCTTCGGACGGCGCTCCGGCTCCCTCCTACGGCGCACAGCCGCAGGGGGCTTCCTATGGCCAGCAGGGCGGTTATCAGCAGCAGACACCCCGTCCGGCAGCGGCTCCGCAGCCCCAGCCGGCGGCTCCTTCGGTCCCGGCCGACGATCCGGACGACCTGCCTTTTTGATCTTCGATTTATAAGCGGCTGTTTCCGCACATCCCTCGAACGGGGCGAATGGAATGTACTTCAAGTACTACCCATCCGCTCCGTTTTTCACGATGCGCGAAACTCACTCGCTTAAAATCAAAAATTGCAGGGATAATCCGAAAAATCCGTTCTCGGAGGGTTTTATGGCTGATGGTTTGGAGTGCTACCGGTTCAGCCACTGCCTGAAATCGGGCACGCGGTCGGTGCTGACGAACGCCTCCTCTCCTTCGGCGAGGGGCGGGTGGAGCACCACCTTGATTCGGCTGCCCGAGTAGCGTATCATCTCCCGGATGGCGTCGAAGGCGACGATGAAACGGCGGTTGATCCGAAAAAAGAGGTTCGGCGGCAGTTTTTCGCCCACTTCGGTCAGCGTGCGGTCGACGATGTAGTCTTTTCCGTCGTGGGTCACGAGGTGGAGGTACTTGCCGTCGGCCATGAAATAGGCGATCTCGGCCGTGGTGACCGATTTCATCCGGGCGCCCATGTGTACCAGGAACCGTTCCTGGTAAACCGGTGGCGTCTGCGTCGGGGCTCCGTGCTCCGCAGACGCGCTTCCCCCCCCCGATAGAAGCCCCAGCTTGTCGATCGCCCGCTGCAAATCCTCGCGTCCGAAGGGTTTCAGCAGGTAGTCGATGCCCTTGTTTTCGAAGGCTTTCAGGGCATAGGAGTCGTAGGCCGTGATGAAGATGACCGGCACGGAGATCTCCGTGCGCTGGAAGATGTCGAACCCGCTGCCGTCTCCGAGGTGGATGTCCATGAAAATCAGGTCGTGACCGACGCCGGCGATGACAGCGGCGGCCTCCGCGACCGACGATGCCGTGGCGACGACCTCGATCTGCGGCGCGACCTCTGCGAGCGTCGTGCGCAGCTCCGCGACCGACAGCGGCTCGTCCTCTATGATAATGGCTCTCATGGCGTGTAAAATTATAAAAAAAACAGTCCGGTGCAAAAACCGGACTGTTTTTTCATCGGGACCCCGAAGGTCTCCGGACCGTTCCCTCGGTTCAGTCGTTCAGCTCGGGGTTGCTATCGATGGCCGACTGCGGGAAGGGCAGCGTGTAACGCGCGTCATTCGCATTGAGCGTGTAGGTCCGGTCCTTGTAGGTTTTGACGATGGCCGGCCGGGTCGTCCGGCGGAGGTCCATCCAGCGGTGTCCTTCTCCGATCAGTTCGCGGGCGCGCTCGTCGGCGATCTCTGTGCGCAGCTGCTCCGCATCCATCGCTCCGACCTTCGTGCGCTGGGTCTCCATCGCCTCGGGTTTCAGCCGCTTGGCCTTCAGGTCGAGCAGGTATCCCTTGGCCTTTTCCAGTTCCGCAGGCAGGTATGAGCCGGCTTCGGCGGCGATGAGGTACATCTCGGCGATGCGGATCGACACGCGGTCCGACGACGAGCGGTTCACGCAGTATCCCAGCAGCGTCGGCGTCCAGTTTTCGTCGTAGGCATTCACCGGGTTGAGGTAGTTGCGGCGGTTGTCCGTCGCTTCGTCCAGCAGCCCGAGGATCTTGTCCGACAGGATGCTGGCGCCGCGCAGATCGCCGTTTCCGCCGCCGAACGGGCGTTCCCAGGCCAATATGGCTTCCGGAGAGGTCGCTTTCCACGGCAGGTCGCCGCTTTCGGGAGAGGCATTGAAATCCACCAGTTCGTATTTGGGCAGCAGGCCCGTCGCTGCATCGTAAGCCGCCTGCCAGTTGCGCATGTAGAGCATGACGCGTGCCTTGAAGGCGGCGAGCGCATCGAGCGAGAACCGGTAGTTGAGCGTCGGACTCTCCTGTTTCTCCAGGGTCATCGTCCTTTCGGCGGCCTCGATGTCTTCGACGATCTGCCGGTAGACTGCGGCGACGTTCGTCGGGCGGTATTTCTGCTCGATGTCGATGTAGGTGGACAGGGGTACGCCCCGGTCGGTCGAAGCGGTCTGCGGATCGTAGGGCTTCCCGTAGAGGTTCACCAGATCGAAGTGTGCGTAAGCGCGCATGGCATAGGCTTCGCCGAGAATCTGCCGCTTGTCTTCCGAGGAGTCGTCGTCCGCGTCCGCCACGCCGTCGATCACGGCATTGGCCTGGAAGGCGGCGCGGTAATAATATTGGTAGGGATACTCCCACATCTGCGTTTCGTACTGCCAGGTGTAGTTGTAGGAGAGGGCTATGGCGTCGCTGCTGTCGAAGAAGTTGCCTTCGTGGAACATGCCGACCTCATCGGACAGCAGTCCGGTGTAGGCCTTCGAACTGGTGTAGGGAAACCGGCTGTAACCCTCGGTGAGCAGCGCCCGGTATTCCGAGGTCTTGTGGGGAATCACCTTTCCGACAGGCTCGATTTCCAGGTAGTTGCACGAGGCGAGTCCCAGTGCGGCAAGCAGGATATATGCGTTTTTTCTCATTTTTTCAACGTATTAGAAGGTAATGTTCAGTCCGACCGAGTAGGTGCGCGCCATCGGCTGCGCATAGATGTTGCCGTAGGTCTCGGGATCGAAATAGCCGTCGTAGTTCGTGGCGATCACCAGCGGGTTGCGGGCTTCGAAGTGCACGCGCAATCCGGCCATGTGGAGTTTGCGTGTGATTCGCTGCGGGAAGGAGTATCCCAGCCGGATGCTGTTCACGCGGAAGTAGTTGATCTTCCTGTTCCAGATGTCGAGGCTGTTGAACAGGTTGACGTTTGTCGGGAAATTGTCCATGATCCAGTAATAGACCCTGTACGGATCGGGATTCTCGTCCCAGTCGCCCCAGGCCGAACCGTCGGCCTGCAGGTTGCCCGTGAGCGAAGGATAGGTTCCCGAGGTGTTGGACGGCGACCACACCTTGTTCATTTCGGTGGTGTAGTTTTGCCCGGGGTTGGTCTGCGCGGGGTTGTAGAAGGGCGAGCGCGTCATGAGCTGTCCGAAAACGAAGTTGCACGAGATCGCCAGGTCGAAATTCTTGTAGTAGAACCGGTTGTTGAAACCTCCCGTCACATCCGGGTTGCGGGAACCGACGTAGGTCAGGTAGCCGCGCACGTCCTTCTGCGATACATTCATCGCCGGACCGTATTCGAAATATTCCGGAATTCCCAGTCCCCAGGGGTCGCTGGCTTCCACGCGGAAACCGACGAACTCCTGGAGCGAGATCTTCTTTCCGTCGCGCCAGAACATCGGAATGCCGTTTGCGTCCAGCCCGGCGGTTTTGATGGCGAACACGGCGCCCGACGAATAGCCTTGCAGCGAGGGGCTCCAGCTGTTGTCGTCGATACGCACCTTTTCGACCTTGTCGGTGTTGTGGGCGATGTTGATCGAGGTCTCCCAGCGGAAGTCTCGCGTGCGGACGTTCACCGTGTTGAGCGTGAATTCGATACCTTTGCTTGAGATTTCGCCGTAGTTGCTCGATGTCGAGATGAATCCCGTCTCCGAAGGGATCGTGCGCGTGGTGATCAGGTCCTTGCTTCGGCGTCCGTAGAGTTCGAACGTGAAGCCGATACGGTGTTCGAAAGCAGCGAAATCGAGGGCCGTGTTCCACGAATAGGTCGTCTCCCAGCGCAGGTTCTGGTTGGGCGGCGACGTTACGTCGATGCGGTCTTCGCTCGCTCCGCCGAGCGAGGTGCTGTTCCACGTACCGAGAATGTAGGGCGAGGTGGTGCGGTCGATATTGCCCTGGGCGCCGTAGGATACCCGCAGGCGCAGGTTGTCGAGCCACCGGGCGTCGCGCAGGAACCGTTCGCGGTTGATGCTCCATGCGCCCGAGATGGACCACATCGGGTTGAACTTGTATTTGGGGTCCACGCCGAAGAGGTTCGTGCCGTCGTAGCGCATCGAACCGAAAACGGTGTAGCGGTTGTCGTAGGTGTACGACCCTGTGAAGAAGTACGACATGTAGCGGTTTTCGTAGAAGCTTTTCGTATACTGCCTGAAACTCTCGTCGTCCAGCAGGTCGCTGTCTTCGGGTACGTTGATCGGTTTGGTCGTCATCGTTTTGTGGTCGTATCCGAATCCCTTGGTGTGTACGGTCGTGTTGGTTACGCCGCGCATCTCCAGACCGGCCATCAGGTCCAGTTCATGCTTTCCGCCGAACGTGCCCGCATATTCGGCCTGCGCTTTCCAGTTGTACTGCGAGAGGTCGCCGTTCCAGTTCTGGATTACGCCGCCTTTCGGCAGGCGCACTACCTGATCCACCATTGATTTGAGCTGATACTTGCGGGTGAAGTAGGTGTTTTCCTGCGCCATTTTCTCGGTCGCGGAGTTGTCGACCTGCAGGCCGAACTGCGTGTAGAGTTTCAATCCCTTCACCGGACGGTAATCCAGGTCGAAAATCGTCTTGATCGAACGGGTCTTGAGCGTGTACTCCGTGCGGGCGCGTTCCTCCAGGAAGTTGAAGTCGAGCACGTCGGTGTTGCCCGTATTGACCGTCATGTCGGGGTCGTACGCGTAGCTGCCGTCGGGATTGTAGGCGTTGAGGTAGGGGTTCACCGTGCGGGTGTAGCGCGACGGGTTGGTGAACACGTCCGTGTCGGAGAGGTAGGAGTCGTTCTTGTTCTGCCCCACGAACACCGAGGCTCCGAAGCGCAGGTTCTGCAGCAGGTCGTAGTCGGTCTTCATCGTGAGGTTCAGACGCTCGAATCCCGTTCCGACGGTCGTTCCCTGCTCGTTGTAGTAGCCGCCCGAGAAGTAGTAGCCGGTCTTGCCGCTGCCGCCCGAAATGCTGACGCTGTACTGCTGGTTGAGCGCAGTCCGGTAGATTTCGCGGCCCCAGTCGGTGCCGTTGCGGCGCAGGGCGCCGATCGCGCTCTGCGTCTCGGGGGAGAGCGATGCGAGGCTTCCGCCGTTGACGAGCGCCGGGCGCTCCCCGGCCTTGTCCAGGATGCGGGCTACGCCGCCCATGCCCGGCAGGTAGTTGAGTCGGGCGTTCGCCGCCAGCCCCAGCTCCAGATCGACCTTCTGCGAGGCGTTCATCAGGTTGAGGCGCGAGAGGTCGGGACGGTCGGTCACGAATAGCGATGCCGAGACGTTGACGCGCATCGCCTGGTTGCGGAGGCCTTTCTTGGTGGTGATGATGATGACGCCGTTCGCCGCGCGGGCGCCGTAAATGGCCGTCGCGGCGGCGTCTTTCAGTACGGTGATGTCCTCGATGTCCCACGGGTTGAGTCCCGCGATCGACATGTTGTAGAGGTTGTCGACGCTCTCCTTCGATGACCAGTCCTTCGGAATGTCGTTGCCTTCGAGCGGCATGCCGTCGAGCACCCACAGCGGGTCGGTGTTGCCGTTCAGCGTCACGGTGCTTCGGATCTTGATCTTGCTGGCCGCGCCCGGTCCGCCCGAGGTGGGGGTCGACACGAGACCGGCGATCGAGCCGGAGAGCATTTCGTCGACGCTCGCCACGCCGTCCCGCGCGATGTCCGACATCTTGACAGAAGAGATCGACGAGGTCAGTTTGCGTTTCTCGATGCGCTGGTATCCGGTCACCACCACGGCGTCCACCTTGTTGTCCGACGCCGAGAGGTAGATCGTGAAATCGCTCTTGCCCGAAATATCGAGGGTCCGGGCTTCGTAGCCGAGGTAGCTGACCACGACTTTCCGGACGCTTGCGGGCAGTTTGAAGGCGAAGCGTCCCTGCTCGTAGGCGATTGTTCCCTGCGGATTGTAGTCTTTGGCCTGGGTCTCCTCGGGCGCGATGAAGACGGTTGCTCCCACGAGCGGCGCTCCGTCGGCGCGGTCGAGCACCTGGCCCGTGATCTGCCGGGTCTGCTGCGCCAGCGCCAGCAGGGGACAGACCAGAACGAATAGCGTAAGGAATTTTTTCATATTACAAATATAGATGTGTTTGAGTTGTTTTTCTGTTAAATCGAATCTGTTTTTCTGATATTGCTTCGAGATCGTAACCTCTTTAACAGCCCTTTCAGTTGCCGCAAAGCCGTCTTTCCGGGGTGGAAGACGGCTTTTGCAGCGTTTTGGTTTATAACATTCGCAAGGCTTCTTTCAGCCTCAATTCGAGATCGCGGTAATGGTTTCGGGTCGCCTGGTCGCCGCTTTGGAAGCGGCCCTGCACGACGGTCAGCAGCCTTCGCATTTCAGCCCGTTTGGCCGACGTGGTTTCGCTCACGCGCTGCATCATGTCGTAGTTGCGCGCCGTGCGCAAGCCGATCTCCTCGGGTCTCGGCAGCGGTTCGAGGCTCAGCTCGGGAGCGTCCTGCATCAGCGAGCAGGTGCATCCGCGCCCGTCGTGCGCGTGATCGCGGAGCGTCGATCCCAGCTTGGTGGTCTTCACCATCGTCAGGTTCGACGAGACGATCAGCGCGTCGACGTAGTTCTTCTGGCTCATCCGTTCCCAGATCGAGAGCGAGCGGCCTCCGGGGCGGATGAAGATGGCGCGCGTGATGTCGTCCATCATCTGCTCGGGCGTGTAGGTCTTCGCCCCGCGCCCCTGCCGCGCTTCGACCTCGTACATGCGGACCAGCCGCTGGTCGGCCAGCAGTTCGTAGTAGGTCTTGTACTGGAGTTCGCGCGCGAAGTTGTAGGGGGCGTATTCCATCTGTCCCACGGGCGACGATCGCTGCGCATAGGCCTTGTCCCACGCCTTGGCGCCGAACAGCCATTCGGGGGTGGTGAACACCTCGTCGATGAGGTATTTGACGCTCTTGCGCTGGTAGTCGGCCGGAACCGGCACGTAACGGTCGATGTCGTGTCCCGCCACGACGTTGTTGAGGTAGAAACCGCCGACATTGGTCTTCACATGGTCGGCATAGGCCAGCCACTGGAAGACGATGGCCATCAGCAGCCGGCCGCCTTCGTATTGCAGTTTGCCCTCCTCCGAGGTCCAGTCCGTCACGTGGGGAATGATGCGCCGGAGGTTTTTCAGGCCGTATGTGCTGGCCAGCACGGCGTCGTTGCTCAAGTCTTCCGACTGTGACCGGGGGTCGATGCCTTCGCGCGACTGTTCGCCGTACCAGTATTCGGGATCGTTCTCGTGCTCGCGCAGCCAGGCGTTGAGCGTCGGCAGCTCCTCGTGCGGGTCCTGCACGTCGAGCCAGCGGTAGCCCCAGTTGATGGCGTGTTTGTCGTAGGTTCCGATCTTGGGCGTCAGTTGCGTGATGCCGTCCTCGGGCTGGGCCACGTAGTTGAAGCGGGCGTAGTCCATGATCGAACTGGCCGTCCCGTTCGTTGCGGTGTAGCTCTTCGAGCGGAGCGAATCCACCGGCACGGAGTACGAAGCCCCGAAATTGTGCTTCAGTCCGAGGCTGTGCCCCAGCTCGTGCGACGAGACGAAGCGCACGGCATTGCCCATCACCTCCGTCGGCAGCGTGTTGCCGCGCGCTGCGGGGTCCACGGCGCCGGTCTGGAGGCGGATCCAGGCGTGGAGAATGCTCATCACGTTGTGCCACCAGATGATGTCGGCCTCGATGATCTCGCCGCTCCGGGGGTCGATCACCGAAGGGCCCATGGCGTTGGCCATCTCCGAGGCGGCGTAGGTCACCACCGAGTAGCGCACGTCGTCGATGTCGAACTCCCGGTCGTCGGGGGTGACCTCCCGTGCTACGATGGCGTTTTTGAAGCCTGCGGCCTCGAAGGCCTCCTGCCACTCGACGATGCCTTTCTTGATGTAGGGAACCCATACGGGCGGGGTCGCCGGGTCGATCCACAACTCGATCGGCTTCTGCGGTTCGACCAGTTCGCCTTTCTTGTAACGCTCCACGTCCTCGGGTTTCGGCTCCAGCCGCCAGCGGTTGATGAACGCGCGTTCCTCGGCCTTCTGCTGTTCGTCGTTGAAGTAGAGGTGCCCGATCTCGAAATAGCCCACGCGGTCGTCGGAGAACCGCGGTCGCATCGGCTCCCTGGCGAGCAGCACCAGGTTCGAGGTGATCTCCACGGTCAGGGGGATCGTCGTGCCCTCCTCGGTGTGCGAGGTCGAGAGGAGCGATTTGACGATGATGTTTTCGGGGAACGACTTGACGGATTCGATCTTCGAAA
This sequence comes from Alistipes sp. AF14-19, assembly GCF_003461645.1. Lineage (NCBI taxonomy): Bacteria > Pseudomonadati > Bacteroidota > Bacteroidia > Bacteroidales > Rikenellaceae > Alistipes > Alistipes sp. AF14-19. The sequence goes on from NZ_QTXM01000011.1 coordinate 14,885, forward strand.
GGTCCTTCTTGGGCGAACCGGGCAGTCCGATGGAGCCGAAAACGTTGTTGAAACTCTTTTCGCTGCCGTCGAAGACCTTGTTGACCTTGATGACCACCGATGCCGAATCCTTGCCGTAGGCATCGATCGGGAATTGCTCGATCGCCGTTTCGCGGTAGTTGTCCCTTACGGAGCGGGTGATGCGGTCGCCTTCGGGCGAGGTGATGCGCGGGTCGTAGGTCATGACCCATACCTTTTTATAAAGGGTGTCCTTGCGGAAACGCACGATCTTCTCGCCGTAGCCCATGCCCTTGTTGACGCCCGCGTCGTTCAGGGCGTAGGGAACGCCCGAAATCTTGTTGACGATCAGTATGTCGCGGCCCATCAGCGAGTCGGGAATCTCGAACAGGAAGTCGGTTCCCTTGCGGTGCACGTCGAACATGCCCTTGTCGGTCACGGCGCCTTTCAGCAGTTCTTCGTACCCTTTCTTCTCTTTTTTGGTCGTGTCGGCCTTCTCGGCCGCGGCTTCGGTTTTCTTCGACTTGCGGCCCGGCTTGCCCTTCGCTTCGGCCGTCGGGGCCGTCAGCAGGAGGAGCGTCGCCAGCGCAAGCATGCTCCCGATCAATCGTCTCTTGTTCATCGTTTATTATTGCAGTTATCGCGCGAATCGGTAAAATCCGCAGGATGCAATAATAAAATTTAAATGTTTACCGGAAAAACGATCGGGGGCGAATGCCCGGATCGGGGGAGTGAATGCCTCAATCAGGCGGATTACTTTTCGGGCGGCAGCAGCGGCAGACGGCACCGGAAGGTTCCGTCGCCGACCGAAATCGAGATGTTCTCTTCGGTGTAGAACCGATATACCGAGCGGATTCGTTCCAGTCCCATGCCGAGCGACTCCTTGTCGCCGTCGCTGCGCGGCGTGTAGTTGTTCTCGATCAGGAAGCTTTCGCCCTCGGTGCGGATGCGGATGTGCAGCGGGTTGCCGCCCGTGATGCTGTTGTGCTTCACGGCATTCTCGACCAGCGTCTGGAGGCTCATCGAGGGAATCCGCCAGTTGCGCAGCGCGGGGTCGATGGCCGAGGTGAGTTCGATGCGGTCGTCGAAGCGGATTTTCTGAAGCGTGTAGTACTGCCACGTGAAGTCGATCTCCTCGGCGAGCGTCGAGAGTATCTGCTTGCGGCGTTCCAGCACCCGGCGGTAGACGCGCGAGAGGGTTAGCGTGAACTCCCGGGCCTGATCGGGGTTGCAGCGGATCAGCGCGTAGAGCGAATTGAGCGAGTTGAACAGGAAGTGGGGGTCGATCTGCTCCAGCAGCTGTTGCAGGTGGAGCTGTGCCGACTCCCGTTCCGAATGGCGGCGCAGATCGTATTCGCGGCGCCAGCGGCGTTGTGCCAGGACGAGCAGCACGGCGAAGAACAGCACCGAGATCACGGCGGCGAAAACCGTGTAGAAGTGAAAATCGTCGATCTCCTGCTCGATGACCAGCCGCGGGATGCCGATGCCTGCCACCCAGCGGCGTCCGCCCAGCTGAATGGGGTAGTAGATGCGCTCCTCGTCGATGTTGAGATAGTCCGAGATCGCGTGAACGGTGACGCTCTGTCCGGTGGCCGCGACCTTCCGGAATGCCGCCAGTCCCGTCGAGTCGCTCGCCGGACGGCCCAGTTTGAGGCTGTCGGGATGGTAGACGATCACCCCTTCGGGATCGAACAGCGTGGCGTATCCGCTGCTGGCCGGACTCTGCGTCATGCAGGTATAGATTTCGGGCAGCGGAAAATCAATGCCGCATATATGCCTGCGGCCCGTGCGGTCCGTCACCGGGCAGGCCATGCTCCAGACCTGAATCCGTCCCGAACCGGTCACATGGCTGCGCACCGAGTCGCCGTCCGTTGCGGCGATGAGCCGCTGCCGGAAATCTCCGGCTGCCTCCGTGGTGCGGGGCGTTTTTCCGCGCGGGTAGCTGCGGATCGTGCGGCCCCCGGCTTCAGCGAACCAGACGCACCCGGCTTTGGGGTCCATCCGCATCAGCGTCGCCGCGAGCACGTGCAGTTCGGCGTCCGTCGGCGCGGTGCGCTCGCGCATGAATTGCACCGAGGCGTCCAGCACCCCCTCCGAACGCTCGAACTCGACCTGTAACAGTCTGTAATGGTATTCGCTGATATGCCTGACGATACGGCCGCTCATCTGCACGGCCACGCCGTTGATCGTGCGTCCGGCGGTCAGGATGCCCGCCACGAGCAGGATCAGCAGAACCGTTCCCGTTATCAGAAGCCGCCCTTTGGGGGTATGTCGCTGTCGTGCCATGCGGAACAAATGTAGTGATTTTTTCGCCCCTGCGAAGAAAAACCCCGCGGAAATCTTTCTGCGGGGCCTTGTCTGGTCAGTCGTCCTTGCGTATGTTCAGCCGCTCCCAGAGCCACTCCGGAATCAGCTTCCAGAAGAAGACCATGAGGGCGTAGCGGCGGTCGATGACCACACGACGGCGGGGATGCCGCAGTACGTGCATGATGCGTGCCGCGACCTTTTCCGTGCGCATCAGCATCGGGTAGCGGCCGTCGCCGGAGAGCAGCGGCGTGGCGACGAATCCCGGGCGGATGTCCGTAAAGCGGATGCCGCAGTTTTCCATGCGGGAAAGCTGTGCCAGCGCGTCGATGTAGGTGTTCTGCATCCGCTTGGTCGCCGAATAGGCCGGGGCCGATCCGAGACCTTTCGTGCCGGCGATCGAGCTGATGACGGCGATCCGTCCGCCGCCGTGGCTGCGGAAGTGGCCGAAAGCGGCCGTGACCATCCTGACGAACCCTTCGCCGTTGGTGCGCAGGGTGTTCAGTTCGATGTCGGGGCGCAGCGCGGTGTTGCGGCTGCCGATGCCCGAGGCGTGGAAATAGATCTCCATGCCGCCCAGCCGTTCGACGAGCCGGGCAAGGCGTTCGGGAGCGTCGTCGCGGGTGATGTCGATGGTCTCGGTCTCGACCTGGCCGGGGGCTTCGGAGCGGAGGGCTTCGAGGGCCTCCTTGCGGCGTCCGGCGGCTCCGACCCGCCATCCTGCGCGGATGCAGAGCCGGGCGACTTCGAGTCCGATGCCCGATGTGGCGCCCACGATGACGATACGTTTCATGGCGGTTTGATTTTCAGGGTTTCACACACCGAATATACGAAAGGAATGCCGGAAAAGCAAATCTTCCCGGAAAAGAGAAAGAACCCCGGAGGGTTCTCTTTGTCTTATCGTTTTTTTCCGGGTTTCGGATTCTCCCCTTGGAGCGGGGTGAGCAGCGCTGTGCGCTGTTCCGCGGTCAGCCGGGCCGGGGCGATGCGCAGCAGGTAGTGGGTGAGGCTGTTTTCCTCGCCCGAGGTGTAGGCCTGCACGAGTTCCCATCCGCGGCACACCATGTAGTTGAGCGCCTCTATCCCCGAATTGAAGAGCAGTCTGTTGCCTGCGGCGTCTGTCAGGTAGTTGTATTTCAGGACTTCGGTCTTCTGCCCGAAATCGAACAGCACGCCGTTGTTGCGGTGCGTGGGCAGGTGGTGGGCCGTGATCTCGCAGTAGACATGGGGCGGCAGCGTCGGCAGGGTGTCGGCCTCGATGCTCTGCGCCGAACCGAGTCCGGCGTACGCCAGCGCTGCGAGCAGGAAAAGGATCTTTTTCATCGGACCGTCATTTTTCGTTCAACTCGTACTGTACGCACTCGATTCCCACGCGGCGCAACAGGTTCAGCCCCTCTTCCGAACGGTAATCCTCCGCGTAAACCACCCGCCTGATCCCCGCCTGAATGATCAGTTTCGAACATTCGATGCAGGGTGCGGCGGTGATGTAGAGCGTCGATCCGTCGCAGTTGTTGGCCGATTTGGCGACCTTGGTGATGGCGTTGGCCTCGGCGTGGAGCACATAGGGTTTGGTGTGGCCCTCGTCGTCCTCGCAGACGTTTTCGAAACCCGACGGCGTGCCGTTGTAGCCGTCCGAAATGATCATCTTGTCCTTGACGATCAGCGCCCCGACCTTGCGGCGTACGCAGTATGAATTTTCGGCCCAGATACTCGCCATGCGCAGGTAGCGCATGTCCAGCTGGCGTTGCTTCTCCTCCAGGTAACCCATAATTTTGAATTCTGGTTCTAAATTATGAATCGGAACTGTCAGGGTAAAGGCTTACAGGCCTTTACCGTGACAGTTCTTATACTTCTTGCCCGATCCGCAGGGACACGGATCGTTGCGTCCGGCCTTCTTTTCGGCGTGCAGGGGCATCGGCTTCTGCCGCTCCTCCTGTCCGGCCTGGGCCGCGGCCTGCATGCGCGAAGCCTGCAACTTGTTGACGTCGACCTTGGCGCGCTCCTGCTGCTGGCGCTGCACCGCTTCGGCGTTCTGGTCGCGCACGGGAATATAGGCCTTGTTCAGGATGGCCAGCACGTCGCGGTTGACCTTGATGATCATTTTCGAGAACAGTCCGAAGGACTCGAACTTGTAGATCAGCAGCGGGTCTTTCTGCTCGTAGGTGGCGTTCTGCACGCTCTGGCGCAGGTCGTCCATCTCGCGCAGGTGTTCGCGCCATGCGTCGTCGATGGTGGTGAACATCACCACTTTCGAGAATACCTTGTAAATCTCCGCGCCGTCCGAGCTCTGGCATTTCCGCAGGTTGACCGGCACGTTGTAGCCCAGATGTCCGTCCGTCAGCGGGAAGTAGATGTTCGAATCCAGCTGGTCCTTGCGGTCCTCGTAGATGCGCTCCATGACCGGACGCACCGTGTCGGCCACGGCCTTCGCGCGGCGTGCGTAGGCTTCCTTGAGGGCCTTGACGATCGCCTCGACCAGTTCGCCGGGTTTCGCGTCCTTGTACGTCGCCTCGTCGATCTGCGGCTCCACGGCCACCTCGCGGATCAGCTCCATGCGGAAATCCTCGAATTCGATGCCGCGGTTCTCCTCCACGAAGTTGTCGGCGTAGTCGTACATGATGTTGTTCAGGTCGATCTCGATGCGCTCGCCGTAGAGTGCGTGGCGGCGGCGGGTGTAGATCACCTCGCGCTGCGAGTTCATCACGTCGTCGTATTCCAGCAGTCGCTTGCGGATGCCGAAGTTGTTCTCCTCGACCTTCTTCTGGGCGCGCTCGATGGCCTTGGTCATCATGCCGGCCTGAATCACCTCGCCCTCCTTCAGACCCATGCGGTCCATCATCGAAGCGATGCGGCCCGAACCGAACAGACGCATCAGGTCGTCTTCGAGCGATACGAAGAACTGCGACGATCCGGGGTCGCCCTGACGTCCGGCGCGTCCGCGCAGCTGGCGGTCGACGCGGCGGCTCTCGTGACGCTCCGTGCCGATGATCGCCAGACCTCCCGCGGCCTTCACCTCGGGCGTCAGCTTGATGTCGGTACCGCGGCCGGCCATGTTGGTCGCGATGGTCACCTGTCCCGAGCGTCCTGCCTCGGCCACGACCTGCGCCTCCAGCGCGTGCTGCTTGGCGTTCAGCACGTTGTGCCTGATGCCGCGCAGTTTGAGCATGCGGCTCAACAGCTCCGAGATCTCGACCGACGTGGTGCCGACCAGCACCGGACGTCCCGCCTCGACGAGTTTGACGATCTCCTCGATCACGGCGTTGTATTTCTCGCGCTTGGTTTTGTAGATCAGGTCCTGACGGTCGTCGCGGACCACCTTGCGGTTGGTCGGGATCACCACGACGTCCAGTTTGTAGATGCTCCAGAACTCCGACGCCTCCGTCTCGGCCGTACCGGTCATGCCGCCCAGCTTGTGGTACATGCGGAAGTAGTTCTGCAACGTGATGGTGGCGAAGGTCTGCGTCGCGGCCTCGACCTTCACGTGCTCCTTGGCCTCGATGGCCTGGTGGAGTCCGTCCGAGTAGCGGCGTCCTTCGAGGATACGGCCCGTCTGCTCGTCGACGATCTTCACCTTGTTGTCCATCACCACATACTCGATGTCCTTTTCGAACATGGCGAAGGCTTTCAGCAGCTGGATCACCGTGTGCACGCGCTCCGACTTGATCGAGTAGTCGTTGATCACCTCGTCGCGTTTCTGCGCCTTCTCCTCGGGCGTCAGGCTGCTTTTCTCCAGTTCTGCGACTTCGGCGCCGATGTCTGGCATCACGAAGAATCCGTCTTCGTTGAAGTATTTCGACAGCGCCTCGTGGCCCTTGTCCGTGAGTTCCACCGAGTTGAGTTTCTCGTCGATGACGAAGTAGAGGTCGTCGGTGATCTCGGGCATGCGGCGGTTGTTGTCCTGCATGTAGGTGTTCTCGGTCTTCTGCATCAGCGCCTTGACGCCCTGTTCCGAGAGGTATTTGATCAGCGGTTTGTACTTCGGCAGACCCTTGTGGGCGCGGTAGAGCTTCACGCCGCCCTCGTCGTTCTTGCCCTCCGAGATCAGCTGGCGCGCCTCGGCCAGCAGGGCCGTCACGAGGTTCTTTTGCAGGTTGTAGAGGCTTTCGATGGCCGGGCGGTACTGCTCGAACATCTGGTCGTCGCCCTTGGGCACGGGTCCCGAGATGATGAGCGGCGTCCGGGCGTCGTCGATCAGCACGGAGTCGACCTCGTCGACGATGGCGAAATGGTGCTTGCGCTGCACGAGGTCCTTGGGCGACGAAGCCATGTTGTCGCGCAGGTAGTCGAAGCCGTATTCGTTGTTGGTTCCGAACGTGATGTCGGCCATGTAAGCCTCGCGGCGGGCGTCGGAGTTGGGCTGCGTGTCGTCGATGCAGGCCACCGACAGTCCGTGGAACTGGTACATCGGGCCCATCCACTCGGAGTCGCGCTTGGCGAGGTAGTTGTTCACCGTCACCATGTGCACGCCCTTCTTGGCCAGCGCGTTGAGGAATACGGGGAGCGTCGCCACGAGGGTCTTGCCCTCGCCCGTCGCCATCTCGGCGATCTTGCCCTGGTGGAGCACCACGCCGCCGAACAGCTGCACGTCGTAGTGGATCATGTCCCATTTCGTGTCGTTGCCGCCGGCGAGCCAGTGTGTCGCGTAAACGGCCTTGTCGCCCTCGATGGTGACGAAATCCTTCGTCGCCGCCAGGTTGCGGTCGAAGTCGTTTGCCGTCACCACGACCGTCTCGTTCTGTGCGAAACGGCGCGCCGTATCCTTCATAATGGCGAATGCCTCGGGAAGGATCTTGTCGAGCACCTCCTCGATTTTCTCGTCGATGCGCTTGGTCGTTTCGTCGATCTCCTTCGAAATTTTCTCTTTCTCTTCGAGCTGCGTTTCGGGCTTTTCGAGTATGGCTTTCAGCTCGACGATGCGGGCCTCGTCCGCGGCGATGAAGTCGGCGATCTGCTTTTTCAGCGCTTCGCTGTGCGCGCGCAGCTCGTCGTTGGTGAGTTTCTCGATCGAGGGGTAGACGGCCTTGATCTTCTCCAGATAAGGCTCGATCTGCTTGCGGTCCTTGTCGGCTTTCGAGCCGAAGAGGGCTTTGATTATACTTGCAACTATATCCATAATGCGTTTATTGTTTTCTCGGTTCGGGTTCTAAATCTTACAAAGATACTCATTTTTTGCGATTTGTCAATCTTCGGCGAGGCTTTTTGCGATCCGCCGTCCGACGGGACACTCCGCGCAGCGGCGTGCGGCGCAGTATTCGGTGGCCAGTTGCAGCAGGGCCTGCGATTCGAAGGCGTTGCGCGGACGCACGCCGGCGGCCTGCCATGCGCGCATGTAGCGGTTGTCTTCGGCCGGCAGGCGTTCGAGGAGCGTCAGGGCGCTGTCGCGCAAACGTTCGCTGCCGGTGTAGCTTCCGTAGGCGAATTGCAGGACGGCGACGAGGTTGATTCCGATGATGTTGGCCTTGAACGCCCCGATGCGCTTGGGACTTTCGTCGCTCTCGGCGCCGGGGACGTGGTGCGTGCGCCAGTAGGAGGGCGCTTCGATGCAGAAAAGCCGCCGGACGTCCTCCTCCGTGCGGCAGGCCATGGCGCGTTCCATGATGAACTCGTCCTGCGCGAAGAACTCCGCGGCCTGCGCCAGCCGCAGCACGGGGTGGTTGGCCGGACGAATCTCCGTGAGCGCCCACTCCGAAGCGTCCGTCGCCTCGATCCCGTATTTGGCCGCGAGGTACTCGAAACTGCGCCGCAGATCGAGCGTGTAGGCGTCGCCGCGGTAGAGTTCCAGAAGCCCCGAGGCGCCGAGAAGCATCGCTTCGACGGCATGCGGGGCGAGCCGTTCGCGCAGCACGATTTTGTAGGGGACCTTCCGGGCCAGCCGCAGGAAGGCTTCCTGATTCTGACGGTCGCCCAGCGTGCGGAAATAGAGCAGGTAGAAAGTCTGGTTCCAGTTCCCGTCGGCTTCGCCGTGCAGGGTTTCGACCGTGCGCATTTTCCGTTGCAGGCGGTCGAAGATCAGCGCCGTGCAGATTTCGGTGCGTTGCAGTCCGTCGAGCGCGGCCAGATAACCGCCGCAGGCGTAAGTCCCGGCCCCGGCCCGCAGCCGTTCGATCGTCCGTGCCTCCGCCTCCGTCATATCAGAACAGGTTGAGTTCCAGCAGGGCCTCTTCGGACATCATGCTCTTGTCCCACACGGGGTCGAACGTGAGGATGACGTTCACCGATTTCACGCCCTTGACCTTGCCGACCTGTATGTTCACGTCCTCGACCAGCATGTCGGCCATCGGGCAGTTGGGGGCCGTGAGCGTCATGCGGATCGTCGCCACGCCGTCGGGCGTGTAGTCGATTTCGTAGATCAGCCCCAGGTCGTAGATGTTGACCGGGATTTCCGGGTCGTATATGTTCTTGAGGGTCGCGACGATGTCCTTTTCCACCTCAAGTATTTCGTCAGGTGACATACCCTAATTGTGAATTATGAATTGTGAATTATGAATTGCTTTTGGCCTGAAAAGCCAAAGCGTACAACCGCATCTGCTTGACCATCGCCGCCAGGCCGTTGGCCCGCGTGGGCGAGAGGTTGGCCGCAAGTCCGATGGCGTCGATGAAATAGAGTTCCGTATCGAGAATCTCCTGCGGCGTGCGCCCGTTCAGCACGCGGATCAATAACGCGATGATGCCCTTGGTTATTATGGCGTCGCTGTCGGCCGCGTAGTACACCCGGCCGTCCTCCAGTTTCGCATCCACCCACACCCGCGACTGGCAGCCCTCGATCAGGTACCGTTCGGTGCGGTGTTCCGGGGCGATGGCCGGGAGCGTCTCGCTCAGGCCGATCAGGTAGTCGTATTTGTCGAGCCAGTCGTCGAATACGGAAAACTCTTCGATGATTTCGTCTTGTATGCTATCCATGGTATAACGTTTTTTTTATGGTCGTTTCTCTTCCGTGCGTCGTTGTCGCCGCCCGTGGCGTCGTTTGCCGGTCTGACTCCCCCGGCTAAAAGCCGGGCTTTAAAGGCGATGCCCGAATGCTGGACATCGGGTCCTATCCTGCGCTTCCACCTGTTAAAAGCCGTTTCTTAAACGGCCTTGGGAGGGACTTGTCGCATGCGACCGGGTTTCGGTCGGAATTACGCCTCGTTCACTCTGCAATTTCCTCTAAAACTCCGCCCTCCGATGCCGCCGGTTCGCGAATGCCCGCCAGACGCGCCAGCGTCGGAGCCACGGCCGTCATGTCCACGCGGCGGTTGACCCGCTGCATGCCTGCGCCCTTGCCGTAGAAGACCAGCGGCACTTCGGTGTCGTAGCCGTACATCGACCCCGACATCGACCAGCAGCGTTCCTGCTCCTCGATCCAGCCGGGCATCAGGTTCAGAATCACGTCGCCCGAACGGCGGGGATAGAAACTGTTCTGCATCCGGCGTGCATAGCCGCTGCCGAAATAGCTCGTGCGCATGGCCGTGGCGGCCAGCGCGTGGGAGATGCCGCTGAACTGCATGGCGAAGATGGCCACCTCGTTCTGCACCTCGGCGAGGTTCAATCCCCGCTCGTAGATCAGGTTGTGGTTGAGCCACAGGCACTTGTCGCTGTAATCCACCACCCAGTCGCCTACGCCGTAGCGGACGTTCAGGAATCCGTTGACGATCACTTCGAACTGCCGCGGGTTGAAGCGGTCGGCCTCCTCGGCCCCGGCGTCGAACGCAGGGCTGGTTCCGTGGTCGGAGGTGAGCACCACCGTCACGCTGCCGTCCTTGACCTGTGCGAATACGAAGGTCAGGAAGTCGGCCAGGTCGCGGTCCAGGCGGTAGTACATGTCCTCGACCTCGATTGATTCGGGCCCGTAGGCCTCGCTGATGCGGCGCGGCGAGTCGAGGCAGACGTTCAGCAGGTCGGGGATCTTGTCCTCCCCGAGGCGGTATTGCGCGATGGCCTGCTTGGCCAGCCCCAGTACGGCCGTGTTGCCCGCCGGGGTGTAGAGCATGCGTTCGAAATCGCTCCGCAGTTTCAGACGCCCCGAGCCGCTTTGGTCTTTGTCTTTCTTGCTCTTTCCGCTCAGCGCGATGTCGTAGTTGCGGGTGTTGAGGTAGCGGCCGCGTTCGAGGAGCGTGCGCCACTCGCCCGAGATGTACGAAAGGTTGTAGCGTTCACGGTTGCTGCGGGCGATCCATTCGGGCACTTCGGCGGCGTAGTAGGGCGAGGTCACCCAGTCGCAGCGCGCCGAGTCGAGCCAGAACACCTCTCCGCCGTGCCCGGCCGTCACCACGGCCGAAACGGCCTCCGGGGCGATCGTGACGGCGCGGCTGCCCGGGGCGTGCCGCAACAGCGTCTCCGCGAGCGTCGGGGCGATCAGGTGGTAGGCGCCGGGACCTTTGCGGCCTGCGGTCAGTTCGACGGTCCGGTTGGTGGTGTAATCCACCCAGCGCGAGCCGATCACGCCGTGGGTCGAGGGCATGGCCCCCGTGGTGAGCGTGGCCAGCGAGACGGGCGTAGTGGTCTGCAAATAGTCGTAGCGGCTGTCGGCATAGACCGTGCCGCCCTCCGTGAGGCGGCGGAAACCGCCTTCGCCGAAGTTTTCGGCGTAGCGGTCGAGGTCTTCGCCGCGCATCGAGCCGACGACGATCTGGACGATCAGCCGGGGCTGTGCCGCGGCGCTTTGAAGCGTCCCGAGAGCGGCTATGGCATATAGAAAGAATTTTTTTGTCATCTGTGTCGTGAGTTGGCCGCAAATTTACGAATTTATTTCGAGACATCGGCGGAAATAGGCCGTTTCCGACTGAAAATCCATCTCCGGAAGTGCGGCGATCCGTTCCAGCTGACGGCGGCAGAAGGCGCGGTGCGCCTCGCCCTGCGGGTTGCGGGGGCGGTGGGCGGCCGCTGCGACGATGGCTTCGGCCTCCGGAAGCAGGCGCAGGGCTTCGTCCGTCAGGACCGCCGGGGCGAATTTCTCCCAGACGTAGGCCACGGCCTGCGGCGCGGGGTGCACCAGGTCGTCGGCGTAGAAGCGGTAGTCGCGCAGGTCGTCGGTAAGTATTTCGAACGCAGGGAAATACGCCGAGCACTTGAACCTTTCCGTCAGCTGCTCGGCGGCCAGCCGCAGCGTCGCCTTGCTCACGGCGTTGCCCGCCAGGGTGTCGCCTGTATGCCGTACCGGGCTGACCGTCAGGATGATCTGCTTTCCGGCGAGCGGCCCTTCGATCAGCTCCGCGAACGTCTCGACGATCTCCTCCACCGAAAGCCGTCTTCTGGAAAATTCCGCGGCGGGCCGGCGGTGGCAGTTGGCGACCGCTTCGCCCTGACGCTCGTAGACCCATGCCGTGCCGAAGGTGAGGACGATGCGGTCGGCCGTGCGGAGTGCGTCGGCCCCGGTCTGCCGCGCGGCGTTCATTTTTTGCAGGGCTTCGTCGGCCGTCGGGGCCGAGAAGTCGCCGTGGAACCCGAAATGGTGCCACACCTCGCCGTCGAACCCCAGCTCCCCGCGCGTCACGGGCGCCGGGTCGGCATAACTGCGGATCGCCGCGGCGATGGAGAGCGGATTGAAAAGGATGCCCGAGGGGTTTTCCGCCACCCGGAATTTGGCGCCGGCGAGTTTTCGGGCGATGTGCGCGGCGAAGCACGACCCGAGCGCGAGCACCCGGTTTTCGTAGCTGATTTTCACCCCGAGGGATGTAATTTCGATTTCGGTGCGGAATTTCATGGCGTACAAATGTACAAAATTTCTTACCTTTGTTCTATGATTCTGAAAGCAAACTGCAAAATAAATCTGGGTCTCGACATCCTGCGCCGTCGTGCGGACGGGTTTCACGATCTGGAAACCGTCATGTTCCCCGTTGCGGGCCTTTATGACGAGGTGGAGGTGGTGCGCACCGCTGCGCCCGGCGCGGAGTTCCGCGCCGAAGGGCTGGCCGTGGACTGCGCTCCCGAAGAAAACATCTGTCTCAAAGCCTTCCGGCTGATGCAGCGGCATTACGGCGTGGACGGGGTGGCTATCCGCCTCGGCAAGCGCGTGCCCTTCGGCGCGGGGCTGGGCGGGGGATCGTCCGACGGCACGGCGGTGTTGCTGGCTGTCAACGAGCTGTTTGCATTGGGGCTGTCCGACGCGGAGCTGATCGCCCGGGCCGCAGAGCTGGGCAGCGACACGGCGTTTTTCGTGCGCAACACGCCGCAGTTATGTAAAGGAAGAGGTGAGGTGATGGAGCCTTTCGCGTTGAATCTGAAAGGAATGACGCTCGTCATCGTCAAGCCCGGCGAGGGGGTTTCGACCCGCGAGGCTTATGCCGGGGTGCGGCCGCGGATTCCGGAGGTGCCGCTCGCGGAGCGTCTCGGGAGGCCTGTGGCCGAGTGGCAGGGGCTGGTGACCAACGATTTCGAAGAGCATATCTTCGCCGCGCATCCGGCCATCCGTGCCGCCAAAGAGCGCCTGCTGGCCGAAGGGGCCGTTTACGCCTCGATGTCGGGCAGCGGCTCGGCGGTTTTCGGACTCTTCGCGGGGCATGAAAAAAGCGAAAGGCTGTGCAACCTTTCGCCTTTCGTATTCGGTCTGTAAACCGCTGCGCCGGGGCTTCCGGCGGCGGTTTCCTGCTATTTTGCCGGAAGCGAATCCGTGGGCTGCCGCGCCGTTTCGGTCCCGTTAGTTGCGTCCCCGTCCGCTTCAGCCTTATCAGTTTCGGTTCCGTCCGCTTTGGTCCCGTCGGTTTCGCGCCCCTCGTTGAGGGTGTCGGCGATGCCGTCGGCAACGTGCTGCAAGGGGCCTGCTTCCGCCGTTTCCGGCTCTTCGGAGCAGGCGGCTCTATTTGCAGCCCGCCACGGGCATCTTGGCGATGCGCGCGATATGGCGTCCGCCTTCGAACTCGGCGGCGAAGTAGGCGTCGAGCATCTTGACGGCTTCGTCGTTGGTGATGAAACGCGCCGGGAAGACGATGATGTTCGCGTCGTTGTGGCGGCGGATCAGCGACGCGATCTCGGTGTCCCAGCAGAGACCCGCGCGGATGCCCTGATGTTTGTTGAGCGTCATGGTCATCCCTTCGCCCGAACCGCAGAGCGCGACGCCGCGTTCCAGTTCGCCGTTTTCGATCGCTTCGGCCAGCGGGTGGGCGAAGTCGGCGTAGTCGACGCTCTCGGGCGAGTGGGCGCCGAAATCGAGCACCTCATAGCCCATGGCGTTGAGGTAACCCACCAGGAATTCTTTCATTTCATAGCCGGCGTGGTCGCTGGCGATACCTATTTTCTTCATCGTATTTCGGTTTATTCGTGTTCGGCATTACAAAGATACAAAAAAACGGGCGGTTGTCAAACCGGATTGCATGCTGCCCGGCACGGTAAGACATTCCGACTCCGAAAAGGAGCGTTGCGGTCCCGGCACCAAAGATAAACAAAAATCGTGTCGCACGGCATTTCCCGGTCCCGAATTTGTGTTATTTTTGCACCGTGAAGATTTTTCTCGCCATACTGGGCTGCGCGGCGTTCGTGCTGGGTGTCGTCGGCATCTTCGTGCCGCTGCTGCCCACGACGCCGTTCCTGCTGCTGGCCGCGGCCCTCTGGGTTCGCTCCTCGCCGCGGCTCTACGAGTGGCTTCTGGCGCACCGCTGTTTCGGCGGGTATATCCGCAACTTCCGCGAAAACCGCGCCATACCGCTGCGCGCCAAGGTCGTTTCCATAGCCCTAATGTGGGGCACGATGCTCTACTGCATCTTCGGACTGCTCGACGGGAGATGGTGGGCGCAGGTCGGCCTGCTGGCCGTGGCCGTCGGCGTCACGTGGCACATCCTCTCGTTCGCAACGCTGCGCAAGTGATTTCCCGGCTTAAAAAGCCGGTTTTAGAGGGCGGAGGCGGGACGGTTCGTTTCCGGTCCGGGTCTGCGCAGTCCCCGGTTCATTTATCCGGTATTCCTTCGGAAACCTTTTCCTCGCTCGAAATCAGCTTCGTCAGGCGGTATTTCACCTCGTAGTCGCCCTTCGCGTCGTCGTATTCGGCGACGGGACGGATGAGGAGCCGGGCCTCGAAGCCCGGTTCGAAATCGAAGCCCTCGATCTCCCACGGGAACGGCTCCCACTGCGGGTCGGTGTAGCGCATGTCCTTGATCCAATAACCGCTCGTTGCCGGACTGTCGGCGCGCCGGGAGGCGATGGTGACCTCGAACTCCGGACTGAATTGCAGCGGATCGACATCCGACTGCATCGGCGTGCGCGAGATCGGCTTTTCCATCGTGTAGCGGTATCCGGGGCCGTCGGCCGGGGGATTGGGGATGGGGTCGATGCGGACGAGCATCTCGGTCTGATACCCTTTTTCGAACGTGAAGCCCTCGATGTGTGCCGTGGATATTTTCCACCCGGCATTCGGGCTTGTTTTGACGATGTAGGCGGGGACGTGGCCGAAGCCCATGAAGATGCCGGCGACGCCCTTTTCGGAAGCCACGGTCCAGGTTTCGATGCGCGATTCGTCGTCGTCGCAACTGCCGAACCCGAGCGGCAGCAGGAGCAGCAGGAAGCGAAGTTTTTTCATAGGAGCAGATGTTTCCCGTAAAACGGAGCCAACGCCCTGATACTGCATGGTCTGGCACAAAAAAACGGACCGGAGTCCGTTTTTTCGTATAGTCGGGTCGCGTGCGCTCGATAAGAACGCGGACGGGTTATTTCGCCGCGCGTTTGCGGTCGTTCTCGTCGAGCAGGATTTTGCGCAGGCGCATCGAGTGCGGCGTGACCTCGACATACTCGTCGCCCTGGATGTATTCGAGCGCCTCTTCGAGCGTGAAGACCTTCGGAGGCGCGATCGACGTCTTGTCGTCCGATCCCGAAGCGCGCATGTTCGTGAGCTGCTTGGCCTTGGTGACGTTGACCGTGATGTCGTTCTGGCGCGTGTGCTCGCCGATGACCTGTCCGGCGTAGACCTGCTCCATCGGGCTGATGAAGAAGCGGCCGCGGTCCTGCAACTTGTCGATCGAATAGGCGTAGGCCGTGCCGGTCTCGCCCGAGATGATCGAACCGTTGGTGCGCATCTCGATCTCGCCGACCCACGGTTCGAACCCTTTCAGGCGGTGTGTCATAATGGCTTCGCCGGCCGTGGCGGTCAACATGTTCGACCGCAGGCCGATGATGCCGCGCGAGGGAATGTCGAATTCCAGGCGCGTGCGTTCGCCGTCGGAGGCCATGTTCGTCAGCGTGCCCTTGCGGCGCGTCGTGAGGTCGATCACCGTGCCCGAGTACTCCTCCGGGCAGTCGACGGTCATCTCCTCGATCGGCTCGCACTTCTTGCCGTCGATCTCCTTGACGATGACGTGGGGCTGGCCCACCTGTAACTCGTAGCCCTCGCGGCGCATGGTCTCGATCAGCACCGAGAGGTGCAGCACGCCGCGCCCGAAGACGTTGAACGAGTCGGCCGAAGGGCCGGGCGTCACGCGCAGGGCGAGGTTCTTCTCCAGCTCGCGGTCGAGCCGCTCCTTGATGTGGCGCGAGGTGACGTATTTGCCGTCCTTGCCGAAGAAGGGCGAGTTGTTGATCGTGAAGAGCATCGACATCGTGGGTTCGTCGATGGCGATGGGGGGCAGCGGTTCGGGATTCTCGTAGTCGCAGACCGTGTCGCCAATTTCGAAGCCGTCGATGCCCATGATGGCGCAGATCTCGCCGCAGGGAACCTCCTCGACCTTCTTCTTGCCGAGGCCCTCGAAAACCATCAGCTCCTTGATCCGGGTTTTCTGCATCGTCACGCCGTCGCGCTTGGCGAGGGTCACCATCTGGCCCGCCTTGAGCGAGCCGCGCGTGACCTTGCCCACGGCGATACGGCCCGTGTAGGCCGAATATTCGAGCGACGTGATGAGCATCTGGGGCGTGCCCCCGACGATTTTCGGCTCGGGGATCTCGTCGATGATGGCGTCGAGCAGCGGAACGATCGAGTCGGTCGGCTCGTTCCATTTGTGCGACATCCAGCCCTGCTTGGCCGAGCCGTAGATGGTCTTGTAGTCGAGCTGCTCCTCGGTGGCGTCGAGCGAGAACATCAGGTCGAAAACCTGCTCGTTGACCACCTCGGGACGGCAGTTGGGCTTGTCGACCTTGTTGATGACCACGATGGGCTTCTTGCCCAGCGCAAGGGCCTTCTGAAGCACGAAACGCGTCTGCGGCATCGTGCCCTCGAAGGCGTCGACCAGCAGCAGCACGCCGTCGCACATGTTCAGCACGCGCTCGACCTCGCCGCCGAAGTCGGCGTGGCCCGGGGTGTCGATGATGTTGATTTTGTAGTCCTTGTAGATGACCGAAACGTTTTTCGAGAGGATCGTGATGCCGCGTTCGCGTTCCAGGTCGTTGTTGTCCAGTATGAGTTCGCCGGCCGGCTTGGCGTTGTCGCGGAGGATGTGCCCCGCCAGAATCATTTTGTCGACGAGCGTCGTCTTGCCGTGGTCGACGTGGGCAATAATCGCAATATTGCGCAGTTTTTGCATAAAAGTATATTTTGTGCTGCAAAGGTAACAAATTCTCGGGAAATTATACTAAATTTGCTTGTTTCTCAAAATTCTTAAAAAAGTTAAATAATGAAACCTGCCTTCAACGTTCGCCAACAGAGCGAAATTTTCATAGGCCCGCTGGCCGACATTCTCTCCGGGGTGCTCCCCGAAGGGCGCGTGGTGGTGGTCTCCGACTCCACGATCGACCGGCTGTACCATTCGGTGCTGGCGCAGTACGACACCGTGCTGATCGGCCTGGGCGAGAGCGTCAAGACGATGCAGACCGTCGAGATGATCTACCGCCGTTTCATCGAGCTGGGCGTGGACCGTTCGACCTTCGTGCTGGCGGTCGGGGGCGGCATCGTCACCGACGTGGCGGGATTCGCCGCATCGACCTACATGCGCGGCGTGAAATTCGGATTCGTCTCGACGACGCTGCTGGGGCAGGTCGACGCTTCGGTGGGCGGCAAGAACGGCGTGAACGTCGACGGCTACAAGAACATGGCCGGGACCTTCACGCAGCCGCAGTTCGTCATCTGCGATCCCGCGCTGCTGCGCACGCTGCCCGAGCGGGAGTTCCGGGCCGGGCTGGCCGAGGTGGTCAAGGCGGCGATCATCGCCGACGCCGATCTGTTCGGACGCATCGAGCGGACGACCTTCGAGGCGTTGCGCACGGATACCGATCTGTTGTCGGACGCCGTTTCGGCGGCGATCCGCGTCAAGGCCGACATCGTCGAGCGCGACGAACGCGAGTCGGGCGACCGCCGCAAGCTGAACCTCGGGCACACGCTGGCGCATGCCATCGAGAAGGCCTCCAACCGCATGAACCACGGCGAGGCCGTGGCGGTGGGAACGGTGCTGATCGCCGGGGCGGCGGTGAAGCTGGGTGCGCTGACGCAGGCCGACTGCGACCGGATCGTGAATGTGCTGACGGCGCTGGGCTTCGACCTGACGCCGCCCGTGGAGGTGAAACGCCTGCTGAAAGAGGTCGGCAAGGACAAGAAAAACGAAGACGGCATGCTGCGGATCGTACTGCCGGTCGGGATCGGCGACTGCGAGGTGCGGCCGATGACGATGGATGCCTTCGCGGCGTTGTTTTAGAGTTGGTTCCGGCGCTTTCGGTACAGAGAGGGTCGGGTGTGCGGTCGATACAAAAAATCCGGTCGAATCATTCGACCGGATTTTGCTTATTCCTGATAGCGTTTCCGCAGACTCTCGGCATAGGTGTCCCAGTCTGCGATCGGTTGTTTGGCGACGCCCGATTCGACGGCGGCCTTCGCAACGGCGGGGGCGACGGTGCACAGCAGGCGCGGATCGAGCGGCTTGGGGATCAGGTAGGTGCGCCCGAATTCGAGCTTCTCGACCCCGTAGGCGCGCAGGACCATGGTCGGAACCGGCTGGCGGGTCAGTTCGGCCAGCGCATGCGCCGCGGCGAGTTTCATCTCCTCGTTGATCTTCGTGGCCCGCACGTCGAGCGCACCCCGGAAGATGTAGGGGAACCCCAACACGTTGTTGACCTGGTTCGGGTAGTCCGAACGGCCCGTGGCGAAGATGATGTCGGGGCGCGAGAGCATCGCGGTATCGTAGGCGATTTCGGGATCGGGGTTGGCGAGGGCCATGACGATCGGGTTGCCGGACATCGTGCGCAGCATCTCGGGCGTCAGCGTGTCGGCCTTCGAGACGCCCAGGAACACGTCGGCGTCGTGCAGCGCCTCGGCCAGCGTCGTGATGCGCCGCGTGGTGGCGAATTCGCGCTTCATCGGGTTGATGTCCTCGCGGTAGACCGTGACCGCTCCATGGCTGTCGCAAAGCACCATGTTCTCGCGGCGGATGCCGAGCTCCACGAACAGGCGCGCGCAGGCGATGGCGGCGGCTCCGGCGCCGTTGACCACGACGCGCATTTTGTCCAGCTCCTTGCCGGCGATCTTCGCGCCGTTCAGAAGCGCCGCCGAGGAGATGATCGCCGTGCCGTGCTGGTCGTCGTGCATCAGGGGAATGTCCAGCTCCTCGCGCAGGCGGGTCTCGATCTCGAAACACTCCGGGGCCTTGATGTCTTCGAGGTTGATGCCTCCGAAGGTGGGAGCGATGGCTTTCACCGTGCGGATGAACTCCTCGGGATCGGTCGTGTCGACCTCGATGTCGAAGGCGTCGATGCCTGCATAGGTCTTGAAGAGCATGCTTTTGCCCTCCATGACGGGCTTGGCCGCCAGGGGGCCGATGTTGCCCAGTCCGAGGACGGCCGTGCCGTTCGAGATCACGGCCACGAGGTTGCCCTTGCCCGTGTATTTGTAAACGTCGTCCGGCTCTTCGGCGATGGCCAGCGACGGAGCCGCCACGCCGGGCGAGTAGGCCAGCGACAGATCGTACTGCGTATGATAGGGTTTGGTCGGGACGATCCCGATCTTACCGGGGCGGCCTTCGCTGTGGTAGCGCAGCGCCGCGTCGTCGAGTTGCGTTTTTGTGTTCATCTCTCTCATTTTCCGTTAGTAACCTGTTAACCTCTAACGGCAAATATAACACAAAAACTGCTCCGATCTTAACAAATTTTAGAATTTTCGGAAATTTTTTTAGAAATAAAACCGCCGGCCGCTGTTGACGCCCGTCCGGGTGCGGGTGGAGCTTTGGATGCCCGGGAGTCGGCGTAGAAGGTGTAACTGACGCCGACGCCGACGCGGTAGGAGATGCGGTATTCGCAGCCGATGCCGAAATGCACGCCGAAATTGCGGATGGAGCGTTTGTCATAGTGACGGCCGAGGTGTTCCGGGCGTGTCGGCAACTCCCCGCGGTCAGAAGAGCGAAGCCTCTCCGTCGCGCGGGTGGGTGAATCCGAGGTGCTGGTAGGCCAGCGGCGTCGCCTCGCGGCCGCGGGGCGTGCGTTTGAGGAAGCCCTCCTTGATCAGGAACGGCTCGTAGACCTCCTCGATCGTTCCGGCCTCTTCGCCCACGGCCGTGGCCACGGTGTTCAGACCCACGGGACCGCCGTTGAATTTCTCGATGATCGTTCCGAGAATCTTGTTGTCCATCTGGTCCAGTCCGCGCGAGTCGATGTTCAGCGCCGCGAGGGCGATGCGCGTGATTTCCAGGTCGATGTGCCCTTCGCCCTTGACCATTGCGAAATCGCGCACGCGGCGCAGCAGGGCGTTGGCGATACGCGGCGTGCCGCGCGAACGCAGGGCCACTTCGTGGGCCGCGTCGTCGTCGATCGAGACGTCGAGGATGCGCGCCGAGCGTCGCACGATGCCCGCAAGCACCGGGGCGTCGTAGTATTCGAGGTGGCACTGGATGCCGAAACGCGCCCTGAGGGGCGAAGTCAGCAGGCCGCTGCGCGTTGTGGCGCCGATGAGCGTGAAGGGCGCCAGCTCGATCTGGATCGAGCGGGCCGAGGGGCCTTTGTCCAGCACGATGTCGATTTTATAGTCCTCCATCGCCGAGTAGAGATACTCCTCGACGATCGGGCTGAGGCGGTGGATCTCGTCGATGAAAAGCACGTCGCCCGGATTGAGGTTGGTCAGCAGGCCCGCCAGGTCGCCCGGCTTGTCGAGCACCGGCCCCGACGTGACGCGCAGCTGCGCCCCCATTTCGTTGGCGATGATGTTCGCGAGGGTCGTCTTGCCCAGTCCCGGGGGGCCGTGCAGCAGGACGTGGTCGAGCGAGTCGCCGCGCATGAGCGCCGCCTTGATGAAGATATGGAGGTTTTCGACGATCTTGTCCTGCCCGGAGAAGGTTTCCAGCTCCTGCGGGCGGATTTTGTTCTCGAATTCGAGATCGCTCTCCGTGTTGCGTACGATTGACATGATGCAAAGATAGCGATTTTCGGCAAATCTGCGCCCTCGGGGCGAAAAAACAATGCGCCGGGAGGCGGGCCGGAGGCCGGTTCGGGGCGCACGGCCGGTGTTGGAGCGCGATCCGGGGCATGGCCCGGGAAGGGCCGGCTCGCTTCGCCCGGGGGAGGCCTGCCCGCAACGCAGTTGCGGGCGGACCCCCGGGAGCTGCCGCCTGAAAACGGAGTCGAGGTTCCGGAGAACGAATCTTCCGACCACACGCGCCTCTGCGGGGCGTTGCGGCAGGACGCAAAAAATCCGGTCCGCAGAGTGGCGGACCGGAGCAGCTGCCGTGAGGGAGTGGCTACTTCTTCTGCAGCAGGTCGAGTTTGATCTCCTGGGGACCGTTTTTGTTGGTCTCGATATGCAGGACGACGCCCTTCTTGCCTTCGAGCCGTTCGGCGAGCGGCGTGAGGTCGAACGAAACGTAATAGCCGTCGGTATAGCCCTGCGTGTCGCCGCCGGGGTTGTGGCGCAACTCCAGTTGCAGGTAATCCGTTTCGGCCGCTTCGGACTGTTCGGCGCCTCCGTCACCCTTTTCGCCTTCGTCTTTCACCTCGTTGACGATCACCGTGAACGTGTGTTTCGAATTGTCCGATACGGGGTAGAGCGCATAGAAGGTCAGCCACTCTTTCGTGAGGTTGAACGTATTGCTCTGGAAGCCCGTTTTGGCGCTGCCCAGCTCTTCGAGCCGAGCCGCGTCGGTCACGATCTCCGAAGTGCCGGTGTAGATGTTTTCCACGAAATAGAGGTCGATGTTGTAATCGTAATCGGCAATGCCGTTCTGCAATGTGAACCAGATGATGACCCGCTGCGTTTTGTCGGGATCGGGCTTGTAGCCCGGGACGCGGGACTTGTTGCCGGGGTAGAGCGTCTCCCCGTTGTCGCGCTGGAAATAGTAGTCTCCGCCGTCGAGCGTGCGGACGGTGGTGATGAGCGTACGGAGCGGTTCGCCGCCGTCGTCGTCGTTGCAGGAGGTAAAAGCGGTGACAGCTATAGCTGCGATGAGGAATAAACCGAATTTTTTCATAATATCCATATTTTATGTTACCTTTCGCTCTTAAAACGTCCGGCAGGGCCGAATACTGCATGCGAAATAAATTTTTTTCACTCATGCAGTCTTTTGCCTTCCGCGGCATTTATAGAGTGTATTGAGTAATGCAAATGGAGGAACAGATACTGGCCGAAGGGTGCAGGAAAGGGGACGATATGGCCCGCAAGGAGCTGTACGACCGCTATGCAGGCCGTCTGTTGTCGATTTGCATGCGTTACGCCGGAGACCGCGCGACGGCCGAAGACCTGCTCCACGACGCTTTCCTGAAGATCTACGGGGCGTTCGACCGTTTCACCTACCGGGGAACCGGCTCGCTGCGCGCCTGGATCGAGCGGATCACGGTCAACGTGGCGCTGGAGTGGATACGCAGCCGCAGCAAGCTGGGAAGCGTGACGCTCGACGAGGGGAAGGCCGCGGCGGAGGTGGCGGAACCGGACGTGGCGGAGATGGCCCGCGTTCCGCGCGAGGTGCTGATGCGGTTCATCGGCGAGCTGCCCGAGGGTTACCGGGCGGTGTTCAACCTCTACTGCATCGAGGAGTATTCCCACCGCGACATCGCCCGGATGCTGGGAATCAACGAGAAAAGCTCCTCTTCGCAGTTGTTTCGCGCCCGGGCCATGCTGGCCCGCAGGATCAGGGCTTATTTGGAGACGCATTGAAATCGAGAGGATGCAGCTCCGGAATATCAGAAAAAGGTGGATCATCCGGCGCTGCCGGACTCACATAGAACTATGAAACAAGACAAGGATTGGATCAAAGCCATGCGGAACGCGCTTCGCGACGCCGAACTCCCGCCTCCGGCGGGGGGATGGGAGCGTTTGCAGCGCGAGTTGGGCGGTGCGGCTCCGGGGCCGGAGGTTTCCGGGACAAAACCCCGCGGGTCCGTATGGCGGATCTACCGGCCGCGGATTGCCGCCGCAGCCGCTGCCGTGCTGATCTTGGCTGTTGCGGGTGAATTTCTGCTCCGGCCGGACAAGGCGTTGGAAAATGATGGGACTGTTATCGCATCGGTGGCGGAAGACGGAGCAACCGCGGTTGCCATACCGCAGCCCGCGGAGCCGGAAACCGTACGGGACGCCCTTGCAAAGGCGGTGGGGCTGTCCCGGGAGCAGGTTGCCGGGGAGGCATCCTCCGCGGGGCGGCGGTCGCTCCTCGCTGCGGCCGCAGGGCAGCCTGCGCAGACGGCGGCTCTGAAAAATCTCCGGACGGACGGTGAGCCTGCGGTCCGGCCCGGAGAGGTTGTGGCGGCGGAAGTTTCCGGAGAGGCGGCGAAGGCGTCGTCCAGTGAAGTCGCAAAGGCGTCATCCGGTGAAGTCGCGAAGGCGTCGTCCGGAGATACTGCGAAGGCGGAGGCTTCCGGCGAAAGGGCTTCGAAGCAGGCTTCCGGGCGGCCCGCAACGCGGTCGGCGGCCGGCGCGGCCGGTCGTGCGGGGTTCTCCGACGAGCCGTTCGTAGCCTACACCAAACCGCATAAAAAGGCGTCGTTCTCCCTGTTTGCCGGCGGCGGCGTGGCGGGCGGAAACAGCGAAGGTCTGGCTCCCCGGATGCTCAACACCTCGATAAAGAACGATGCTTCGTCGGTGATCGGCAACGGCAACAGCCTGGCGCCCCTGCGCAGCAGCGGATACGGCGAGAGTTCGTTCCGCCACCACCAGCCGTTGAGCTTCGGCATCGCCGTGCGCAAGGAGTTCGCCCACGGACTGTCGCTGGAAAGCGGCGTGAACTACACCCTGCTGCGTTCGGACGTGAGGATGCAGTACACCTCGGACGACGTGGCGCAAAAACTCCATTTCATAGGGGTTCCCCTCCGCTTCAACTGGCAGTTCCTCGAGCGCGGCCGCTTCTCGTTATATATGGGTGCGGGCGGCATGGTCGAGAAATGCGTTTCGGCCCGGCTCGGCTCCGAGACCGTCGACGAACCGGGCGTGCAGTGGTCGGCGCTTGCAGCCGTGGGGGCGCAATACCGTGTAGGCGGTATGGTGGGGCTTTATTTCGAGCCTGAAGGATCGTATTACTTCACCGAAACCGGATTGCGTACGTCGCGTACGGATTCACCTCTGACGCTGACCTTGAGACTGGGCGTGCGCCTCTCTTTTTGAAGTCTGATTTTATAAATCGCACATTTATTGTATAAGAGGAGTTCGCACCGGGAGTGCGGATTCCTTTTATCGTATTACGGGCAGGCGTGTCTAAAAGTGGCATTCGGACGATTAAATATGCTATTTTTTGTTGTATGATCGAAATTTGTTACTATTTTTGTTGAATAAATTAAGTGACGCCCGACTTTGCATTCGCCCAGATACGATAAAAAAAGCACAAGTGCGCTTGTTGCGCACCTGTGCCTGGTAGTCCCGACGGGAATCGAACCCATATCGTAAGAACCGGAATCTTATATTCTATCCATTGAACTACGGGACCGGGTGTGCAAAGATGCAAAAATTTTTTTAATATTCGAAAAAAAATGCGAGAAAAGCAGAATAATTGGCAAAGAATCGAGGCCGTAATCAAGTGGGCGAATATGTCGACCAACTATTTTGCGCGATATATCGGCTTGGCGCGCGGCGAAAACCTCTATCAGATAAAGCGGGGCAACAACGGCATTTCGCTGGACGTCGCCGACCGTATCGTCAGCAAATTCCCCCAGGTCGACAAACTCTGGCTGCTGACGGGGGAGGGGCAGATGTTCTCCGAGGAGCGGATACGCGGCGCGCAGATACCTTATTATAATGTGGATGTCGAACAGGGCATCGCACATCTGGAACATCTCGAGGCCGAGAGCAACCTCGTCGTGCCTCCGGTGGGGGCGTGCGACCTGGCGATGTGCTATACGGGGCGTGCGATGGGAAACATCGTGCCGCCCGGAACGGTCGTGCTGCTGAAAGCCGTGGACCGCGATGCAATTATTCCCGGGGGTGAATATGTGATAGTCTGCCGAAAAATTGTAACTTTGCGGATAGTTCGGGCCGCCGATGAGGAGGGCAAAGTCCGCCTGGTGGCCGGGGATCGGGAGAATTACGATGACATCGTTTTGAACGTCAACGATATAGTCTCGGTCTACAAAGTGAAGGGAAAATTGATTATAAACAGTTGAAGAGTATGTTTTCAGGCATCGTGGAACGTACGGCGGAAGTGGTTTCGATCCGCACGGACCGTCAGAACAAGGATTTCACGCTCCGGGCGGATTTCTGCAAGGAGTTGAAAATCGACCAGAGCATAGCACATAACGGCGTATGTTTGACAGTTGTGGACATCACGGAGGACACCTACACCGTGACGGCCATGAAGGAGACGCTCGACAGGAGCAACCTCGGGTTGCTGCGCGAAGGCGATCTGGTCAACCTCGAACGGTCGATGAAACCCGATGCCCTGCTCGACGGGCACATCGTGCAGGGGCACGTCGACCAGACGGCGGTCTGCACGGCGAAGGAGGATGCCGACGGAAGCTGGTACTTCACCTTCGAGTACGAGCCGCAGGGCGCCGGACTTTGCACGGTCGAGAAAGGTTCGGTGACGGTCAACGGCGTGAGCCTCACGGTCTGCGACTCGAAAGAGAGCAGTTTCCGGGTGGCGATCATTCCCTACACCTTCGAGCACACGAATTTTTGCCGCATCGAAGTCGGTTCGGTCGTGAACCTCGAATTCGACATCGTCGGCAAATACATCGCCCGGCTGATGCAAAACTACATGAAGTAAGCCTATGGTACACATCAAGACAAAGGAGGGCGCGTCGCTGTGGATCGCCCTGCTCGCCACGGCGATCGTCGCCGTGGGTATGGTTATACAGCATATCGAATGGTGGATCACGCTCTGCACGTCGGTCGGGGTGTTCGTCGTGGTGGCGCTCGCGGCGCTGTTCATCATCCGCAAGTACGTGGCTTACAAACTCAAGCCGATCTATTCGATCGTGCTTTCGCGCGACGTGCACACCAACGAGATCTTCTCGGAACTGAAGGACAAGCGCGTCGAGAACATCGGCGAGGAGCTGACGGCCTGGGCCGACACCAACGACCGGGAGATCGCCCGGCTGAAAGAGGCCGAGTGCTTTCGCAAGCAATATCTGGGCAACGTGGCCCACGAACTGAAAACCCCGATATTCAATATCCAGGGATATATTTCGACGCTGCTGGACGGAGGGCTGGAGGACGAACTGATCAACCGCAAATACCTCGAACGCGCCGAGAAGAGCATCGACCGTCTGATCAACATCGTCAACGACCTCGACACCATTTCGAAACTCGAAAGCAGCATGAACAAGCTCAATCTGGAGCGATTCGACGTGGTGGCGCTGGCCAAGGAGATCGCCGAGCAGGCCGAGATGGAGGCCGACAGGAAGGAGATCCGGATTTCGGTCAAGGGGACCGACAACCTGCCTTCGCCCTTCTGGGTGCTGGCCGACAAACACTACATCGGGCAGGTGTTCGTCAACCTGATCATCAACTCGATCCGCTACGGCAAGGAGGGCGGGCAGACCCGCATCCGTTTCCGCGACATGCTGGATAAAATTCTGATCGAGGTGGAGGATAACGGTTCGGGTATTGCCAAGGAGGACCTGCCGCGTGTGTTCGAACGCTTCTACCGTACGGACAAGGGGCGGTCGCGGGAGCAGGGCGGCACGGGACTCGGGCTGGCCATCGTCAAACATATCGTCGAAGCGCACGGCGAACGGATCACGGTCCGCAGCGAACTCGGCGTGGGCAGCACGTTCTCCTTCACGCTGAAGAAGGTGAATTTGCAGGAGATGAAATAGAATGTACGAAATCCGGAGTAAGATCCGTTAGCATTTCGGTCTGAATTCCGGTTGCGTCGCGACAAGTCCTTTACGTGGGTCGTTTGAGAGACGGCTTTCGGACGAGAGGCGCGGGGCGTACGCCGTCTCCCTCCCCGAAAGAGGGGTGGGGTGGCAGATTCGAATGCGACGCCGGAGGCGGCGACTGTGACCGCCCGAAAAGGAATCGGGGCTGAATAATAAAGAAACAACTTAAATAAATGATTCTACAACCTCTTTCCGTTGTCTGGAATTTCGATCCGGTGCTGTTCAGCATCGGGTCGCTCGACATCCGTTATTATGGGCTGATGTGGGCGCTGGCCATTCTGATCGGCGCGAAATTCTTCGATAACTTCGTCAATCGCGAAGGACTTCCCGCAAAGGTCTCGGAGTCGATTTTCATTTACGGAACACTCGCCACGATCCTCGGCGCGCGGCTCGGCCACTGTCTGTTCTACGACACGATGGAATACCTTTCGAAGCCGTGGACCATCATCACGGGATTTCGCGACGGAGGAATGGCCAGCCACGGCGCGGCCATAGGCCTGCTGATCGGGTTGTGGCTCTTCTCGCGCCGCAACAAACTGCCTTATATCTGGTCGCTGGACCGCATTATGATTCCGGTGGGCATCGGCGGTGCGATCGTGCGGTTGGGCAACCTGTTCAACTCGGAGATTTTCGGCCAGGCGACGACCCTGCCGTGGGGCTTCGAGTTCGTCCGTTCGCACAAGTGGGTGGCCGAGTTCGCCCCTGCGGCGGTGCACCCGACGCAGATTTACGAGGCGCTCTGCTACCTGGCGACTTTCGGCATCCTCTGCTGGCTCTATTACAGGAGGGACATTGCGCGCCGCCGTCCGGGCATTCTGTTCGGAATCGGCCTGATCGGTACGTTCCTCACGCGCTTTTTCATCGAGTACATCAAAACCGAGCAGGAGCCTTTCGAAGTGGGCTGGGCTTTGGACATGGGCCAGTGGCTCAGCATTCCCTTCATCCTGCTGGGAATCTATATGATCTGGCGGGGCGCGACCCGGCCCGGAACCGTTCCGGGTCCGGTGCCGAAAGCCCCGGCCGCAACGCCTAAAAAGAAGAAAAAATGAACGCGAACCCGATGGAAGAGCAGATCGGCAGGCTTGTCGGCAACCTGCTGGCCGGCGGCGGGGAGATTTTTCTGCCCGGCGTAGGCTCGCTCTACACCGAGCGGCAGGGAGCCAGGCGGCTCAACCGGCGAACCGTACTGCCGCCGAGCCGCACGGTGGCCTTCACCTCGCAGCAGCGGGGCGTGTCACTGGTCGACGAGATTGCCCGCGTCATGCGTGAGGCCGGCGGATACGAAAATCCCGAAGCCGAGGCGCAGGCCGTTTACGACCGCTGGATCGCCCGGGTGCACCGGGCCGACCTGCTGACCGTCGAGGGCGTCGGAGAGCTGAAATTCAAGAATTTTATCCCCGACGAGGCGTTCGACCTCCGGCTGAATCCGCAGGGGCGCGAACCCGTGCGGGTTCGTGTGCAGCGTCGTTTCGACTGGCCGCTGTGGGTCGGCATCGCGGCAATCGGGATTGCGGCGGTCTACGGCGGGCGGGAGTTCCTGCTGCTCTATCCGGAGGCGCCGGAAGCGGCGGCCGTGACGGAGATTCCCGCTGCGTCCGACAGCTTCGGGACCGTCGAAGCGCCCGATGCTTTGGTCGAGGCTCCTCCGACGGAACGGTCTGTGGCCGGGGAGTCCGCTGCGCAGGCGGGGGGCGCGGCTTCGGGGGCTTCCGTTCCCGACGCAGCCCCGGAACCGGAGATCGCCGAAACGCATCCGGCGCAGGAGCAGGACGTCCCGACGGCGTTGCTTTCGGGCCGCCACTATGTCGTGCTGGGGGTTTTCAGCACCGAAGAGAACGCCCGGCGCGCCGTGCGGGAGACCGAGGCCAAGGAGTCGGCGCTCCGTTGCCGGATTTACCGTTTCGGGGGGAAATTCATGGTTTCGCCCTTCTCGTCGGACGATGCCGGAGCCTGTGCGCAGTTCATCCGCGTGCAGGACGGGCGTTTCCCCGACATGTGGACCTACACCGCCCGCTGATGGCCCTTGCAGAGTTGATAATCCGGGTGATTGACTGGTTTTACATCCGGCCCGTCGCCGCGGTCCTGCCCCGGCAGGTGTTCCGTTACGTGGTCTGCGGCGGTGTGACCTACATCCTGTTCGATCCCGTCTGCTATTTCCTCTTTTACAATTTCATCGTGGCGCACCGCTACGTCGACCTGGGATTCGTGGTCGTCTCCCCGCACATCGCGGCGATGATTCTCGTCTTTCCGTTCACCTTCTTCGTGGGCTTCTGGCTCAACCGTTACGTGGCGTTCCGCCGGTCGCCGATCGGGGCCGGGACGCAGCTTCTGCGCTACCTGCTTTCGGTGGCGGGGTCGGTGCTGCTGACCTATGCGGGGCTGAAGTTCTTCGTGGAAGTCTGCGGCGTGTGGCCCACGCCGGCGAAGATGGTCACGACGCTGCTGACGACGGTTTACAGTTTCCTCGCAGCCAAATATTTCACCTTCCGCCACGCGGAAAAACCGGAATAGACAAGAATCTGAATTCCATTCATAGCCGAACGACTTTTCGTGTCGTCGGGAGCGGACTTTCAGGCCGATTTTTGCAGAATGCCCGATTATGAATTGTGAATTGTGAATTGTGAATTCTGATTCCGGTTCTCCTCCCGCAGTTTCTGGAGTTCGTACATCCGGTCGCGGAATTTCGCCGCGGCGAGGAAGTCCAGCGATTTGGCCGCGCGTTCCATCTCCTCGCGGGCCTTGTCGATCAGCGCGTCGATGTTCTCGCTGGCCGTGTAGTTTTTCTGTACGTCGGCCGCCGCCGCGTAGTGGTCTTCGGCGATGGGGTAGGCCGTCATGTTGACCTCCGACGTGTCGACGCGGCCCGCCAGCAGCGCGCTCTGTCCCGAGCCGCTCTTCTGCGCCTGCCGCGGCAGCATTTCGTGCTCCATGTTGTAGCGCACCTGCTTCTCGCGGCGGCGGTTGCTCTGCTCGATGGCGTAGCGCATCGAGTCGGTGCAGGTGTCGGCGTAGAGGATCACGTTGCCCTGCGAGTGGCGCGCGGCGCGTCCGGCGATCTGCGTGAGCGACCGGACGTTGCGCAGGAATCCCTCCTTGTCGGCGTCGAGGATCGCCACGAGCGCCACCTCCGGCAGGTCGAGTCCCTCGCGCAGCAGGTTCACGCCTACCAGCACGTCGAACATCCCGGCCCGCAGGTCTTCGAGAATCTGGATGCGCTCCAGCGTGTCGACGTCCGAGTGGATGTAGCGGTTGCGTACGCCCACGCGGTCGAAGTATTTCGAAAGCTCCTCGGCCATGCGTTTGGTGATGGTCGTCACGAGCACCTTGTCGTCGTTCTTCACGCGCTTGTCGATCTCCCCGATCAGGTCGTCGATCTGGTTCAGCGTCACGCGCACCTCCAGCGGCGGGTCCACCAGCCCCGTGGGGCGGATCAGCTGTTCGACGATCACGCCTTCGCTCTTCATCAGCTCGTAGTCCGCGGGCGTGGCGCTCACGTAGATCGACGTGCCCTGCAACTGTTCGAACTCCGAGAAGGTCAACGGGCGGTTGTCCTTGGCCGCCGGGAGGCGGAAGCCGTACTCCACGAGGTTCTCCTTGCGGGCGCGGTCGCCGCCGAACATGGCGTGGACCTGCGGCAGGGTGACGTGGCTCTCGTCCACGACCATCAGGTAGTCCTTCGGGAAATAGTCGATCAGGCAGAAGGGGCGCGTCCCGGCGGCGCGGCCGTCGAAGTAGCGCGAGTAGTTCTCGATGCCCGGGCAGTAGCCCAGCTCCTTGATCATTTCGAGGTCGTACTCCACGCGCTGCTTGATGCGCTGCGCCTCCATCGGACGCCCGGCGCGTTCGAAGAACTCGATCTGCTTGCCCAGGTCGAGGTAGATCTGCTGCACGGCGGCGTTGATGCGCTCTTTGGTCGTCACGAACAGGTTCGTGGCGTAGAGCGTGATGCTGTCGAGAGAGGCGATGCGCTGTCCCGTGACGGGGTCGATCGACTGGATGGCCTCCACCTCGTTGTCGAAGAACATCACGCGGAAGCACTGGTTGCCGAACTCGCCGAAGGCCGCCATGATGTCCACCGTGTCGCCGTTGACGCGGAACGTCGCAGGCTCCAGCTCGCGTTCGGTGCGGGTGTAGAGCGCCTCGACCAGCTTGTAGAGGAAATGCTTGTAGCTGACGACCTGCCCCACCTTGATGTTGATGGCCGTGGCGTGGAAGTCCGCCGGGTTGCCCGCGCCGTAGAGGCACGAGACGCTCGACACGACGATCACGTCGCGGCGGCCCGACAGCAGCGTGGCGACCGTGCCGAGGCGCATCTTCTCGATCTCGGCGTTGATCTGGAGGTCTTTCTCGATATAGGTGTCCGTCGAAGGCAGGTAGGCCTCCGGCTGGTAGTAGTCGTAATACGACACGAAATATTCCACGGCGTTCTCCGGGAAGAAGTTGCGGAACTCCCCGTACAACTGCGCCGCGAGGGTCTTGTTGTGGCTCAGGACCAGCGTCGGACGGTTCAGCCGCGCGATGACGTTGGCCACCGTGAAAGTCTTTCCCGAACCCGTCACGCCCAGCAGCGTGTTGTGTTTGGACCCGTGTTCGATCGAGCTGACGAGCTGCCCGATCGCCTCCGGCTGGTCGCCCATCGGGGCATAGTCCGATACTAACTTGAAATCCATAGATGCAAAGGTAGTGAAGAATTAAAAATTAAGAATTAAAAGTCGCGAATTATTTCCTCGTGTTCGAATCTCATGCCGAAGAAGTGCGGGGACATCGGATGGAAGACGGCGGGCGGAGAATAATTTTTAATTCTTAATTTTTAATTCTTAATTCGATTATTCGTACCTTTGTAGGCTATGATCGACCGGGAAACAGTAGACCGCATTTACGCCGCCGCCAATATCGTGGATATTATCGGCGAATACGTCACGCTCAAACGAAAGGGCGTGAACTATGTCGCGTGTTGTCCTTTCCACAACGAGAAGACCCCGTCGTTCGTAGTCTCTCCTTCGAAAGGCCTTTATAAATGTTTCGGTTGTGGGAAGGGCGGTAATGCCGTGACTTTCGTAATGGATCAGGAAGCCACAACCTATGCCGAGGCGCTGAAGATGGTGGCCAAGCGTTACGGCATCGAGGTTAAGGAGGAAGCGTTGACCGAAGAGGAGGTGCGCCGCAACGACGACCGCGAGTCGATGTTCGCCCTGAACGGCTGG
Source organism: Alistipes sp. AF14-19 (assembly GCF_003461645.1). Taxonomy (NCBI): domain Bacteria; kingdom Pseudomonadati; phylum Bacteroidota; class Bacteroidia; order Bacteroidales; family Rikenellaceae; genus Alistipes; species Alistipes sp. AF14-19. The sequence continues at coordinate 46,498 of NZ_QTXM01000011.1, forward strand.
GCCGCGGAGTACTTCGCCAATTACCTCCACCGCGAGACCGAAGGGCAGAGCGTGGGCCTGGCCTATTTCCGTCAGAAGCGCGGCATGACCGACGCCACGATCCGGAAATTCGGACTGGGATTCTGTCCCGCCAAAGGCGACCGGATGTCGAAGGACGCCCTGGCGGCGGGTTACAAGCAGGAGTTTCTCGTCTCGACGGGGCTTTCGCTGCAACGCGAGAGCGACGGGTCGCTCTACGACCGCTTCCGCGACCGCGTGATCTTCCCCGTGCACAACATTTCGGGGCGCATCGTGGCGTTCGGAGGCCGCACGCTGCGCACCGACAAGCAGGTGGCCAAGTACCAGAACTCCCCCGAGAGCGAGATATACAGCAAGAAACGCGAACTTTACGGTCTCTATTTCGCCAAGAAGGCCATTCAGCAGCAGGATTTCGCCATCATGGTCGAAGGATACACCGATGTGATTTCGATGCATCAGGCAGGGGTCGAGAACGTCGTGTCTTCGTCCGGCACGTCGCTTACGACGGAGCAGATACGCCTGCTGAACCGCTTTACGAAGAATATCACGGTGATCTACGACGGCGATTCGGCGGGCATTCACGCCTCGCTGCGCGGTATCGACATGATCTTGAAGGAGGGCATGAACGTGCGCGTGGTGCTGCTGCCCGAGCCGGAGGACCCCGATTCGTTCGCGCGCAGCCATACGGCATCCGAGTTGCAGGAGTATATCCGCGCCAACGAGCAGGACTTCCTGGAGTTCAAGGCCAAACTGCTGTTGCAGGACGCCGAGGGCGACCCGATCCGCAAAGCGGCGCTGATCGCCGACATGGTGCAGTCGGTGTCGGTGATTCCCGATCCGATTCAGCGCTCGGTCTACATCAAGGAGTGCGCGCGGATCATGGACATCGACGAGCAGATACTCATTTCGGAGGTGGCGCGCAAGCGCATGACCACGTCGGGCGACCGCGAGACCGACGAGTTCCTGCGCCGTCAGACGACCCTCCGGCAGCGGGAGGCGCAGCAGCCCGGGGTGGAGTTCGTCAAACAGGTCGAGGCGGGGAGCAGTTTCGAGACGCTGGAGCGCGAGATCGTGAAATACCTGCTCAAGTACGGGCACTGCTCGTTCGATTTCAAGGAGGGCCGGACGATGGTGGCGTGCAACGTCGCGGAGGTGATTTTCTCGGAGCTCAGCGACGACAACATCGCCTTCCGCAATCCGGTCTACAACAAGATCATGGCGGCCTACCGCGAGCAGTGGGCGCAGCTGGGGACGGGGGTGGAGGTTCCGGCGCACGTCTTCCTGAACCATATCGACCCCGAGGTGTGCAACATGTCGGTGGACATCCTCACCTCGGACGACAACTATGTGGCCAGCGAGCTGTGGCGGCGTAAGGAGATCCACATCGACACCGACGCCGAGATGCTGGCCGTGGGGGTTCCGAAGGCCGTGACGCTCTACAAGTCGAAGGTGATCGAGGCGCTGATCAAGGAGTTGCAGGGCCGGCTGGGCGACGAGAACATTTCCGACGAGGAGATGCGCGACGTGGTGCAGCGGCTTACGGCCTACAATCAGGTCAAAGTAACGATTGCAAATAAAATACAACGATTGATTTTATAACCCGTATTTGACGGGCCGCATTGAAGGGAGACTTCGGGATAAGGATTTTTAAAGAAAAAGGGGGCGGGTCTCGGGTCGTACACGCATCACTGCGCATACCGTGTGCAAACAGAAAATAAACAGAAAGATGTGTAAAACATATCAAAGATAAAAGAATTAGTTACCTTGACCGATTCCCACCCCCGCAATTAAAATCGCAATTTGTGTGCCGTTTTTGAGTATTATGAGTGAACAGAAAAAGATAAATATCCGGAACAAGCGCGCGACGTTCGACTATGAGATTCTGGAAGAATACGTTGCGGGCATCGTGCTCGTTGGAACGGAGATCAAGTCCATCCGCGCCGGTAAGGCCTCGATGGTCGATACGTTCTGTTATTTCGACAAGGGCGAACTGTGGGTGCGCGGCGTCAACATCGCCGAATACGCCTGGGGAACGTGCAACAACCACGTGCCGCGCCGCGACCGCAAGCTGCTGCTCACGGCCCGCGAACTGGACAAGTTGCAGCGCGCTTCGCAGGACAAGGGCCTGACGATCGTGGGCCTGCGGCTGTTCCTGAACGAGCGCGGCCTGGCGAAGGTCGTCGTGGGGCTGGCCCGCGGCCGCAAGTCGTACGACAAGCGCGAATACCTCAAGGAGAACGATGCCCGGCGCGAGATGGATAAGGCGATGAAAAACTACCGGTAATGATAAAGGCTATATTTTTGGACGTCGACGGAACGCTGATCAGCTTCAAGACCCACCGGGTGCCCGCTTCGGCGCTCGAGGCGTTGCGTGAGGCCCATGCGCGCGGCGTGCAGCTGTTCATCGCCACGGGGCGCGCGGCGGCCGATCTGGCCGATCTGGAGGCGATTCCCTACGACGGCGTGGCGGCGCTCAACGGCGCCGACTGCCTGATGCGTGACGGCCGCGTCGTGGCCCGGCATCCGATTCCGCGCGCCGACTTCGAGAAGTCGCTCGCCTTGTCGGCGGAGCTGGATTTTCCGGTCGGGTTGGAGTTGAACGACGGAGTTTTCGTCAACCGCGTGACGCCCGAAGTGGTGCGTCTGGCGGAGATGGTGGCGCATCCGGTCCCCGAACAGGTCGATCTGCGGGCGCTTTTCGACCGGGGAGACTGCTGCCAGATGTGCTTTTATTTCGATCCCGAACTCGAAAAGAGGGTGATGGCCGAACTGCCGTCGCTCGTGGCGTCGCGCTGGTGCCCGATTTTCGCGGACGTCAATGTCCGGGGTGTCGACAAGGCGACGGGCATGGCCGAGTTCGCCGCGCATTTCGGCTTTGCGAACGGCGAGACGATGGCTTTCGGCGACGGCGGCAACGACGTGGCGATGCTGCGGGCCGCAGGCGCGGGCGTGGCGATGGGCAACGCATGCGACGAGGCGCTCGCCGCCGCGGACTATGTGACGGCTTCGGTCGACGACGACGGAATCCGGCGCGCATTGGAGCATTTCGGGGTGATATAGCGTCTGCGTTCCGGCGGATAATCCGGGTTGCGTCGCGACGAGTCCCTTCCGAGGGAGGGCAGATTTGCAAACGACGCCGAAGGCGGCGACAACCGCCGATGGTGGCGAGAAAACGATAGGATAACTTATGAGTTTAATACTTGCTATTGAGACCGGAACGGACATCTGTTCCGTGGGCATCGCCAAGGACGGCGAACTGCTGTCGCTGCGCGAGAGCGACGAGGGGCGCGACCACGCCCGCAAGGTCGGCGTGTTCGTCGACGAACTGCTGCGCGAGACGGACATTGCGCCCGACGAACTCGACGCCGTGGCTGTGGGTAAGGGACCCGGATCGTATACGGGACTGCGCATCGGCGTGTCGTTCGCCAAGGGATTGTGTTACGGGTTGCAGAAGCCGCTGGTGGCCGTCGGGTCGCTGGATGCGCTGGCCGAGGTGGCCCGCGAGGACTACGAGGCGGGGATTCTCGCCGTAGATGACTGGTCGAACGCCTTGCTGTGTCCGATGGTCGACGCCCGGCGCATGGAGGTCTATGCGCAGGTTTTCGACGCCGAAGGGCGTCCGCAGAGCGAAGTTTCGGCCGAGGTGGTCGACGCCGGGAGTTTCGCCGCCTTCCGCGGTCAGGGGCGTCCGTTCGTGATCTTCGGCAGCGGGGCGCGCAAATGCGCCGGCATCCTTTCCGACGCGGTGTGCGTGGAGGTGACCCCGTCGGCCCGCGGGCTTGCCCGGCTCGCCCAGCAGGCCCTCGACGAAGGCCGCACGGAGGACATCGCCTATTTCGAGCCGTTCTATCTGAAGGATTTCGTCGTTACGACATCCCGCAAGAAGTTGTTTTGAGCGGTTGCCGGCAGTATGACCGAGGCTGACCTGATACGGCTCCTGTCGGAGCGGTTCCACGGCAATTTCGCCGACGAGACGGCCCGGAGGGTGCGCGATGCCGGGGCTGTGGATCTGTTGTACGAGGTGGCGACCGCGCCGCATCCGGAGCTGCCGGGACCTGTCCGGCAGAAGGTGCTGTTCCGCGGCGCCTATGTGCTCGAACGGATCTATTTCGACGCCCCCGAGGCGTTCATGCCCCGTGCCGAATCCTTTTGCCGGGTCGATTTCGCGGCGTGCGCCAACGCCAGCGCGCAGCGTCATTTCGGGAAGATCATGGCCGACCTGCTGGGGCGTTATGCGCCCGAACCCGGCGATCTGGAGCGGATCGCCGAAACGGCCGCCGGATGGGCCGTGTCGCCGGAGGCGAAAGTCGCCGTGAAGGTCTGGGCCGTGGAGGTCCTGAAACGCTGCCGGGAGCGTGTCGGCTGGGTCGCCGAATTGTGGGACGACATCGTGGAGACGGTGGCCCTCGACGCTACGCCGGGCATCGAAAGCCGGATGCGCAAAAGCTGGAAAACGAGGTCGTAACTGGGTCGGAGCAAAATAAAAACCCCGCTGATGTCAGCGGGGTTTTTCGTTCGGAGCGGGCGGCTATTTCACGCCACCGATCTGCGCGCGCAGTCGTTTTTTGAAATTTTCACCGATGATGGTCATTTTGTCCGTGGTCTCGAACAGCGCGGCCTTGTTCTTCTCGTAGGCAGCCAGGTAGCCGGCGATGCGGCCCGGGTCTTCGAGAATGAAATTGGGGCACTGCGAGACGTTGAGGTACTCCTTGGGCAGCATGAGGTAGGGTTCCGTCTTGCCCTGTTCGGTCTTGAATTCGACGGTCAGGTCGATGCAGCGTTTGAAGACTCCGCTTTTGCCGTAGAGGTCGGCCTGGTGCGCCGCGGCGTGGTCGTCGAAGGTCAGCACGACCTCCAGCGGACGGTCGCAGGGCGCGGCGTCCGTGTAGACGACCGGGGCGAGCGTGTAGGCGTCGTAGGTCCATTGTCCGGCTTTCGGGAAGCGGGCATAGGGGATTTCGCGGCCGTTTACCTGCACCGTTTTGGGCGGGAAGGTCGCCGGGAAGCGCATTTCGTAGCTGCGGCTGTCGGGAGCACCGGCGTAGGTGCCTTCGCGGGGCGCGACGACGGCGCGCAGGGTGTTGCCCTCCTGCTTCTTGGTGACCTTCGTGGTGGCGTAGGCCGTGGCGTACTGCTGGCTGACGCCGTCGTCCTCGTAGTGGACAAGCTCGCCGTCGGCCCCGGGGATGAAGGTCAGCACCAGCGTGTCGCAGGGCTGCTGGAGGTTTTTCACCGTCTGTGGGTTCATCGGAAGGATGGCTCCGGCCCGCGCGTACCAGGGATTTTCCGAGAGGGTGTAGTGCAGCTCCTCGGTGCGTCCGCCCTCGTACATGGCTCCCGTGGCGCAGTCGTACCACCGGCCCTCGGGGAACCAGATCCGGCGCGCGGCCAGCCCCGTGACGCTGTCGACCGGCTCCACGACGGCCGTGGCGAGGATGTCGTTGCCGAACATGAACTGCTCGGGGACGTTGTAGGCCTCGTCCCGTTCGGGATGGTCGTAGTACATCGGACGGCACATGCCGACGCCGGTGTCGTAGTTCTCGCGGGCGGCGTTGTAGACGTAGGGCGCCAGCGTATAGCGCAGGCGGATGGCGTCGCGCATGACGAACAGGTGGTCGGGGAAGAACCAGAGGTAACGCTCGATGCGCGGGTCCTTGGTCGAGTGGGTCTTGAAGATCGGGGTGAAGACGCCGTATTGCAGCCAGCGGGTGTAAAGTTCGGGATCGGTGGCTTTCGTCTCCTTCTTGAACATGTGGCCACCGATGTCGTGCCCCCAGTAGCCGTAGTTGACGTTGGACGAGGTGGCCGTGAAATAGGGCAGGAAGGCCAGCGTCTCCCACTTGGCGTAGGTGTCGCCCGAGAATGCCAGCGGATAGCGGTGCGATCCGAGACCGCCCCAGCGGTGGTAGATGAAGGGCCGCAGCGCGGGGTTCTGCTGCTCGGCGTGGTGGAAGAAGGTGTAGTTGAGCCAGAAGGTGTTCGAAAGTCCCGGGGTGAATTTCGACTCCATCCACTGCTGCCAGTCGAGCCACCAGAAATCGACGCCCTGGCGCTCCATCGGGTTCAGTACGGTCTTGAAATAGGCGTCGGCCCATTTTTGTTCGTCGATATGGAACGGCACGCTCTTGCCCTTTTCGGTCCATCCGTACTCCCGGGTGAACGGCTCGTAAACGTCTTCGTAGGGTTGGATGCCCGAGGCGGGGTGGAGGTTGAGCGCTACTTTCAGCTGCTCGTTTTCGGTCCATCGGAGGAAATTCGCGGGCGAGGGGAACAGCTCCTTCTGCCAGGTGTAGCCGGTCCAGCCGATGCGCTGTCCGTACTCGTCCTTGGCGGGATTTTTCTTGCGCAGGCCCCAGGTCTCGTGCCAGTCCATGTCGACGATCAGCACGTCGATCGGAATGTCGACCGACTTGAGTTTCTGCACCAGGTCGACGAACTCGTTGTCCGAATACTGCCAGTAGCGGCTCCACCAGTAGCCGAAGGTGTACTTCGGAGGCAGCGGCGCGCGGCCTGCGACGAGCTGGAAATCGGCGAGCGCCTGCTTGTAGTCGTGCCCGTAGGCGAAGAGGTAGAGGTCCTGGCGGTCGCCCGCGGGGCGCGCCTCGACCCACTCTTTCCAGGCGGAGCCGTCGGGCGTCAGCACGTGGCGGCCGCTGTCGTCGACCACCGACCATCCTGCGCGCGAAAGAAGCCCCTGCTCCATCGGTTCGCGCCCCAGCTTCCTGCCGTCGCATCCGTCGAGCGTGCGGGTCGTGCCCATGAGGTTCTGCGGGTCCTCCGTGCCGGGGGTCCATACGACCTCGCGGCCGTTGAGCCGGAAGACGGCTTTCAGGTTTTTGTCCGAAAACTTGCCGCCTTTGGTGTAGGTCAGCGTCAGGGCCGGGGTGGTGATCGTCAGCCGGGATTTCGTGTCGCGGACCTTGAAGTCCGGCACGGGCGTCTCACGGTTGACGAAGGTCAGCGTGGCGCGGTCCTCGAAACGGCCGTCCTCGCTCCACTCCATGCGGATCAGCTGCGGGGTGAGGACCGTGAAGCGTGCGTTGCCCGCCTCGACAACGGCCCGCGGGTCGGCCTTGGGATTCCCGGCCGCGGCCGCACCCAGCGTCAGCCACAGGACCGTAAAAAGAATTGTCGCTCTTTTCATAAGTTTATGGGGTTAGTTTGCTGAATAGACACATCCCGCAGGCAAAACGATGAGCCTGCGGTGCGATTTTTTTTGCGGAGGGGCTATGCGCCGCTGTCCGGCAGGGCGGCGGGGGCCTCGGAACGGTCGTCCGAATCCGCATCGCTGCCGGCAATTTCGAGCGTGCGCGCGGCATGCTGCCGCTTGGTTTGCAGGCGGGCGGTTTTGCGCAGGCGTTCGCCGACGCGGATGATGTTGTCGTTGCCCGTGCAGAGGCGTTTGTGGGCGTCTTCGTAGGCGTCGCGGGCCTTGTCCAGCGCCGTGCCGACCCCTTCGAGCGAGGCGGTGAAGGCCACCAGTTGTTCGTAGAGTTTCAGTCCGCAGGCGGCGATCTCCTTGGTGTTCTTGTCCTGGTCGTTGTATTTCCAGAGGTCGGCGACGAGTTTGAGCAGGGCGAAAAGGTTCGTCGGCGACGAGATGATCACCTTTTTGTCGTAGGCGTCGGACCAGATGGCCGTGTCGTTCTGCAACGCCGCGAGGAACGCCGGTTCGTTGGGGATGAACATGATGACGAAGTCGGGCGAATTGAGCCGCCGCTGGTACTCCTTGCGGCCCAGTTCGGTGACGTGCTGCCGCACCGAGGCGATGTGCGCCGCGAGATAACGCCGCCGCTCCTCCTCCGTGTCGGCCGAGGAGTAACCCACGAAGGCCGTGAGCGAGACTTTCGAGTCGATGACGATGTCCTTCTTCTCGGGCAGGTGCAACACCACGTCGGGCCGCAGGTTGCGCCCCTCCTCGTCCTTGATGTTGTACTGCGTCTGGTAGTGGATGCCCTTCGAGAGGGCCGAACTGTCGAGGATCGTTTCGAGCAGCATCTCGCCCCAGTCGCCCTGCACCTTCGAATTGCCTTTCAGGGCGTCGGTCAGGTTCCGGGCCTCGGTGGAGATCGTCTGGTTGAGTTCCATCAGGCGTTTGAGTTCCGATTTCAGCTCGCCCCGCTGGGAGGTCTGCGTGGTGTAGATCTCCTCGACGCGCTTGCGGAAGTCGACGATGTTCTCCTTGAACGGTTTCAGAAGGATGTCGATCGACTCCCTGCTGGTCTCCTTGAACCGCTGCGACTGCTCGCCCAGAATCTCCGTCGCGAGGTTTTTGAATTGCAGGCGGAAACGCTCTTCGAGCTGTTCGCGTTCGGCTTTCTCGGCGGCGCGCTCCTCGGCGTTCTTTTGTTTCAGGCCGGCGATTTCCGCCTGGGACGAGGCGCGCAGGGCGGCCAGTTCGGTTTCGGTGCGCAGCCGCGTTTCGATCTGCACGCGGATGTCCGCTTCGGCTTGCAGGCGGGCCTGCTCGGCGGCGGTCTTGTCGGCACGCAGGTGGCCGGCTTCGCGGCGGGCGGCGGCGAGCATGGCCCCGAGCGCCGCCGAGAGGGCGCCGAGCACGATGATTGCAAGAATGAATGCGGTGTTCATACTGACAAAGGTAGAATTTTCCGTGGAATTTTTTATATATTTGATACAGTCTGAAGTTATTTATTTGACTGTAAATAGATTAACAAGAATTCGCGTGAGGTGTGGGCAACGGATAAGAAATTAGTAAGCCTCTGTGGAACACCATGTTTCTCACGCTTTCAAATAACTCTCTTACTGGGTACAAAGGTAACATTTATTCCGGAAAAAGCAGTCTGTTTCAGTCGGAAATCCATCTAAAATCTTATCATTTCATGTTCTGTGGAGTAGAATACGGTTACTCGCCATAGAGAGACCGTAGTTTCCATAGCCACAGGCAAAGGTAGTCCGTGTTCTTGTCGGACATTGCAAGGTCAAGCCCTTCGGGTTTCGGGGAAAATCATCCTCGCCCGGAGGGCTTGCGGTATTTTCCCTCGAAAACCTTGCATGTCCTGAACACGACCTTTTAAGCCTGCGACTATGGGAACTCCGGCCCCATAAGCCGGACTAACTAAAAAAATAAGATTATGCAGACCGACAACATTGCAAAAAGAACAAACACTCCCGACCTGCTTTCCGGCATCTTAAGCGTACAAGTAAGAAACGAGGACAAGATTACGGAACGTGACCGTATCTATTGTCAGAGCCAGCAAGATTTGCTCTACAAGACGCTCGACCAGATCGACCGATGGTATGCCCTCTTCAAAGAGGACGCGGAACAGTACAAAGAAAAATTCAAGTTCAAATACGAGGAGAACGGCAAAACCACGTACAAAAACTATCATGTGTATAATCACTACGATGACGAAAGCTATTCCCACAACGAGTTCAAACCGTTCGACATCATCAACGATCTGGTGGATAAGAACTGCAATGCCAATGCAAATTTCGCCAACCGCATCATTTCCTATTTTAACAAGACCTATAACGTGTCCGTACCTGTTCCGAAGATTGACGAGAAGACACTGCACATGGGATTCCGTCCCGTCTATGAAACCTATGTGGATATGGTCATAGAACATCTTGGCGGCAAAAGTTTCCGTGAAACTGCGGAAGAGGAACTGCTCAAACGTTTTTTGCAAACGGTCACGCCTTCCTGTTGGAGCAAGGCCAAGCCCGAACTGAAGAAAGACAAAATCATATTCCCTGACATCGTTCGCTGGGATAATATTCATCTTGAATATCACCAAGAGTACGAGTTTGAATATGGCACAAAACAAAAGGTGGATACCTTCTGCGAGGGCATTGCTTTCGGTACGGATGACGTCTTATGTGGAGGTATCGGAATGATTATCGGCTTATGTGACAGGAATGTCGATATAACCGGATGGTACGACCTCACGACCACCCATGCCGAGCAGATTAAGTTCTACAAGAACGGTCGTATAGACGTCAAATTCAAGGACAGCATAGCTGCCCGGAACTGTTTCGACCGTCTTCGATTGGGCGAAATCAAACTGAGAAACGAGAACTGACCATGAGAGACCAGCCACAGCCACCCCGTAAGGAAGTCCTTGCGGGGTGTTTTTCGTCTTACCAACAATCATCAAAGATATGTATGCAATCATTCCCCAACAGATACCGCAAGACAAGCGGGCTGAAGTCAACGAGAAGATCCTGTTTGCCATAAACTCCGGCAAGGACCTGATTCCCGCGGAGAGCATATACAACTGCTATACCGGCGTCGGCGGGCTGCATAACCTCAGGCAATCAGACTTTGCCAGCTATCACGAGTATGCCCGGGCCAAGAAAGAGTTCGAGCTGGGACAGTTCTTCACCCCTCACGAGATATGCTGGGAGATGGTCGATGTATTGTCGCCAACTTCCTCGGAAATGGTTCTTGATATGTGCTGCGGCATGGGCAACTTCTTCAACCACCTGCCCAACCGGCACAACACCTACGGTTTCGATATCGATGGCAAGGCTGTCGCCGTTGCACGGTATCTCTATCCGGACGCACATATCGAGAAGTGCGACATACAGCAATACCGTCCGGAGCAACGTTTCGACATCATCATCGGCAACCCGCCGTTCAACCTGAAGTTCGACTTCCGGCTGTCACAGGAGTATTACATGGATAAGGCCTATGACCTGCTCAATCCGGCGGGCATCCTGATGATTGTCGTCCCGTCTTCGTTCATGCAGAGCGAGTTCTGGGAGAAACGCAGGATAACGGACATCAACGATAAGTTTTCCTTTATCGGGCAATGCGGGCTCGCACCCCATGCTTTCACATCCGTCGGCGTGGATAACTTCAACACGAAGGTCATGGTATTCCTGCGGCATTCCCGGCATATAGGGATGCAGCCCTACAATGCCGACGAGTTTGTCACGAGGGAGGAACTGAAAGAGCGCGTCATGCAAGCCCGTGAGATGAAGCATCGGTTGCGTTTTGACCTGATGCGTGAAACCAGCCGGATAGACAAGGAAGAGCTGGAGCAGTTTGAGTACAAGCTCGCCAAATATATGTACGAGTTGAAAGCCCACGCAAGTCTGAACAGGCATATCGACAAGGCGACGGCTCTTGTCACGAAATTCCGCAACCAAAAGCCGCCCGAAAATGCCACCAACGAGCAGGTCAAGGAGTGGGAACACAAGAAGCTGACGACTGCCAAAGTGCTTGCCGTCATCCGCAAGTACATCACAACACAGAATGTCGTGCCCCGGAAGGAAATCGCGCTGGTCAAGACCTCATACGGTTTCAAACTGAAAGCCTATGCGCCACGTCTGCTGGATAAGGTGGAACACAAGGCGGCCGGCATCAACAGCCTGATACTGGAGCGGACAGCATTGCCGGAACCGGAATTTCTTACCGAAGCCAACATCAGACAACTGAAAGCCGCTCGCAAATTCATCGCACGTAAACAGCGGCAGTATGACATACAGAACCGGGAATTTCCCGATATGCAGCCCGACCCCAAACCGGCGGAGTATCTGGACAACGCGACATTCGTCAATAAGGACTACGAAACCTGCCAATTCACCCACCTGCAAAAACATGACCTCAATCTTGTCCTGCAAAAGAGGTACGCCCTTCTTAACTGGCAACAAGGTTCCGGCAAGACCGCCGCCGCATACCACCGGGCCAAATACCTGCTTAAATTCCGCAAAGTGCGCAATGTCGTCATACTGGCTCCCGCCATCGCCATCAACATGACCTGGGACGCTTTCCTGAAAACCAATAAGGAACAATACCGTGTGATCCGTACCTCCAAAGACCTCGAAGATGTGCCGGAGGGCATCTTCCTGATTGTTTCCACCTCCATGCTCGGCAAACTGAAACGGGGGCTTGCCCGGTTCATAAAGCTCCGCAACCGTAAGCTGTGCCTTGTTTTCGACGAGTCGGACGAAATCACCAACCCCAACTCACAACGGACGAAATATGTCCTCTGCCTCTTTCGCAGGCTGAAATACAAGCTGCTCGACACGGGAACCACTACACGCAACAACATATCGGAACTGTACAGCCAATTCGAGTTGCTGTATAACAACTCAGTGAACATGATATGCCGGTGTGACCGTATCTATCGCGAGAACAAGGAGCGTGAAATAGAATCGGAAAGCAATTCTTATTATGGAGAACCATTTCCTGCCTTTCGGGGACATGTGCTGTTTAAGGCCTGCCACTGCCCCGGCAAGGCGTCCGTGTTCGGTATCGAGAAGCAGAACCAGGATGTGTATAACAAGGACGAATTGTTCTCACTTATTGCCAGGACAATCATCACGCGCAAGTTCAAGGACTTCGCCGGCGAGAAATACAAGGTCAGGATGCACACCGTTACCCCGTCGGACGGCGAGCACGAGGTGTACCGTGTCATCATCGAGGAGTTCTGCCGTATCTGCGAACTTTATTATAACAGCACCGGCGACACCCGCAAGGAAGCCGGTCTGCGGCTGATGCGCCAAATCAAGCTGCTGATAAAAGCCTGCTCGGTCCCGCATCTGATAGAGGGTTATTCGGGAGACCCCTATCCGGGCAAGACGAGATACATCCACAAACTGGTCAGGAAAATTCCGGGTAAGGTGGCCATCGGCTGCACCTCCATCGCCGCTTTCGACCTCTACCGCCAATACTTTGAGGAACATTTCCCCGAACGGCCGCTATTCATTGTCCGGGGGGACGTATCGTTCAGGAAACGGCAGGAAATCGTGAGCCGTTTCGATGCCACAATAAACGGCGTGCTGATATGCACCCAGCAGAGCCTGAGCAGTTCCGTAAACATCCCTTCCTGCAACGATGTCATTCTCGAATCGCTCCAATGGAACATACCGCGTATGGAGCAATACTACTTCCGTTTCATACGGCTGGATTCCCGTGACACGAAGAACGTGCATTTCATTACTTACGAGGATTCCGTGGAACAGAACCTCATGGCACTGGTGCTGACCAAGGAGCGGCTGAACGAGTTTATCAAGAGCGGCGAGGTCAAGGAGCAGTCCGAGATATTCGACGAGTTCGACATTACGATGTCCGTTATCGACAGCCTGCTCATACGCACGCAGGACAGCGAGGGCAAGATACATATCAGCTGGGGCAGCCAACGCATAGCAAACCGACCATGAAAACGAATCCGCATATATATCCGGCATCCGTCCTCCCCGAAGGCAATGCCGGATTTTTCGTACCTGACAGCAGGAAGGAAATAACCATGTCAAATCCGCAGAGCCCACTCCCACAGGCAAAGGTAACTCCGTGTTCTTGTCGGCTGTGCAAGGTCGGGCCGCAAGCGGTTTTGCGGAAAATCATCCTCGCTGCGCTCCGGTATTTTCCGCAAAAACCCTGCACCGCCGGAACACGGACCTTTTGAAGCCTGTGGAAGTGAACCCTGCGGATTCATCATCCATAATCATAAAAATAAGAACCATGAATCTGAATGAAGCAGAAATAGCAGTAACGACAAAACGGCTGGTAACGGCCAATCCGAAGAAAAGCTACCGGATGGAACTGGCAGACTATTGCGACATAGATGAGTTCCACCATGCCTGTGCCACCCGTTTCCCGGAAGAAGCCGAGCCCGAATACCGTTACACGGATTGGGAGAACATTCCGGAATACATGGTCAGCAGCGAATGGCTATGCCCGAACTTTTTCGAGGTACGGGACGCAATGGAACGGCTGGACGAGTTTCAGCAGGACTGTTTCGAGCAGTGGTGCGGACATTACGGCTACAACCTGGCGACGGAAGATCCGCACCTGCTCGTTTCCTACTTTCAGGACAGCCCCCATGCTCGGTTGGTTGTGTGGGAGGAGGAAGAACCCGATGTGGAGGAGGACAACCTGGTCTATCAGGGTATCTCTTCCTACTATTCATTCGTGACGAGTTACCCGTATGAGGTATTTGACGACAATTACGACTAACACATACAATTATGAATATGAATTTCATAGGACCGATATTCCCGATAGACCCTTGTGCGCCGAGGGCGTTTATCGAAATCATGAACATCATTCTGATGTCGGCCAACATCATGGAGGTAAACAGGCGACTGATAGAGAGAAACGTCCACCCGCATTACAGGTCGCTCTCCGGTTATTTCCGGTGGTCGTTCCGCAATGACCGTTTCACGCTGTGGCAGAGGGCGGAGTACAACTCGGATGTCTGTTTCGGACACAAGATAATGGAAATACACTTCGTGGCTCTCGTGTGCGAAGACCGCGTAAAGGCAAATACCATAAGCAATTAACCAGTAATAACTCAAAAACAACCGAATCATGAACACTTCATTAGAAATCATCCGTTCGGCAGGAACGGACCACCTGTGCTACCGGGTGGAGAAAGATACATTCGTGGCAGTCCATAACCAGATGCTTTCTTTCACGGAAATGGAAGACGAGTTTGAAATCGTTCCGACTGACAAATCCTATCGGGACAAGCTCTACATCTATCAGGGGCAGGCTGTACGGCTGGTTCCGCAAATCTATCACAACGGCTGGCTCGCTCTCTGTCTGGAACTGGCCGATACGGAAGAGCCTTACACGATTCTGACGGTCAATCTGGAAGAGATGGATGCCATCGGACTGCCCGACAAGGCTTTCATCGACATCAACAACAATCCCGACGCGATGGAGTTTCTGGTTTTGAACAACCTTGCTACCGATACCGGCTACCGGAGAGGCAGCGGATGGGTGGAGTACCCGATGGTACACGTCAATCTGCCGCTTGTCTTCCAGCATTGTCCGGAATCGTTCAATCGCATCAATATCTACGTATAATGTTTCCGATAAATAAACCGAATGTCTAATCGTGGGAGTCCGTCGGAGGCTCCCGCATTCATTTTTATGCCTTATGAAAACAGATTTCAGCGAACAAGTAGAAAAACTCCGCAAGGAGATTACAGCCGCCATAAAAGCGGTATTGGAGAAATATGGGAAAACGGAAATGGAGTTTCCCGATACAGTGGACGCTGTGTACGTGATATGGTTCGACCATGACGGCGATCCCTATGAGTGCCTGGTGCGCAGGATACAATTCTTTGGGGAGGACCTCCATCTTGTTGTGGAAAACAAACATTCCCATGACTTGTACGAAATTGACGGTCCTTTTGAACTCGGGGCACGTTGCATCAACTGGCTGGACGAGATACTCCGGACAACCGTGCAACTTTTATCCGATTCAAATACAAAAACTAAATAAAAATAATGATGGAAACAATAATCATTGACAGGATATGCACCTCTTGCAGGTGTGATAAAGAGACGGCACGGGAATACCTCGATGCCGAAGTAAGAAACCTGCGTGAATTATGTAACGCGAACGATTTGCGGGAAGGCGATTTGGAATCGGCATGCGACAACCTCGGCATCGAACAGGACTTCCTGCCTTTTTTCTGCGAATCACTCATTTATTAATGGTCATCAATTAAAAATCAACATTATGGGATACTTTCAGAATATAAACAGCCTTGCGGAACTGAAGAAAAGTTACCGCGTACTGGCATTGCAGAACCATCCCGACAAGGGTGGCAGTACGGAGACCATGCAGCAGATCAATCTCGAATTTGAAAGATTGTACGCCAAATGGAAGGATGATACGACCGTATCGGTCGCCGCATCCGGTTATGAAAATGACTATGCCGGCGCATCAGCCAACGAGTACACGGAATACGTCTATAACGAATACCGTTGGAAAGGCAGGAACTACAACGGACAGATGCGCGGGGAAATTGTGGAGATTATCCGCAAATGGCTCAAGGAGACCTATCCGCGGTATAAATTCTCCGTCACGCAGAACGGTTACCGTTCCATCAACATCTATCTGATTAAAGCGGATTTCGAGGCTTTCACGAAAGAGTCCGGTCTTATCTATAAAGATATCAACCATTATCACATTGGAACAGACCGGACCATTACGGAACGGGCACGCGAGGTCATGCTCAACGTCTGTGATTTTACCATGTCGTACAACTACGACAACAGCGACGTCATGACCGACTACTTCGATACCAATTTCTATCTGACACTGGGCATCGGACGGTATGACAAGCCCTATCAGACGGAACTGCCGAAGCTGCAAACCAAAGATAAACTGCCTGAGGTTTTCAAGCATCCCGAAGGAGCCGCCCACAAGGCCATACGTCAGGCACTCGGCAAAGCCCGCTTCGACTTTATCCAAAGCCGGGCAAATGCCGGGAAACTGATTCTCGGTGAAGACACCTACGGGTCGAAAGGCGAGCATTACTTCTGGCCCAAGCAATATTCCAGTGCCAAGACCGCACAAAAGCGGATTGACAAACTCACCGAAGCGGGTATGCGATGCCGGATGACCGGTTATAACGGAGGATGTATCGAATTTCTCGGTTATACCTCCGAAACGGAAGCAAGGCTGGAACAGGAACGTCAGGAATATATTGTTGCACATCGGCAATGGCAAACCAAACGATTACCAACCAATTAAACTTAAGAATATGGAACCTAAAAGTTTGAACAAATGGTGGACACAACAACCTGATGAATTAAAACAGGCATTCACACTCTTTCCTGACGAACGCTGGGAAGAGGCAGGTCTGTCCCTGAAAATTGATGTCCGCAATTATTGTTGCCTGAAAAAAGACAGGCTGTTGCCCGAAGAAAAGGATCGATCAATGCTTATTGAGATAGTTTGTGAATTGGCAGATATGGAATTATGTCGGACAAACAAAAAGACACTCGATGAAATGTGTAATGCGGACGGGGTATTTCTGGAAGAATATCAAGACCAATTCAACCAAATATACGACAGACTGGAAAGGAGCATATTGGATTATATGAATGAATAATAACAGATATAATTATGAAGGCAAAAGTATTCAAGTACAAGTTTGACGGGAATACCACCGTCGTTGCTCCTTATATGGAGTTGGAGCCGTATGCAGAGAATGTTTATCTCTCATTATCTACAAAAAACGAATATGGAAATGTAAGCGAAGACATATTCCATGTTGTCTGTAAGATAGAAAATGTATTTTTCTCTTGTGGTCAATATTCGCGCCGATTTCTTGACAAGGAGGAACGTAAAGAAATAACTGCCGCTTATTGTAAAAATTGGATAACAAATATACTTCAAGATTTAGAAAAAGGAGTTCATATTTCTCTTCTTTCTATCCGTGTGTTTGAAGCTCTTGGGCTTGATACTGCACCTTTATTGCAAGCCCGTGAAGCGTACTTAAAAAGACAGGAACAAAAACGTCTGGAACGGAAGGCTAAAGAAGAAGAGGAAGATCGATTAAAGGAAAAGAAATGGCAACAGCAACTTGACGATTACAAGCAGAATTTTCTAAATGGAGAGCGAATAGCGGCAAACGTTTTTCTTGAAATAGCCAAACAGGATGGTTTTGAAATCCATATCCGTACCAAAGGCACATTCAACAAATCCGTAAACGGTCTTACAAAATCGGGAACGATCTATTTTAGAAAGTATAAAGGTAAACGGACTCCGGATTTTACCGGTTGTCAGCGTGCCATTGCAGACTATCTCAAGTTACTTGCATTAAAGCAATCTTGAAATTATGGCACAAGAAAGAATTGACGACTGGTGGGAATATGCCAAGGATCTGGCAAAAGCCGAGCGGGAATTACAGATCGAACGCTGGGTGTATATCTCCATCAAGTATAAGGATGAAGCCGGACGGAAGTGCCGGCTTCATTTATTTCATTAGAATACTTACAATATACTTCCATTCTTCTCCAGACAATTTTGAACGTGTTGGTTTTAAGGAATCCCAATCATTTAATGATAGCGAATTAATTATATTACGCAATTTTGTAAATGAGTAATCTGAGATAGAGCCTGTAATTATTTGCGATAAGGATAATGACAAAGAACGTGGTATTCCCAACATCCTCATAGCTAAAGCTGGATTATTATCTACACCATAATAAACATAAGATGGAATGTATGAATCTTTCATTTCATCCTCATTTCCTTTTACTATACCTTCAAGTGCGCTTAATCCCCACGATGCTTTAAATCGCAACTGATTCATATATGAAACAAATTGAGTTAGGCGTTTATCCGCATCATTGTCTATAAAATGGGGATGGATTGAGGATATGGCATTTATTTTATCCCCTTTAACCCAACGTATTATCATTTTTGCAACCAATTCTGGATTAAATGGTGCTGTCGTATCATCAGTTCCAAGTCCCGTTTCTCTTAATTCTGAAATAGCTTTAATCTTCTCTGTTAAGTTTTCAGCATTTCTTCGATTAAACATTACATTTACATTCCATGTGTCTAAGTCTGCAATAGCCGGATTTGTTGCTTTTTGATGCATAATCTTTAAAACAGATGGAACGGAAAAACCTGTCTTATCTGCATATTTCAAAACCCCAATATTATTTGCATATCGTGCTTGGATTGTTAAATATATCTGTTTACATAAATCTATGAATTTGTTCCTTTGCTGTTCATTATCCAACATAAAATATACCAATGAATCTTTAAAAAGGTCATCAATATCTACAGCAAGCTCGTTATTGGAAACATTTAAAAGATGTACGAAATATTGAAATATAGGGCTGAATGCATCTGTATATTCAGCCATTAATATTTCGATTCCCCTTTCTTTTATTAATGTCTCAAGTATATATTCTCTATCAAGAAACAGCTTCGCTAAGACACTTGTTAATTCTTCTGCACCTTTGCTAAGAATAGCTTTGCCTGTTTCTGCATTTGTATGAGTGTTAAATGGTAAGATTATCTTTCCAAAATCATCTACCATAGTTCGTCCAGATCTACCTGCTATATTCCAAAAATCATTAGCTGATAACAAATTATGTTGGCCACGTTGATATGTATCAAAATAAACAGAAGATACGGGAAAATTAACACCTTCAGCAATGGTTGTAGTTGCACATACATAGTTAATTAATCCTTGGCGAATAAGATGTTCTGTTAGTAATTTAGTTTCATCCGATAAGCCTGCATGATGAACAGCAACTCCCTTTCCTAAAAATTTAGAAAATGATGTTGAGCATCCCAATTCTTCATCAATATATTTTTGGACTAAATGAATTTCATCACTATTAATATTATTGCCAATCCAACTATAGATTTTTTCTGCTACATTGTTAGCCGAACCTTTACCTTTGCAAAGTATAAGTTCCGTTTTCCCTTTCGAGGAAAAATGACGACATGAAAATTCTAATATTCTATCTTTAGGAGTTTTTGATACAAGTTGATATGGATTTTTTATTACTTGCTCATTCTCCTGATATAGATCGAAACTGTAAGCAGATGGTAGTAAATTGAATGTAGCTTTGGTTTTAGTTACTTTTAATCCAATAACTATTTTTTCAGAAGGTCTCCAATCTACATTAATAATGTTACCTCCTCCAAGCCAGTCTTTCAGTGCCTCTGTATTGCCAGGTAGGAACGGCGATAAAAGCATATATTTAGCATTGGGCCTCTCTCGTCGTAACATAGCAATAAGTAATTCCAGTCGTGCTCCTCGTTCTCCGTTTTCAATAGTATGAGCCTCATCTATGATAAATAGCGAAACGTCTTCAACGGAAGGATGAGAACGGCGAATTAATAAATCTAATTTTTCTGGCGTTGAAACTATAACATCAACGTCATCTGCAATCAAGAAATCGGCCTCAGTCGGATCTATTTCACTTGCAGAAGATGTTCGTTCAACATTGAAGCCTATTGCGGATAAGTCTTTACGTAAATCAAAATATACCTGATTAACTAATGCTCTGGATGGCACGACGTATACAACCTTAGCGTCTTTTCGTAAAGATTTTGTCAAAACAATATTAAATTCTGCCAACATAGTCTTACCGGCACTTGTTGGCATTTGTACTATTGAAGCATTTGCATAGACATCAAATAAATTTTGCTGCATAGCCTGTCTTTGCGATGGTAAAAGTTCCAATATATTATGAGAACTTTTGAACTCGCAAAGTTTTTTTATTTGATCTTGAAAGGCTGTCCCATTCCAAATGGAATGCCGTATTAAAGATTGCAAGTCTTTGTTAATTATAGAGATAAAATCTCTTAAACGAACATCCGAAGGTATTAGGTCCAATGCAATGTCAATATGTTGTCTCACAACATTATCAATACGCTTCTTATAATTATATCCGTTGATTAGATATTCTGCTGTTTCTGTTAAAGCTTTTGAGGTATGATATAACCCAACCAATATAAGAGCTTCTTCTTTTTGTGTTTGAACATCGAATTGGTTCAAATATTGATCTTCAAATTTTACTTGTTCCTTTTGCAGATTAGATATTTCGGATATGGCCCTACGAATATCTTCAAACCCATCACTTTTACGAATTAAGAAAAAAAGAGCTTTAAAAATACCAGCCAAAACACGTTGACTCCAAGATGATTCGACATCTTCGAAGTCAACAAATTGTTTTAAATCAAGACGGGCTGAGATAGTTTTATCTAAAATAAGAGCAAGACTTGATAAATAAAAATAATATATTAACGAAACATTATCCAATTCATAGCCCATTATTTTATCAAAAATTTCTCTATCTTCATTCTCTTTTATATGGATGTTTTTTAATAATTTATAAGCATATTCAGCCCATTTGGGGTTAGTGTTTTCATGAAATGAAAGTCCTATAAGTAAAAATGCAAGGCGACAAGATAATTCAATTTCAGACGAAGTGAAATTTGAATTGTTTATACATATTGATTGAAGATGATATGTTTGATTACTCTTTTGTAAGAGTATATTAATATCATCATCATTTAGAATCTGCTGTATGTAGTCCATGCCATTCATTGTACCATCTCTTTGACTTTTTGATAAAACAAATCGACTGTTTCATCAATAGTTTTTTCAGTAAATGAAAAAATGGCAAAATCAACCAAACCAGGCTTAAATTCGTGCGCTAAAGATTGCATCTTCCCAAAATCTTTTGCTTCATTCACGCAACCGGAGTCTCGAACAAGACCGCAACCATAGGTAATGTCATATTTATCGACATTACCAACTTTCATATTGATTACAACACCTGCAATAACATAAAAATGTTCTGTTGAAGATAATCTACGCAAGTAATCCGTCAAACGTTGTAAAACTATACCTGTATCGTCATGATGGTTCTTTTGAGACTTATAAATCGAGTCCTCGTGAACATCTACTACATGTGGAGGATTTTCTTTCTGTGAGGATACTTTAGCTTCTCCAATCAGAATATTAACTTTATCTCCTTCAGTCCTATATCCTATAGCATCAAAACCTCGACCCGGCAAATCCAACCTTTCTCGATATGATATATTTTTTATTGGAATTAAAAATCTCCTATTTTCTTCTATTTTCTCTTCAAAATAATAGGTCGTTAATAATTCTCCCAGATCACTTCTATATATATCTTTAAAAGCTAATGGTCTTTTACCTTCTTCTCGGGCAAAATCTGTTGCGATAGAATTCTGTTTGATTATTTTAAATAGAGCCTCTAAGTTGAAATCGCATCCGATTGATTCTGCTTGTTGTAACAATTCAGCATTAATGCCACTAAAAACCTCTGACCGTTGTTTAATATAACGGTCTGCAAATTTGTCTATGAATCTATCAAAGACTCGTATGTCAATTTTATCAAAGTGGTTCATTTGAGGCATCTATTTAATATGCAAAGATATGAATTTATTTTGTGATGCCCCAATTTCCGAGAAGGTAATCTCTTTTAAATACTAAATTCTTTATTATTAATAGGGAGGCTAAAAAGTCAGAATGACTCTCTGAGAATTGAATATTTGGAAACCAGGTCGAGATTGACCTCACCGAAAATAAGAAAAAGGGGCTTTACTAATACTTTAGTCAGCCCCTTAATAATTTAATGTATATACAACAATTCAAACTCTTTCTTCCGTCGTCGCTCGATGCTCGGCACCACCTTTCCCTTATAGCATCGGAACGAGATATACTCCTCGTAGATATCCCTGTTGCCGGATTCTAATTTTTGGATCAGCCTGCTTTTCGGTATCTTCCCATACCCGACCAACCGATAATATCCAACATTATAGGCCAACGTTGCGACGAGCAGGGCATCTTTTCCGAAGCGGCTGCACATCTTATGCAGTTTCCTCAAATCGGCTCTCAACAGGGAATCAGCCTGCGCTTCCGTCATATCGGCCGTCAGTTTCTCGTGGGGAAGAATCTTGTGGCCGTACCCCACATAAGGCAGATGGTTTCCGTGCCAGCCTTCCGCTTCCTTGATACAGGCC
This sequence comes from Alistipes sp. AF14-19, assembly GCF_003461645.1. Lineage (NCBI taxonomy): Bacteria > Pseudomonadati > Bacteroidota > Bacteroidia > Bacteroidales > Rikenellaceae > Alistipes > Alistipes sp. AF14-19. Next base: position 68,751 of record NZ_QTXM01000011.1, read on the forward strand.
ACCGCCTTGTTGAACAGCCCGGCATCCGGCGGGGAAATCCCGGTCTGGGCAAACAGCTCGGGAACAAAGGAAAAGGCCAAAAGCCAAAGGGCAAACAGTTTGCTTCTCATAAGGCAGTTTTGTCTTAAAGACCGGTTTCCATTGTCAGCGGAGTGAAAGAGGGTTCATCCGGCGAATCGGGCGGGAAGCGAACAGGTGTCGTATCGATCTGCATGGCCGGCAGGTCTTTACTCTTTTCCGTTACTTCGGCCTCCTCTTCCTCTTCATTTTCATTGTTGAAGGAGAAAGAGAGCAATGCCACCTGCCCTGCATTGTCCTCGAAATAGATGTCGATGGTCTGCTGGTCCGTACATCCGGAGGTGTAATAGAGGCGGAACACCTCACGGTCCAACGGGTAACGGTCATTGGGTAGCAGTTTCATGCCGTTATCCAGAAGCAGCGAGCCTTTCCCGTCCGGCTGAAAATAGCGTATGGTGTAGCGTGCATCCTCGAAACGCCCGGCACGCTTCAACTCGCACCTGATTTCCGCCGTCTCGCCCAACACAAGACGAGTGGGCACAGGCATGGTTTCCACGGTGAAAGGGAATGCCTGTTGCACGTCAATCTTATCGTTGCAGGCAGTGAACAGACAAGCCAGCAGGCTTACGAACAGGACGGACCCCAGTCCGCTCCATACTCTTTTTTGATTCAATGTATCCATATTCATTCTTGTTTTTAATTGATGATAAATTTGACGCCCAGGCCGAACTGCGTACTGAACAGTCCCACCTTGCTGCCCCAGAGACAGCGCTCTCTAATGGAGGCGAGTAGCACGATACGGTCGGTAATGTAACTCTCCAATTCCAGCGTGACCGCCCCTCCATAGATGAAGGCGTCCTTTGTCGTGAGCAGTGAGCCGTCGGGCAACTGCTTGTCGCCCCAGTTCACCGTTTCATAACCGGCAAGGGCGGAGCCGCCGATGGAAAGGAAGAAGGTCTTGGACGGATCGGAGAGGAATTTCAGGAAATAGCCGCCCTCCAGCGTGAACTGGGCACGGGGAATCTGCATATCCCGGTATCCGTAGCTCTTCTGAAGATATTCCGCACCGACCACCCAACGGTTCGCGTGCTTGGTATAGGTCGACATCGCGATACCTGTGTAGAAATCCACCGGCTTGCCGAAACCGTCCGTGAAACCTCCCCTCAGTTCTATCCCCCGCATACCGGGCAGACAGCGTTGGGCGTTTGCCTGTCCCCCGAAGAGGACAAGCATTGCCGCAACTATGATAAACATGTACTTTTTCATGGTCATTTCACTTTAAGTTCGTTGATGACCTTTGCCCGGACGATATCCTCGTTCTCCACCGTGAACGACTGGTGGCGTCCGCCGTTTTTCTCATGCAGTTCCACAACCAGCATCTTGTCATCGGGAATCGTGAACTTGTCCAGCGTGAAAACGGTACGTTCGTCCTTCTTTCCGGCCACCACGGTGGCGTAGTTATACGCCCTGAGCGGGAAGATGACCTGCTCCTGGATAGCCGTGCGCTTCATGACCTTCTTGTCGACAATCTTGAACGTGATAAAATCGATATCGAAAGGCACGTGTGAGGTGTTGCAGAGCTGCGTGTGGAAATAGAGCAGCCCGTTGTGGGTGTACAGTCCGCGAAGCAGGTACTGGATGCCGAAAGACTTGCTGCCGATATGCTTGATGTTGCGCTTGTTGTCCTTATGGATGGCCTCCATAATCAGACGCACCAGTTTCGGCGACTCGCTGCCCAAATCCTGCAAATAGATGTCGAGGGCATTGTTCGGACGGTTTACCGTGCTTCCGTCATGGATAAAGTCTTTCATCTCAACGCTCAGAAGCAGCGGTTCTTCTGCGTATTTCACGTTGAAGGTGTAGAAACTCCCGCTTTCGGTAATGACCGAGAAATTGGTTTCCTCCCTGAAATTCCTGACTGTGGCCTTGACACGGATAACATTCTCCGCCCCGTCCGCCTTTCCGGCAATCAGGTGCGGGGAACCGAGGTCCACATAGCGCACCGCCGACGGGAAGATAATGTGTGTGGTCTTGTCATAAGTCACTTCCAGACCATACGGCGGAATCAGCCTGTCAAACGTCAGCTTGCGTGTCAGGCCGTGGTACAAGTCCCCCTCTGTCTCCATCCGGGGATAGGCCTCTTTGGTCAATTTCACGGAATTGTCGGTTGGGCACTCCGTTTTCCCGTTCACTTTGTCCGTTTCCTGTGCGAAAGCACTCATCGTCATGCCCAGCATGAGGGCAAACATTACAATTACTTTGTTCATACGCTTAAAAATTAAATGGTGAATAATCAGTTGTTTTTCTTTTGGCTCAACATCAGAGTATAGCCTGATTTGAGATGTACCTTTTCCTCCCGCAGTTTTTTGGAGACATATTGCGACACCCCTTGAATCGCCCCCTTGCCGAGTTCCGATAACAGTTGGTCCCCCGCAGACTGGTTGGTGATGGAGATGCTCGTACCGAGGTTCTGCCCCAGATTGGCGGCCACCTCTTTCGCCGCGCTGACCTCCGCGGAATTAGGGATGTAGATGCCTTCCTGCCCGTCGGAGTCATAGACCGTCAACTCTACCGGGATAATCAATCCGCCGTATTCCAGCGAGACGATGCCGATGCCGAGCCGGTCGCCCTGGATACGCCCCGTACCAGTTACGAGGGTGTTGCGGGGCAGCAGGGTGTTTCCCGCACGCATCGGTTCCAGCAGGCGGAGCCGCACACTCTGACCGTTGAGTACGGTCTGGTCGCCATGTACGCAGATACGGATGGTGTTCTTCTCCGCAGCACCTCCGGTTCCTACCGGAGTGACGAAACCCCAGTTGCGGGATTCCGATAGTCCGGCGAGAATCCGCTCATCGCTCATGGGTTGCGAGAGGGAGGAAACGACCGGAACGGACACCTGTCCGATAGGTACGATGTCAGCCTTGCCGTCGGCTTTCTCCGGAGCTCTATCCGATGTTTCCCGGGCAGCACTGTTTTCCCCTGAGGTGTATTGGGCGGCGAGCTGGTAGGATTTCTCCAACAGGGCAACCTGCTCCTCGTAGGATGGCTGGATACTATGCTGCTGCACCATCGAATTGCGTAATTCCTCGACTTCCTTGCGCAAGGCCTCCTTTTCCGGGTCTTCTTTCGGCTCCTCGTAGAAATTGCCCAGAGTCCGGTTGATGTCCCGGTAAGCTGAGGTCGAAGATTGAAAAGAGCCGCTGCCACGGTAGGCCGTTCTGCCTGAAGACGCTGTTTCCGCTTTCGTCCCGCCTGCATCAAGAGAGAGAATTTCATCCTGCCCGGACAGCCGTACCGTGCTGTCCGGTTTTTCCGTACCGAAAGATAGTTCTTCGAGTGTGCGCATCTTCTCCTCCTGCTTGCGCCGCATCATATCCTGCTCGTAGGCCGTCTTCTTGTCCCCGACAATCCCGGCATTGCGGGGATCGGGCAGTTCGGTGTTGAACCCGACCGATTGCTCCTGCTCCTTCCTCTCTTTTTCGGAGGGCGCGAAAATCAGCCATAGGGAACCTGCGAATACGGCGAACATCAGCGCGAATACCAGGTACTTCTTCAAGTCCTGCTTCCGTTTGAGTTTATTTGCTTCCTGTGTCATCGCTAATCGAAATTAAATTGGTTAAAGAACTCTTCCATTTCCCGCTGTGTCCGCCGGGAGAGCGTGTCCGTACCGTGAGGCACGATGTCCGGCACACTGAGCGGTGTAATCTCAATCACCTTTTCCCGCCTTGCGTCTTCCCGGCCGATGTTATAGACCGCCCGGAAGAGCATATAGAAATTGACTCCGGCGAACACCACGACCATCCCGACGATGGCAGCCACCCGTTTTCCGGGTGTCAGACGGCCGCACATCCCGCGCAGTCCGTCATCCAGATAATCTCTGGCCTTGATAAATAATTTTCTCATGTTGTATTGAATTTTATCTGTCCGTCACACGCAGGTCCCGGTTTTCGATGACCTGAAAGGCTTCGAGGATGAAACCGTGCGGATTGTTGTCGCTCCGGTTTGAATTGAGCAGGCGGCCTTTTGTCACAAGGCTGCGTTCCGTAATGCTTTTCTCGCGGATAATCAGCTGCCGTGCGTATGTCATGACCTCATAGGGGTACACGTTGAAGTTGCACGCCATGCTGTCAATCTCCACACGCTGGTTGATACCGGCTGAAATGATACGGTTGTAGTATCCCTGCTCCGCCAAATCCCGGTAACGGGTATAGGCGGAACGGTCGGCCAGGAACAACGCCCGCCGTATGTTCTCCTCAATGGCACTCTTGTCCGGCGACAACGAGAAGAAAAGCTCATGGAAACGCCTGGTATGCTCCCGTGCCTCCACCGGCCTGTTCTGCGACAAATCCTGGGAGAGAGCCAGCATCAGCGATTTACCCTGGTCGAGTACATAAATCTTTTCGCGCTGCAACTCCGCAAAGCCGTATGCCTTCCACACGGAATAGCACATGACGGCGCAGCACATGCAGACGAACACGATTCCGAACAGGCGTATTTGCCTGAAGCTGCTCTCGATGTTGTTTAATGATTTGAACTCCATAATGAAAATTTTGATAGGTTATCTTTTAATCAGCCTGCCACCGATGTTGCCGATGACCGCACCAGCCGTTCCCGCCGCCACGGAGCCCGTACGTGCCGCTGCCTGGCTGACATTCCTGCCGTAGTTTCCTGCGCCTCCTCCGGCCTGCACGATCCAGTTCGCAACGGTGGGTATCGTGAAATACCCGATGATGCCGATGATGAGGAATGTGATATACACCGCATTGGAGCCGTCCGGAATGAACGTGGGGTCGGACAATTGTTCGATGTCCTGCCGGAGCATCAGCACCTGTATACGTGCCAGCACACTGCTGAAAAGGTCGCTGACCGGAAGCCACAGGTAGATGCTGATATAGCGGACGAACCACTGGGTGAGCGAGGCATGGAAGCCGTCCCAGACGGAAATGGCGAAGGAGATAGGTCCCAGTATCGAGAGGACGATCAGGAAGAACGTGCGGATGGTGTCTATCACGAGGGCCGCCGCCTGGAACATCAGCTCCAGCAACTCCCGGAAAAACGCCTGCACCGACCTTTTCATGTTATACATCGCCCGGTCTATATACATGCCGCACACTTCGATGGCGTCCAGCACGCCGAGTTCCTCCAGCCGTTTGTCGAACTCCTCCTTGTCCACCAGATAGGCCATCTCGGGATTGCGCTTCATCGCCTCGTATTCGAGCCGGTCCTTCTGCTCACGGTACTCGTTCATGTCGAATGTCTGGGTTTGCAAGATGTTGTTCGTCCCCTTGACCACAGGCGACAGCACGTTGTTGATGGTGCCCAGCACGACACTGGGAAAAAACATGATGCAGAATCCCAGCACGAACGGCCGGAGCAAGGGATACACGTCGACGGGTTCCGCCCTCGAAAGGGACTGCCATACCCGGTACGCGACATAAAACAGCGCGCCCAGCCCGGCGATGCCTTTCGCCACTCCCGTCATCTGGGAGCAGAGCGGCATCATGTCCTGGTACAGACTCCGCAGAATCTGGTGCAGGTTCTCAAAATCTATTGACAATAACATCATAACTCTTATGATTTTGAATGGTTACCAATAGCGTTCTGCCGGACTACCGTACAGGGCAAGGATACGGTCCTGATCGCTCTTCTTTTTCGCACGCAGGTAGGATACGCCGATATTCTTGTTCGTGTAATATTGCACAAGTCCCCGGTAGCTGTAAACCCGATTGTAGCAGAGGTCGATGACCTCCATGCGCTCCTTGTCGCTCATGGACAGACCGTTTTCGTTGACGATGTTCCTCAGGTCATTCAGGACATTGGCGGACTCTTCCAGCAGAATCGTATAGCCCGCCGCTATCGCACTGAGTTCCTCCGTACTGAAATAGGGATCGGATAGCATACGCTCGAAATTGGTCACGTAGATGTCCGTGATGTCCCCGACCATCAGGATGGTCTGCTGTACTTTCCGGGCATCCTTGACCAGATTCTTCACTTTCTTCAGACCGTCATAAAACTCTTTTCCCTGCTGGTAAATCTTGACGGTTTCCTGAAAATTCTTCACCATGTTCGTGGCCGTCGTGGAGGTCTGCACGATGTTTTTGGTGGCGTTGATGATGCCCTGGGCAAGGTTCGTGGGGTCGGTGACGACCCACTGTGCCCGGGAGGTATGCGTGATGAACAAAGCACCCACGCACAACATAAAAATCTTTAATCTCATACTGTTGAATTTTTAATGATTGATACTCTTTGTCTGCCGGTTCAAAAAGCGGGTTTCATCCCGCCTGACGATTGCTGTTTCGGGGGCAGCCGGGGCAGATGCGGGGCATGTTTCCGGTCCCCTTCCCGTGCATCGGTCTGTCTTTTCTTGGCGGAGAACAAGTTGTCCGCGTAAGGTTGCCGGCCGCATAGCCGGACAATCCTGTCGTCCAGCGACCGATAGGCTTCCTCTATCTGCTTTTCCAGCTCCGGCACAGGGCTGTCCGCACGGATACCGTGTTTTTCCAGGAAGCCGCCGTAACAGTCCTCTATCCGGCGCGGGTCCCATACAAGTCCGGCAAGTCTACTCAGTTCATCGTCCAACTCTTTGAGGTACTCATCCGGCACACGCGCTCCTTCGATGCTGTCCAGAGCCTTTTCAGACTTGCGTTCAAGGGTGGTTTCCATCTTTCCGATGGCTTCCATCAATTTCTTTTCCAGGTCTTTATCTCCCGTTTCAATCGCTTTCAGACACTCCTCGTTCAGTTTGGAGTACCTGTTGAAATCCTCCGCGAGTCCGTACCGGTACATGACATAATCCGACGGGAAAGTCCTGACAAGAATGAACTGGCAGAGCTGCCAGTCTGCCTTTCCCTCGTACTGCCGGTCGAGAATCCGGCGGGCGGCATCCACCTCTTCCGGTTCCGAACGGGGTATGCCGCATCCCGGATGACGTTCCACATAGGCATCGAGCATAAAGGCGTGCATGGCGAGCATACCGTGTATGCCGTCGGCTTCCTCAACCGGAAGGGAGGCAAGAGTGCCTTCCTGCTGCATGAACCAAGTGGATTTCAGGCTTTCCATCGCAGCCAGGATATCCTTGTCCGCCGCATCTTCCGGAGTAAGTATGAAATTCTTCCTCGCTATCCCCAGGGCTATTTCTTCGGGGATATCGTAAGACCCGGCATAAGTATCCAGCAGGCCCTTCAGTCCTTTTATGTCCCTGTTTTCCAGCATTTCCATTGTTTCTTTCCGAATGGCTCTCAACTGCTCGTAACCGATTCCGTTACGCGCCCGCCATTGCCATTCATGCGCCCAGTCTCTTAATCCCATATCCGTATTGCTTTAGTTGGTTGATGATGATTTTCCCTCCCGTTTGCTTGCCGCAAGCTGCCTGATGGCAAGCTCGATATTGCCCCCGAGTTTCTCGATCAGGCGCATGAGTTCCAGCTTTTCCGTTTCTTCGGTGGTGTAGCAGTAATACTCGTCGAGCGATACCTCTGTGGCGTACACGGCAGACTGGGAGCCGCCAAGCCCTATCCAGACCTCCTTGTACCTGCGGGAAGGGTTGTTGGCCATATTGATGGAGAGGATTTGCGCGCGTTCCTTGTCGGTCAGCCCCAGCAGGGCCTGTATCGAATCGAACTTGTTGGCATACTTCCGCTGGTCCAGCAGAATCTTGCAGTCGCTGTTGTTGATGATCGTACCTTTCACGATGTCCGAGGAGATGATGTCCTCGACCTCCTGCGTGACGACCACGGCTTCGCCGAAGAACTTTCTGACCGTCTTAAAGAGGTATTTCAGATATTCCGCCATGCCCTCCTTGCTGATGGCCTTCCACGCCTCTTCCAAAAGGATCATCTTACGGATACCTTTCAACCTGCGCATCTTGTTGATGAAGGTTTCCATGATGATGATGGTTACAATGGGGAATAAAACCTTGTTGTCCTTAATGTTATCCAACTCGAAGACGATGAACCGCTTGCCCAGCAAATCCAGTTGTTTGTCTGAGTTCAACAGAAAATCATACTCCCCGCCGCGATAATAGGGTTCGAGGACATTCAGGAAATTGAAGACATCAAAATCCTTCTCCCTTGTCCGTTTCTCCTTCAGTATCTCCTGATACTCGTCCCGGATAAACTCATAGAAGGTATTGAACGAGGGAACCAGCCTGCCGTCCGTGCGTATCTTCTCCAGAAAGAGATTCACCGCGTTGGAGAGGGCGACTTCCTCGGCCCGTGTCGGCGGTTCGTCATCCCGTTTCCAAAGGGTGAGGATAAGCGTCTTGATGCTCTCCTTTTTCTCTATGTCGAAAACGCCGTCTTCCACATAGAAGGGATTGAAGGCAATCGGGTCGTTCTCCTCGTAGGTGAAGTAGATACCGTCCTCGCCACCGGTCTTGTTGTGAATCAGGTTGCAAAGCCCCTGGTAGGAGTTTCCGGTGTCTATCAGCAGGACGTGTGTTCCCTGCTCGTAGTATTGCCTAACCATGTGGTTGGTAAAGAACGACTTGCCGGAGCCGCTCGGCCCTAAAATAAATTTGTTGCGGTTGGTAATCACGCCTTTGCGCATCGGCAAATCCGAAATGTCAAGATGGACGGGTTTGCCAGTCAGACGATCCACCATGCGGATACCGAACGGGGAAAGCGAATCCCTGGAACAGCTCTCTCCGATGAAGAAACAGAGAGCCTGTTCGATGAAAGTGTAATAACTCTCCTCGAAAGGGAAATCCCCCGCATTTCCGGGGATGGCCGCCCAGAACAAGGTCGGGGTATCGACGGTGTTATGGCGGGGCTTGCACTCCATCAGCGCAAGCTGGCTTCCCACATCGTTCTTGACCTGTTTGAGCCTGTTGCGGTCGTCACTCCATGCCAACACGTTGCAATGCGCACGGATGGAGGTCAGCCCGAGGCTGTGCGCCTCATTGAGATATTCCTCAATCCATTCACGGTTGATCTGGTTGCTGCGGCTGTACCGTGACAGCGAGTGCATGTTGCGCGCCTGCTTCTCGAACTTCTTCAGGTTCTCGGCCGGGTCGTCGATAAAGAGATACTGGTTCACGATGTGGTTGCACGTGAGCAGTACCCCGATGGGAGCCGCGAACGAAAGACGGCAGTCGCTCCGGTCGGTGGACAGGCGTTCATAGCGCATGTCCGTCGCCACCTTGCCCGGCAAATCGTCCGTATCGGACAGGGTGTGCAGGCAGAGGCAGTTGTCGCCGACCTTCATCTCTGCGGCCCCGAGCGTGAGGTCCTGCAAGCAGGTCGTTTCCTCCTGCGAGAGCGAGAAATACTTCTCGATGATGCCCGCGCTGTTTTCCGTCCCGGTAATTTCGTCTTTCCGCATCCGCGTGATACGGACAAAGCCGCTGTCGTTGATGATGCGCTCAAACTGGTCGCAACTCTCCAGGAAACGTGTCACCGTATCCTTGTCCTGCATCTCTTTCGGAATGATGAAATTCCGGGTGAGTGCCGTGAAATTGCTTTGGGTACGGCTACGTTCCTTCGTCGTCTTGGTCAGAAAGAGGTAGCTTGTGTGCCTCAAATACGGTCGCTCATTGAAATGCCTTTCAAAGGAACGGGAGAGGAAACTGAGGTCGTCCCTTTGGATGTCGGGCGTGTAGTTCTCCTCGATGAACCAGTCTTGCCGGTGCACGATGCTGTAATTCGGCAATACCTTTACCGCTTTCGCCCATGCCGAGTGGATGGCCTCGTATTCGTTCCGCGTCACCGTGAAGAGTTCGGGCAGTTCCACCTTATAGGCTACCGTAATATCCGCGTCCTTGCTGATGATGCAGTCGTGTTCCACCGCCAGAATCGGAAACTTGCTTTCCAGCGTGGCTGCTTGCATTACATTTCTCATGCGCTTCGTGTGTTATGGTTACGGGAAAACAACCGGAAGAAAGCCCTCCGGTTGATGATGTACCGGGGATGGCTGCCGCGGGCCTGCAACTTCATCAGACCGTACTCTCCGAACCTGGCATTGAGGTGGAATGTGCCCCATACCAGCAGAGAGGCCGACAGGATACCGAATGCGATGCAGGTCCATTGTCCCACTCCGGCCATGTACATGACTACGAAAATCACGAACACGGCGAGCAGTCCGCCCGCAAAGACAAACAGGTACATGCTCTTCAATCCTTTGAACTCAGGACTGCGGCCGATTCCCTTGTTGATAGAATACTCCGCCATATTACAGGAAGAATGAGCGTAAGATGGTCGCTGCCACAATCAGGAAAATACACGCCCCGAACCAGCTGGCCGCCGTCTTCGAGGTGTCGGGGTCGCCGGACGAGAATTTTGAATAGACCTTGACCCCTCCGATCAAGCCGACCACGGCCCCGATTGCATAAATCAGTTTGGTTGCGGGATCGAAATAGGAAGTGACCATGTTGGTCGCCTCGACGATACCGCCGACTCCGTTACCCTGGGCGAAAGCCCCTGTTGCCGCAAGCAGCATGGCTGCCGAAAAAATGACTCTCTTTTTCATTGTCGAAAACTTTAAATTGTGAGACAAAATTTGATTTCGACAGCGAATATATAGGCTTTAATTTGTTGATTTACAAAGCTGACGATGCGTTACACCGGATGTCATCACGTTACATCGGAAGTGGTCAATAAAGAAAGATTTAGGACCTATACTCAATAATACAGACAATCACGATTTATCTTTGGATGTAGAAAATCTTTAATTATCGTTTTCTTATTGTTATATGCATTATCTTTGTGATTCAAAGTTTTACATTAAAATGAGTACATATCCTAATATCTATGTAGACGAAGCTGGTAATACAGGATCGGATATTCTGAATCCAGACCAACCTTATTTTGTATTGTCAGCAGTTCACTTTTCCGATGAAGAGTTGCAACAAATTCAAAAAGACATTCCCTATGATAAGGAACTTCATTTTGTTGAAATGAAGAAAAGTATAAAAGGGCGTTTGACGATTAAGAAGATACTGCAACATTCATTGATGAACGAAGACCATATTTCGTTTGAATTTATAGATAAGCAGTTCTGTATATATGCTCAAATTGTTGACATGACAATAGAGCCTGTTTTTTATTTCATCTATAAAGAAGATTTATATAAAAAACGGGGGAATATTATTTTGGCGAATTGTCTATATATTTTCTGCCGTAATCATTCTAATCAAGAGGCAGTTAGTGATTTTCTACATTCTTTTGAAGAAATGATGAGGGAACAAACAGAAGAGAGTATAGAAGATTTCTATTTGAATGTAGATATTCTCTCCAGTATATCCGATGAACCTTTAATTGATATTCTATCGCATATCAGTTTGAGTCGACGTATTTTGGATAATGTACTGATTGAGGATAACAAATACTGTTTAGATACTACTGTGACTTCTTTATTATGTATGGTCGATCATTGGTATAAAAAGTTGAAAATAAAAATAAATGTTATAACAGATGACTCCAAGCCAATAAAATCAAGTTTAGATATAATTGAACAATTATCAAAGATAAACGAGAAACAACAGCTTGTCGGATATGATACGCGAAAGCATCTTTTTCCTTTACCCATCAACTCTCTTTCAATGGTTGATTCCAAAATTAATTTTGGTGTACAATTGGCAGATTTGATAGCCAGTTCAATTTCTTTCATATGGAATGATACTACAGTCAAGTATAAAAAGTTCCAAGAGGAATTAAAGACAATGTCTTTTTTCCAACTTAAAGGATACCCTATAAATCCTGCAACTTCGGATTTTTTGGAACAAACAGTAGATGATTCAAATGATAGTAGCCCAGTGGATTTTATTATTAGTAATTTATCTAAAAAAAATATTTGAGGAGCTCAATACAGAAAGAACTCCTCAAATATATTATACGAACTTATCCCAATCAAACTTTTCCTCCGATTCCGGCGGTGCTTCCTTTTTCCGTTGCGGCAAAGGCTCACCGTATTCGTCCAAACACTCCTTGAAAAGACTCTCCACCAGTTCGATGTTACTCACTTCGGTGGTGAAAAAATCGAATATCTCGGTCTGCCGGATGTCGTATATCGACTTGACGGTACGGATAACCTTTTCATCGTTCGTATTGCGGTTTTCCTCCGTCAACACGCCGACAGCATTCATCATGTCCTCGTAGGTCATACCCGTGGAAAAGTCCTCGTCCACTTCCGACACGTAATCCGACATCAGTTCCGCTTTCTCTTCTTCGGACAATCCGCCCGGAGGGTTACCGGTAAAAGTGGATTCCACATCATCCGCGGCAATATCCTCCTCTTCTTCCATCTCCTCCGCCGGAGGAAGCGGCTCGCTACGGGCCGGAACCTTGCAGGCGATTTCCGGATCTTCCAGATAGACGATATTCGTCTTGCCGATGACCTCGTTGTCATCATCCTTCGAAGCGGTGACCGGCTCAGTCGGTTTCTCTTTCTTCTTGGGAAGATATTTTACCATATCCTCCCACAAGCCGTATATCCGTTGCCTGAACAGAAAAATCCACAGGCGATAAAAGAGATACCCGCAGCATACCGTCTTGACACTGAAATAAAAATAGGTTTCCATGGCTACAACGGTTTAGAAAGTTCCCGACTGTACATTTCATTGATCTCTTCCCAATGCCGCTCTATATGGTCACCCAGGATATTGCTGATGTAACTGGCGATGCTGACCTCCGGCGCGATAAGCGGCAGGAAGCGTTTGATACGTTCGTATATATCCCGGTTGATATAGGTCTGCGAACGGTTAGGACTCGGCGTATTGACCAGAAAAAGCTCCCGGTAATCCGAACCGCTTTCCTTTTTTCGTCGGTTCCTGACTGACTTCGGTTGCTCCGAGACCTCTCTTTCCGCCGGAGCGTCAGAGATATTTTCCGGTTCGGCTGTTGCGGCTTTTTTCGGTGCAGGTTCAGTTTCCTTCCGTTCCGTATCCCTTCCATACAGGGGGATATCGCTCGTCATCATTCCTTTGAGGAGGTCTTCATCCACCTCGACTATTTTCTTTGCCATACACATTACAGTTTAAGTTTCTCTTTCAGTTCGTTTGCCAGTTCCACGAATCCGCTTCCTTTCAGCAACTTGGCCGGAGGCGGCAGCAGCGTACAGCGGAAATAACCCTTGCTGCTGACGGACAGCTCTTTATCGTAGCGGCACGTGTCGGGAACAGTGGTTTCCAACACCGTCAGCTTCAATCGCTGCATCATCATCTGATAGATGTCGAACACCTCGGTATTGGCCCTGCGTTCTATCTTGTTCCAGAAGAAAAGAATGTCCTTCAGCGGGATTTCGGGTCTGTCGCGGATATAGTCCAGCACGGTGGTGGAGAAAGAGAGGCTGCTCTGCATGACCATCTTGTCCGCCGTAATTGGGGTAATCACGTAATCCATATTGACAATGGTACGGAACACGCCCTGCGCGTCCACCGTACCCGGCAGATCGACTAAAACCAGGTCGATGGGATGTTCGCTGTTTTTCACCAGCTCATCGGCGGCTTCCCTCGCTTTCTCCGCCCTGACACCGATAATCGGATAGGCTTTCTTTTTGATGCGTTCCCACTGCGCCATCATCTGCTGCTTGTAATGGTCGCTCCGGTCAATAGCCTTTTTGTCCCTCTCCCGCATACGCACGAGGCTGTGTTGCGGAGAGTCGCAGTCGATGACCGCCACATTCAGATTTTCCACGTAATGAAAATAACTGGCGAGCAGAATCGTGAAAGCCGATTTTCCAACGCCGCCTTTCTGGTTGCTGAGTGCAACAAATAATGTTTCCTTGTCCATAATCATTATTGTTTTAAGTTATTACTGGTTGTTTGCAGCACTGTTTGTTTATATGGTTTACCGGCTGCATGAACGGTTGCGTGCATCACTGGACGGTTGCATGTCCGGGTGGTTACACCCTTAAATGATTGCACGGTTACATGGTTGATTGCATGGTGGCATGGTTGCACGGTTATATGGTTGCAACCAATAATGCCCGGTTGTATGGTTGCCTTCATGCAACCGTCCGTGCAATCATGCCCCAAACCGTTGTTGTCCGGTGTGCTGCAACCGTTCATGCTGCAAATAAACGCCTTTATCGTCTATCCCGTGCGAAATCGGAGCTTGATGCCGATATATGACACCGTATGACATTCTATTACACCGACTTAACTATTTATCACACAGATTCTTACCGGTAACTTTGCAACCGGTCCCGTCATGGTTTGCAGAGGCATCGGATGTACCCCGCGAAACCCGAAAGTTTCACCGGCCCCGATAATTTGACGAAAGGCAAATTCATGTTCAAGCGAACATAGCAAGTTGTGTTTTGGGCCGCCCGAAATAATTCGGGCATCCCAAAACAACTTGCCGCTCGCCTGACGGCTCGGGAGGGATTTCCTCCAAAGTCGGAAATCCTGGCGGACAGACAGGAACAACAAAAAACAAGTGATATGGCAACAGAAAACAACCCTAAAAAGAGAAGGACGGCAGGCAGAAAGCCCAAGAGTGATCCCGCCGTTTTCCGCTATGGCATCAAACTGAACTCGGAAGAGAACGGGAAATTCGAGCTTCTTTTCGAGCAGTCGGGACTTTCCCAACGGTCGAAATTCATCAAGTCCATGCTTTTCGGACGTGAAATCAAGGTGGTAAAAATCGACAAGGCGACGATGGATTACTACATCCGGCTGACCAATTTCTACCACCAGTTCCAGGCGATAGGCAACAATTACAACCAGACAGTAAAGGCCGTCAAGAGCAATTTCAGCGACAAGCGTGCGCTTGCCTTACTGTATAAATTGGAGAAAACCACGATGGAATTAGTGGTTCTCAGCAGGCAGATCATCGCGCTGACCCGGGAATACGAGGAGAAATACCTGAACCGTAACCGTCAATCCCTATAAGTTATGGTAGCGAAAATCAACCGCGGCGCATCGCTCTACGGGGCGATAGCCTACAACCAGCAGAAGGTCGGCGATTCCCATGCCCGCATCATTTCCGGCAACCGGATGATTGCCGACATCACGGACAGTCCCGAGCGTCTGATGCAACGGACGATGTGGGCGTTCGAAAGTTACCTGCTTGCCAACAGGAACACGGAGAAACCCATCCTGCACATCTCGCTCAACCCGTCTCCCGAAGACAAGCTGACGGACGCGCAATTCGCCAATCTGGCAAAGGAGTACATGGATAAAATGGGGTACGGCGACCAGCCGTACATTGTATATGTGCACGAAGACATCGGCCGTCGGCATATCCACATCGTTTCCACCTGCGTGAACGAGAAAGGCGAAAAGATAGATGATGCCTACGAGTGGAACCGTTCGATGAAAGCCTGCCGGGAACTGGAACGGAAGTTCGGGTTAAAGCAACACGCGGACAAGAAGGATGAACAGCTCGGCATTTACCTGAAAAAAGCCGACTACACGCAAGGCGACCTGAAACGGCAGGTATCCAATATTCTCAAAAGCGTCTTCACGGCCTACCGTTTCCAGACATTCGGCGAGTACAGCGCCCTGCTTTCCTGTTTCAACATCGAAGCCAAACAGGTCAAGGGAGAACACGGGGGCGTTCCCTACACGGGCATTGTCTATGCCGTTACGGACGATAACGGCAAAGCGGTCAGCGCGCCCATCAAGTCCTCGCTTATCGACAAACGTTTCGGGTATCAGGGATTGGAGAAACGGCTCCGCTACAACGCCGGGGAGTTCAAGGCGAAGAAATGGCAACCGAAAATCCGGAACGAGGTGGCACTTGCCATGCACGGCTGCATGGGCAGCAAGGAGACCTTCACGGATCTGTTGCGTGAACGGGGCATCGACACGGTTTTTAGAACCAACGATGAAGGCCGCATCTACGGGGTCACGTTTATCGACCATAACAATAAGGAGGTGTACAACGGTTCCCGGTTGGGAAAAGAATTTTCCGCCAACGTGTTCGAGAAGCTGTTCCGCTCTCCGGAAGATGCCGTCCTGCCGCAAGCCCCCTTGTTCGGCGAGGATATGCAGTCGCTCCGCTACGGCGACATGGAGAGTTCCATCGAGCAGGCGTTCGGCATGTTTTCTTTCGATACCAACGGTCCTGACGCGCAGGAGGAAGCCCTCGCGCGAATGCTACAGAAGAAGAAAAAGAAAAAACGCCGTTCACGCGGCCTCTCATAACCCGATTATTCATTCAATTAAAACCATCCAATTATGCAACAAGAAGACGACATTCGCGGATTGGCCAAGACAATGGAGTTCATGCGGGCCGTATCCATCCTGTTTTTAGTGATTCATGTGTACTGGTACTGTTATCAGGCATTCTCCGACATGGGTATCTCCATCGGAATTGTGGATAAGATCCTGCTGAACTTCCAACGGACGGCGGGACTGTTCAGGAGCCTTCTTTTGACAAAGGTATTCGCGCTCATATTCCTCGCACTTTCCTGTCTGGGCACGAAAGGGGTCAAGAACCGGGATATGACCTGGAATAAAATTTATGCCTTCTTTCTCGGCGGACTGGTGCTGTTTTTTATGAATTGGTGGATGCTGGAGCTACCGGTATCTTCCATAGCCAAGGCCGGACTGTACACGGCAACGCTCACGGTCGGATATATCCTGATGCTGATGGCCGGCGTGTGGGTAAGCCGTATGCTGAAAAACGACCTGATGGATGACGTGTTCAACATGGAGAATGAATCATTCATGCAGAACACCGTCCTGATGGAAAACGAATACTCGGTAAATCTGCCCACCAAGTTCGTGTATCATAAGAAAGAGTGGGACGGCTGGATCAATATCGTCAATCCTTTCAGGGCCACTATCGTGTTGGGCACTCCCGGATCGGGAAAGAGTTTCGCCGTGGTAAACAGTTATATCAAACAGCAGATATCCAAAGGGTTCGCAGTATATATCTATGACTACAAATTCGATGACCTCTCCATTATTGCCTACAACGAACTGCTCAAGAATCTCGACAAGTACAAAGTGAAGCCCGAGTTTTACGTCATCAATTTCGATGACCCGCGCCGCTCGCACCGTTGCAATCCCATCAACCCGAAATTCATGGCGGACATCTCGGACGCCTATGAAAGTGCCTATACCATCATGCTCAATTTGAACAAGACCTGGATACAGAAACAGGGTGATTTCTTCGTAGAGTCGCCGATTATCCTGCTTGCGGCGATTATCTGGTACTTGCGGATTTACAGGGATGGGAAATACTGCACGTTCCCGCACGCCATCGAATTTCTGAACAAGCCCTACGCTGATATCTTCACGATTCTGACCTCTTATCCCGCTTTGGAAAATTATCTGAGCCCGTTTATGGATGCCTGGCAAGGGGGCGCGCAGGACCAGCTCCAAGGCCAGATCGCGAGCGCGAAAATCCCCCTTTCGAGGATGATTTCCCCGCAACTGTACTGGGTGATGACGGGCGATGATTTCACGCTTGACCTGAATAACCCCGAGCATCCGAAAATCCTTTGCGTGGGGAATAATCCGGACAGGCAGAACATTTATTCCGCCGCGCTCGGACTGTACAACAGCAGAATCGTGAAACTGGTAAACAAGAAAGGACAACTTAAATCCTCTATCATCATTGACGAACTTCCGACCATATATTTCCGGGGTATCGACAATCTGATTGCCACTGCCCGAAGCAACAAGGTGGCCGTCTGTCTCGGTTTTCAGGATTTCAGTCAGTTAGCAAGAGATTATGGAGACAAGGAGGCGAAGGTCATCCAAAATACGGTGGGCAATATTTTCAGCGGGCAGGTCGTGGGAGAAACCGCCAAGAATCTCTCGGAACGTTTCGGTAAAATCCTGCAACAACGGCAGTCGCTCTCCATCAACCGGCAAGATACCTCGACCTCCATCAACACACAGATGGATTCGCTTATTCCTGCATCCAAAATCGCCAATCTCTCGCAAGGTGCGTTCGTGGGCAGCGTGGCGGACAATTTCGGGGAGGAAATCGAACAGAAGATTTTCCATGCACGCATTATCGTGGATACCGAGAAAGTGGCGGCAGAAACCAAGGCTTACAAAAAGATACCCGTCATCAACGAGTTTAAGGACAGCGAGGGCAACGACATCATGCAGCAACAGATAGAACGGAACTACACGCGTATCAAGGCGGACGTGGTGCAGATTATCGAGGATGAGATGGAGCGTATAGCCAACGATCCGAACCTCAGGCACCTGCTTCCGCAGGAGGATTAGAAGAAATAAGATTTCCTCTAATTAAACTAATTAAATAGGAGTGTAAAAACTCCCACACTCCTATTTTAGTTATTAATCCAATTCTGTTTTCACATAAAAATATTGCCCCAATTCTGAAGACAAATAACATGCTGCTGCTTCAGCTCCAATTTCCAATAACTCAACATTCGATGTTTGGTAATTATTAACGTTAAGTCTATATATACCATCCGAATAGGTTCTTGAACAATTAATATTCTGTAAGGCTTGCGTTATATCAGATACTACATTTGTACAGATATAAGCCCATCCCCAGTAACCTTGATTTTCATCAAAAGTAGGATGATTTTTAAGATATTCTCTAATCGTATTTTGCGCAATTTTTCCTGCTTCATTGATTGCATACAAAACCTTTTTTTCGAGTTTCTCATCTACTATAAAATTAGGCATTACTTTTAACTGTTTTACAGGAAGATCGTCTATTCGCATTCGGCTAATATCCATATTAGAAAAATGTGCTATGGATTCCAATGATAAAACTCTTGCTCCAGCAATTGAAGAACAATTATAATTACCTCCTCGATTTTTACCTCCTGCATCATATAACGTTTTTAGATGTATTAATATTTCTTCCATTTCATCATCCGATGGTACAATTATAATAATCTCGGAGAAAAAATCTGCATATTCTTTTGACATGAAAAATGGAAGTCCTGGCACACTCAATTTATTATCAGGAAGAGCCCATCGCCATTCTCTTTCATGTGTCCAATCAATAGGTTTGTGTTTAGGATTATATTCTTTTGTTAGATTGGTTGACACATATCGATATTGTTCTTGAATACCTATACCCGTATCTTTGATTGAAAGAAGCCTTCCTTGATATATACCTTTTTCATCCTTATCTGTTTCCACATAAGGAGAGGATAAACCATAAATCACAGGTCTGGCTCCAGCTGCATAAAGTTCATTACGACGAAAAGCTATTCCATGTCTACCGACATATCCTGACGTTTCTCGTGATTTAGCATAATCAATTAAGGCATATAAAGGCATTTCCGTAAAGCAAACTGCTGATTTCGGACCATAAATAGTTGGGATTAAATTTCGTAATGACCAACCACTTTTAATATAACCATCGTGAAGAATTTTCTTTAATACTTCAAGTGCCGGTGCATCTTCTTCAATCGAATACTCATTCTCTTCCTCCCTGCTTATAACATACTTTCCATTTCCGTACTCGTCATAGTAGTCAGGCAGACGCATATCACCAGTATATCCTTCTAATTCTGCAATATCTGCTAATGAGGATATATCATCTTCAGGTTTACGATCATGTATAAAATGAATAATCCATTCTGTAAGATCCAGACGTTCACGATTATTGAATTTCATAAAATCAACTATTTAATTAAATATCAACATTACAATTGTTTAATGTGCAAAGATATACAAATTACTGCATGGTGCTGGTATTCAATGTATTTAAAAATGCACTATCTCTTTTCTACCTGCAAAGGTAGTCCTGCGCCCCGACGGATTGTGCAAGGCCGGGACCCCGTTGGGGTTTGCTGAAAAAATCATCCTCGCCGTTCCGGTTCCGGTATTTTTTCGCAAAGCCTTGCACTATCCGGGCACAGGACGGTCAGGCAGGTAAGAAAAGGAAATAGTGGCTCCCCGGAGCCACAGATGTTTAACTCAAAAAGAATGCAGTTATGAGCAGAAGCAACTTCACCCCGATGAAAAGATTCCACGAGATTCTTAACCGTTACGGTCTGAAACTGATGGAAGTCGGAACCAATCACCTGAGAATATTCTTCGGAAACCGGAAACTGTTCGACTATTATCCGCTCCGAATGAAACTTTTCGATTACCGGCAGTGGCAGCAACTGACCTATCCGTCGATGACGGACGGAGCAGGAAAATGGGAAACGGAATTGGACGGTATCATCCGTGAGCTGATGGTTCAATGATGTAAAAACAGACGCCATGAGTGAGGACCGCAGAGAAACAATCGTATGGGACAACATTCCCGAATGGGCGCTCTATGCGCTGGAATACGGTATTGATGAAGACCTTTTCATCACTGACGAAAACTGGGAAATGGTAAACGGGTTCATCACCGAAAATTTTCCCAAAGGTTATGTCATGTCGGTGGATTGGGAATCGTACAGTGAGTTCGACCGCTATCCGGCATTCGGCAAGCCGTGCAAGACCTACAAGGTCACTTTTGTAATGGATCATAACTGAAAATGAAACGATATGGCAGAGAAAAGACAGCTGACGAGAGTGGTGTTCAGAAGGTTCAAAGAGGGAGAGACAATCGCCCTCTTTCCATATATGCCGGGGAACGCGCATGGAAATGCCGTCACATCCTATATGCACACGGGACAGCATGCCGCGGCGGATTATGCCGGCGTGATTGCCGTAACAAGACCCGCCACCGGGGAAGAATGCCAGGAACTGCTGGCTGAACTGACATCGGTCGGGTATGATAACCTGCATATCCTGAGACGGGCAAAACCCAAGTTTAACCCATAAATTAAAAGACGATGGAAAGTCATGTAAAAATCAAAGCATCACAGAAGGAAATGGAGTATCTCTTTGAAAATGACGAGTTCATTTCCGTGAGATTGTATGAACGGACAGATGCCGGTTTGTACAAGTGTATCCTCCGGCACAAGGAATTGGAGAAGCTCTTGAAAGGAATATTTACCATCAAAAGAATCAAGGAATTACTTTATTGACAACTTAAAACAAAAAGCGATGAACAGAGAAGAAAGACAACAGGCAAGAACGGACAGATACCGTGAGCTTGCAGACAACGCGAGAAAGCAATCCGAACAATGTTTCAGGCAGTCCGAATCCATGGCAAGCGTAATCCCGATGGGACAGCCCGTGCATGGGAAAGCGGACAGGAACTACCGGGAGAAAATCTGGAACAAGATGGGGCAAAGCGTGAAGGCTTCCGAGAAAGCGGATTATTACGAGCGGAAAGCGGAAGCGGCAGAGAACAACAACGCCATCTATCTGGATGACGACAATGCCGTGGAAAAGCTGGAGCGGAAGCTGGCCGAACTGGTCAAGGCGCAAGAGGACATGAAAGCGGCAAACAAAGTGGTTAAGAACAAGAAACTGACCGAAGAGGAGAAAAAGGTCCGGCTGATGGAATTGGGATATTCGGAAACAAGTGCCGTCGAACTGCTCACCCCGTGTTACGGGCACATCGGTTTTCCGTCATTCTCACTTTCCAACAACAACGCCAACATCAACCGTATCAAAAAGAGGCTGGAACTGGCGAAACGGATGAAAGGCACACCGGAAAAGGAATACACGATTAACGGTGCGCGGGTGGTGGAAAACTATCCGGAAAACCGCCTTCAGGTATTTTTCGATGATATCCCCGCCAAGGAAATCCGGGACTCCATCAAACAGCACGGGTTCCGCTGGTCACGTTACCACAGTTGTTGGCAGTCGTACATGAACCGCCGGAACATCGACTTCATTAAAGAACTGCTTGAAGAAACGGAAGCGTAGGCATCGTATGAATGAATCAATCTCCCGGCTTGCAACCTGAGGACGTATATGCTTCTTACGGTCTGCAAGCCGGATTTTATTATCTGAAAATGAAATGACATGAATGTAATCTGTACAAAATGCGGCGGCACGAAAGTAAGTTGTGAAGCCATGATTGACCCCAACACAAAGGAGTTCCACAATTATACCGACGAGTCATTTCAATACGGCTGGTGCGGGAAGTGCGGTCACGGAACCGTTCTGACAGACACGGACGAGGTAAAGGAGGATATCGACCGGATATATCAACGGTACGTGGAAGAAAAGAAAGAGGAACCCGAATACGCCGTTTGCGTTGTTGTGTGGAAAGACGACAATAATAGCGAACATGTAAAAATCCGGCTCTCTTCAGACTGCAATCCCGATGAAGAGGATGATATTTTCTTCTACTGCGACGGCCTCTCCGGTCTCAAATCATTGTGCGAATTTGGCGGTGAGGACTTCATCGTGACGGAAATCCATGACGTTGATAAATGCTGTAACGGCTAAATCCCACATAGTAGCAAACCCATTAAACAATATTGCAATATGAAAATTTTATGTCAGGAACACTACGACAAGGTAGTGAAGTATGCAAAGGAAATCGGCGACACTTCGCTGGATAATTGCCTGAAAAAGTTGGAACAGTGGGAGAACAATCCCAACTGCCCGTGTGAAATAGAACTTTACCGGGACTTCGCTCCCCACTCGTTCGGTTTCAGGGAATGCTATCCGGACGGAAAGACAGGTATTGTCGGGGGATTAATCTATCACGGCAATCCCGACTGGTCGTATTCCGTTCTGTTGGAACCGTTTCATGGATGGAGCATCCACACCTGATACTCATCAAAATACCCTCTTATAGAAAAAGCCGGTTCAAGTCCGATAAACAGACTTGGTCCGGCTTTTCTTATGTCTTTGGCTACCTGATTACCTCTGCCACAATATCATCCAATAGAAACGGAATCACGCCCACATACATCACGCCGTCATCGTCAGCCCAAAGTTTGCTGTTTCCGTCCAGTACAACAATCTTACGAAAGAAATCGCCGGTATTTCTCAAGGAGAAGGTCTCCTGTGCCTTTTTCTCAGGCGTGTCCACATTCAATGCCGACTGGATATATACTTTGTCATTGCCCACGTTAACCACGAAGTCAATCTCGTATTGCGACATCTTGCGCTTGCCCTCGATGACACGGGTCAGTTCCACAATGCCGACATCTACGGAATAACCTCTACGAATCAAATCATTGTAAATCATATTTTCCATTAGGTGCGAACGCTCCTGCTGACGGAAATTCAACCGGGCATTTCTCAATCCCAGATCCATGGCGTAATATTTCTGAATCGTATCGAAATACTTCCGTCCTTTCACATCCCACCGTTTTGCACTTTGGAAAAGAAAAGCATCTTCCATATAGTCCAAATAGTTTTTTACGGTGTTATACGAAGGTTGCTTTCCCATTAGCGAACCGGCGGTATTGGCCAGTTTGTTCGGATTTGTCAGGGAACCTACCGATGACGAAAGGGCATCGACCAAGGCACCCAGCATGTTGTCGTCTTTCAGCTTGTAACGTTCTACGATGTCCTTGATATAGACATTCGTGAAGAGTCCTTGCAGGTACTTCCGTTTTTCCTTTTCATCCGGTTCGAGAACAGCCAGAGGCATTCCACCATACATCATGTACTCCTCCAATGCATCGGCTTTCTCCATTCCGGCTACCGGCAGGTATTCCGCAAACGACAACGGGTACACTTTTATTTCGGAGCCACGGTCACGAAAATTCGTAACAATGTCCTTCGACAACATCTTGGAGTTAGAGCCGGTCACGTACAGATCGATGTTCGGCTGCGTCATCAGGTCATTCAAAATGTCGTAAAAAGTAGTATAGAGCATATCTCTGTCCTCTTCAGGTACCAACGATTCATCCACATCCTCATTTTTAACCTTATACGACAACTGTATCTCATCGATAAACACATAAAACTTCCTCCCCATATCTTGTGTGCGCTCCATGATATGGTCATACAGGAGATTCGGGTTGCGGTATTTGGCGTCCGACTTCTTGTCAAGTGCCACTTCTACAAAATCTTCTTTTCCGGCTCCCTCCTCAATCAATCGGTTTTTGAAAAGAGTTGAGAGTAGAAAAGATTTACCGGAACGTCTTATGCCGGTCACAATCTTTACCTTGCCGTTCCAACGTTTTGCAAGCAACTGTTCTATGTATTCACTTCTATCTATTACCATAAGTACCTTTTTAGATGTTACTGAAAAAACAGTCGTATAATACGAGTGATTTTTCAGTGCAAAGATAGCTATTTTCTTCCGACCTCACAAAATGCAAAACAAATACTCCATACTCAAATGACATTTCTTTTGTATAAATTCCTTTTATAGAAAAAATCTTCTATAAAAAAATTTTTCTACAATCTTGCAAAGACGCAGTTCAATTTTTCCATACTGTTCAATCGCATTGAACACACAGGCATTATTGAACAGATACTCTTATTGATTACAAAATTTCGGCACTAAACCGGAATAGTGCCGATAATTTGCAGACTTCATCCATCCTTGTGCCACAGGCATCATGGTACGCTCCGCCGGCCAAGTCCTTTTTGAAGGTAACTCGGAAGTCCGAACCGTGTCGCGTTCAAGCCCTGCGGGTTTTAGGCAAAAAAATCCCTGCGTAATTTTTCCGCCTAAAAAACGCGCAGGTTCAGCCTTTCCGAGTTGGGGAAAGGCCTGGGACTTAGCAGGCGAAGCCGAACGATGACGCATAATACGGACAAGGACGGGAAAGCCGTATTCCGTCCGCTCCCCGAAAAATTCCCGGGTCTTTCCCGATATTATCACGCTCCTACAAAAGTCTGTTTCCTGTTTTCATCCTCCCGAAGAAGGCGGGGACAAAAGCGGCTCGCCTCACTCTTCTGCATAATACTGTTTCTTTGCTTGCGGGTGTCTTGCCCCTTGCGTTCCCTTTGCGCCCCTTGTCGTGTCCGCCGCTCTTTTTTCGTGCCTTTCCGGCTTTTTCTCCACTGCAGTTCCCCCCTTCTGTGGTGTAACGTGATGTCATCCGATGAAACGTATCGACAACTATTTGTATATCAATGTTTTGAATAAATTAAGCCTATATATTTGCATCGACAAACGATTTTATTAACGCTTAAAACATCCGTTTATGGCAGCAGAAAACATCAGGGGCGACACCCCGAAGCAAAGCCCTCCGGTCGTTGAGAACGAGCAGTTCAGCGACATCATCCTCATTCTTGACAAAATGGAACTGCTCCTGCAAGCAGTCACCAAACTCGACAAGAACGGCAGGTATGAATCCGTAGCCGCCAAAGAGGAAAACCGCAACTCGTTCCTCAAACTTGACCGCTACGCGAACATGTTCGAGAGTTTCGTCAAGAACCTCTGGAGCCAGCTGAAAGACCCGACCCGGTTCGGTATCCTCTCCGTCAAGGAGCAGGCGCTCGATGACCCGAAAGTCAGACAGGCCATCGAAGACCTCGCCGCAGGAAAGAAGACCGACGCTGTGGCGGAGTTCCTCGCGAAGTACGACATCACGCCGAAAGGCAAAGGACAGAGTATCAACAATCAAAATGACAAAGAAATGGCAAAGCAAGAACAAACCACCCAGGCGCAGACCCCACAGGACGGTCAGCCCAAGTACCGATTCAACGAATCGATGATCGACTGGGAACAGCTCAAGCACTTCGGGCTGTCCCGTGAATACCTTCAAGAGCGTGGGCTCCTGGACTCGATGCTCAAAGGCTACAAGACCAATCAGGTTGTCCCCATTACCATGAACTTCGGCTCCGCCGTACTCCGCACGGATGCCCGTCTCTCGTTCCAGCAATCCACGCAAGGCCCCGTGGTGCTGGGCATACACGGCATACGCCAGCAGCCCGACCTCGAAAGGCCGTTCTTCGGGCATATCTTCTCCGAAGAGGACAAGAAAAACCTGCGTGAAAGCGGCAACATGGGACGTGTGGTGAACCTCAGGGTACGTAATGAGGAGGTGCCCTCGTTCCTCAGCATCGACAGGCTGACCAACGAGATCGTGGCCATGAAGGCGGAAAATGCCTATATCCCCGAGAAAATCAGCGGCGTGACGCTGACCGACCAGGAAAAGGCCGAGCTTCGTGAAGGCAAGGCCATCTACGTGGAGGGCATGACATCGAAAGCCGGTAATTCGTTCGATGCCTACCTCCAGTTCAACGCCGACCGCAAGGGACTCGAATACATCTTCCCGAACGACAGGATTTTCAACCGTCAGGAACTCGGCGGCGTGGCGCTTTCCCCGAAACAGGTCGAGGCGCTGAACGCCGGCAAGGCGATCTTCGTGGAGGACATGAAGCGCAGGGACGGCGAGATATTCTCCGCTTTCGTCAAATTGGATGAAGCCAGCGGCCGTCCCGCGTACACGAGATATAACCCCGACTCCCCGGAGGGAGCAAGGGAAATCTACATCCCGAAGGAACTCAACGGAGTCAAGCTGACACCGGAGGACAAAAAGGAACTGAGCGAGGGCAAAGCCATCTTCATCAAGGATATGATCAGCCGCAGAGGTGAGGTCTTTTCCTCGTTCGTCAGGCTCAACATGGAAACGGGCAACCCGCAGTATTCCAAGACTCCCGACGGTTTTGACCAGCGTGAGGAGTTTAAGATTCCGGCAGAAATATGGGGCGTTGTCCTGACGGCCAAACAGCGGGGACAGCTCCAGGACGGCAAGGCCGTGCTCGTGGAGGGCATGACGGGGTACGACGGCAAGAAGTTTTCGCAGTATGTCAAGGCCGACTTCAACAGCGGCAAGCTGAACTACTACAACGGGAATCCCGACCGTGACCGCAGCGCGACGCAACGCAACGTGGTAGCCGAGGCCAACAAGAACAAACAGACAGAGAGCCAGGGCAACAAACGCTCTTCCAGACGAAGCGTAAGCCAATAAGGCCGGATAAAGCAGTATAAACCGATTAAAATTTTCACGAAGATGAAAGAAAACAAGAACAACACGCCTTTCAAGGCGGAAGACGTGAACTGGGAAGAGCTCGCCGCCATCGGCATCCTGAAGGACGAACTGGAAATGGCGGGAGAACTTGACACCCTCCTCAGAGGCGAGAGAACGAACGTGATAGCCCTCAGTCTGGTATTGCTCGGTGTGGATGTCGTCATGGACGCCACCCTTCAGCTGGTGCGGAAGAACGACTCTCCGTTACTGGAAATCAACGGTATCAGACCCATCGGACAATAGTATTCAACCTGCCGTTTCCCGGAGCCGCAGCGTTTCGGGGAACGGCTTAATCTTTTTTACTTATGATAGCAATTATAGCAGAAAAACCGAGTGTAGGCCGGGAGATAGCACGAATCGCGGGCGCGACGGAAGCGAAAGACGGGTATATGGAAGGTAACGGCTACTCGGTCACATGGGCGCTGGGACATCTGGTACAACTCGCCCTTCCCGGCACATACGGTTACACGCGTACATCGGGCGACAACCTGCCCCTCTTGCCCGACCCGTTCCAGCTCGTCATCCGACAGCGCAAGACCGACCGCGGCATGGCTACCGACCCGGTGGCCGCCAAACAGCTCCGCACCATCGATTCTGTGTTCAGCAGGTGCAGCGCCATTATCGTGGCGACGGATGCGGGTCGCGAAGGCGAACTTATATTCAGGTACATCTATTCCTACCTGGGGTACACGAAACCTTTCCGCAGGCTTTGGATCTCCTCGCTCACGGACGAAGCCATCCGCAAAGGGCTCTCCGAACTGAAAGAGGGAACGGAATACGACAGCCTCTACCATGCCGCCGACTGCCG
This sequence comes from Alistipes sp. AF14-19, assembly GCF_003461645.1. Classification (NCBI taxonomy): domain Bacteria; kingdom Pseudomonadati; phylum Bacteroidota; class Bacteroidia; order Bacteroidales; family Rikenellaceae; genus Alistipes; species Alistipes sp. AF14-19. The sequence continues at coordinate 96,250 of NZ_QTXM01000011.1, forward strand.
AGCAAAGGCGGACTGGCTGGTGGGCATCAACGCGAGCCAGGCCCTTGCGATAGCCTCCGGCACGTTCAACCAGTCGCTCGGACGGGTGCAGACCCCGACACTCGCCATGATATGCGCCCGCTTCAAGGAAAATCGGGAGTTCGTGCCGACCGATTACTGGCAACTCTCCGTGACCCTCAAAAAAGGGGACGATTTCAGGCAGTTTCGTCATGTGGAGAATATCCTGGAGAAAACGGAGGCCGACAGGCTCTACGACCGGATCACCACCGATTCGATGGCGACGATTACGAAAACGGAGCGCAAACGGGGTTTTCAGGCTCCTCCCTTGCTGTATGACCTGACGGCACTCCAAAAGGACTGCAACGTGCATCTCGACCTTTCGGCGGAAAAGACGCTTGCTGTCGCCCAGTCCCTCTACGAGAAAAAACTCATCTCATATCCCCGTACCGGAAGCCGCTACATCCCGGACGACGTGATGCGGCAGGTTCCCGATTTGCTCCGCGGGGTCATCGGCATGAAAGAGTTCCGGGAATACGGCGGCACATTGGATTGGGACAATCTCTCCACCCGTAGCGTAAACGCGGGGAAAGTGACCGACCACCACGCGCTGATCGTTACCGGTGTGCAGCCGGTCATGGAAACGCTTAATGAGCAGGAACTGGCCGTTTACCGGATGATTGCCGGGCGTATGCTCGAAGCATTCTCGCCCAAATGCGAGAAAGAGACACTGGTCATCGAGACTACGGTGGACGGGCTGACGTTCCGTTCCCACTCCGTTTCCGTGGTCAAACCGGGCTGGAGAGCCGTATTCAACCGTTCGGAAGACAAGGAGAAGGACGAGGAGACGGAAAACAAAGGCACGGCCCGATTCGACGAATCGGAAACCGTCCCCGTGTCGGGGCGCAGTCTTGCAAAGAAAAAGACCATGCCCAAGCCGCTATACACGGAAGCCACACTGCTTGCGGCCATGGAGAGTTGCGGCAAGGAGCTGGCAGACGAGGAGGCGCGCGAGGCGATGAAGGAGCTGGGCATCGGAACTCCGGCGACCCGTGCGGCCGTCATCGCCACCCTTTTCAAGCGGGAATACGTCGAACGTTCCGGGAAAGCACTCGTGCCGACCGACAAGGGAATGGCCGTCTATGAAGCCGTCAAAAAAATGCGCGTGGCGGACGTGGAACTGACCGGCAGCTGGGAAAAGACGCTCATACAGATCGAACGGCACAAGCTCGCCCCGGAAACCTTCATGCGCTCCATCAGCGTCTATGCCCGCCAGGTCACTGAAGAGGTTCTTTCCATCCGTTTCCCCGAAACGGCAAGCGGCGGTATCGTATGCCCCAAGTGCGGAAAAGGGAAAATCATCCTCCGGCAGAAACTTGCCAAATGCAACAACGATGGTTGCGGGCTGCTCGTTTTCAGACGCTTTCTGAACAAGGGTCTGACCGACCAGCATCTCGCGCAGCTCTTTTCTTCGGGAACCACCAAGCTCATCAAGGGCTTCAAGGGCAAGAAAGGGACGGCGTTCGACGCTGCCCTGGCATTCGACAAGGAGTATAACGTTACGCTCTCGTTTCCCAAACCGCAGGTAAGGAACGCCCCGAAACAGTCGGGACGGAAAAATACGGGAAGGAAGTCCACGGGACATTGACGGATCATACAACCGGTAAGATATAGCGTGGAGCCGTTCCACGCTATTCTTGTGAAAGACGAAAGACGGAGAAAGGCATCCCGCCGTTCCGATTCTTGGCAAATGTAGCTCCGTGCCCTTTTCCGCAGCGCAAGGTCGGGGCCTTTCAGGTTTCGGCAAAAATCATCCTCGCTCCGCTCCGGTATTTTTCCCGAAAACCTTGCGTGCGGGGGCGCTCCGCTGTCTTGCCCCCGAATCGGAAACGACGAGATGTTTCACATAAATAAGGAATACAATGAAGACAAAGACCGCATCAAAAAGGAAGAAACGGATATGGAGAATTATCCTCATACTGCTCACGGCACTTGCTTTCAGCTATCTCTACACGCGGGGAGTATCTCCCGTGTGGACGGCTGTCGCCATCGTCTTTTGCCGGGGATTCTTCCGGTTCCTCTACGCGATAGCCTGCCTTCTGGTAACACTGGCCATTATCGCTGCCATACTGAGTTTTCTAATCTTCTAATTATATAATGTATGGAAATAAAAGCAATCACTTTGCCCGAAAGCCGTGACAAGGATGCCTGTTACGACTTCTTTTTTCGCGTCTACCGCTGGTGGTACAACCATAACAACGATGAAACCCTGTCGGAAGAACTATTCCGGGAACGTTACGGCAGACGCATGGGAAGCCACTACTACGAAAAATGGAAATCTTATGACCGGAATATCTGGCGGATGATTGGGTATTTCGGAACCGACCGTAAGAACGGTGCATTGTTCATGGATATGGTCATGGTCAAGGTGACGCAGTACGAGAACCGCATCAAAGAAGAATGTTATGAACAGGTCGTGTGAATACAAACCGTGCATGATTCATCCGTTCAGGGGAGCTGCCTTTTCAGGGCGGCTCTTTTTGTTTTCGGAGGATAAGGACAACCGGCACCGGGAGTATCCCGAAAGAAAAAAGGGAACACATCAGCCCTTGACAACCCGCATTGAACTAACGGGCAAAGGTAGCGACCGCTTCTGTACGGCAGGCAAGGTCGGGCCTTTCAGGTTTCGGCAAAAATCATCCTCGCTTCGCTCCGGTATTTTTCCCGAAAACCTTGCCTTGCCGGAAGCGGCCGCTGTACCGCCCTTATAGTTCAAAGGGGCTGCCAAAGTCCCGAGTATCCACAATTAAATAAATGAAAGTATGGAACTGCAAGCAATGACAACTCAGACAAGGCCGACGATGCCCCTGACAGTGGGAATGCCGGCAAGTATCCGGATCAGGAGAAACACGCCTCCGGCCGCACCCGCCGTACCCGAAACTCCGGAAATCAAACTTCCGCCCCGCGGAACGACCGGACCGGTGCATATCTCCAAACTGCTCGAACCCTTGCAGCAGATCATACGCCACCCGGACAGGAACCGGCTGTTGGCGGAATTTTTCAAGGACGCATAAAATCAATGTCTAACATTTAATACTTCAAATTATGTTTTTTACTCAAATCAATCAATTGATGGCCCAGAGCGTGGATATCACGATGGTCATCCGCAAGTCAGCAACCGGCATGACGGTATCCGTATTGCCGAAGTCGAACGGTCTCAAGGACGAGGCCCAGAACCACATTGTCCCGCTCACACTGTCGGGACTGCCCGGAGAACTTGACGCGGGATTCATGAACGCGATTGCCAGTCCTGTCCGGAGAGTTTCCGGACTCCTGACCAACATGGCGGAGTTCGAGAAGCAGGCGGACAAGGCGGCGGCAAACAGCAAGGCCTCGAAGGAACAGAAAGCCAAGGAGACGAAGGAAGAGAAGGAAAAGCGTGAGAAATACGAGAAGCACATGAAGAAGGCGGAGGAACTGATTGCGGCCAGGAACCACAAGGAGGCCGTCACCGCACTGGGACAGGCGCGACTGTATGCCACCGAACAGAACCGTAAGACGGTAGACGAGAAAATCGAGGAGCAGAAAAGGGCGATGAATCAGGGCAGCCTGTTCGACCTCATGGAGCAGGCCGAGCAACAGCCTCCGCAACAGGAAGTCCAGTATGTAGCGGAACAGAAACCGGTGGCACAACAACCGACCGGACAGATGCCTCCACAGCAACCCCGACAGTATGTACAACAGCCGCAACAGCAACCTGCACCGCAGCCGATGCAGGGACAGCAACCGGCGTATCACCGGCCGGCACAACCGCAGATGCCGCCACAACAGCCGTACCCGTATCCGCAGCAGGGAGCCTATCCCCAGGGGGCACAAGGCGGACAGCAGCCGCATTACGGGGAGCAAATGCCGCCTTATTACACTGAACGGCAGGCGTCATACCAGCACCCGCCATATCCGCCACAGGATGAACCTACTTACCGGCCGGAGGATTACGAGGAATACCTGGACTTCCCGGCAGACATGATTCAGACAACCAATTACCAACATCAAACAGCATAAATTATGGCAATGACAGTAAACGGTCTCAATCGGACCTTCAAATTCAGGAAAGGAAGTGAAACAATCGTACTGGCCGACCCGATGCCGGGTGAGATGCCGGACGCGGTGATGAACTATTATGCCAACATGTATCCGGAGCTGACAACGGCGACGGTACACGGTCCGGTCATCGAGAACGACACGGCAGTGTACGAGTTCAAGACGACCATCGGAACCAAAGGTTAGGAGATATGGATAAAAAGAAAAGCAAAAGAAAGGAAAAGTCATGCACCCCCTTGAAAAAATATCAACTGGAACAACTCGCGAGGCTGGCCATCAGCCAGACGGAACGGAATATCCGGCATGGAGTGGACAGGACGGAAAGAATTACGGCTCCGAGCGGGGCTGTAATTCTTTTCTAAACGTATCATTCGCCCCGATAGCCCCGCAATCGGTCACGAGGGAAGACCATGACGGGATATCGCACAATCTGATCACGCAGGAGAATTACGAGTTCCTGCGTGATTCTTATTTCCGCTATGCCGGACTGCTGAATGTCGATGCACCACATGACCGGGGCAAAAGTATCGGGGAAGGCATCGCCAACCTCTATAATGAATTGGCGGCACTCCTGGATGAAACGGTGCATGTAAATTATGAAGAACGGAACGGCCGGTTGTATTTCAACTTGTGGCAGGCCCATACGTGGGGAAAGTATACCCTGTATTATTTCCCCGTCAAATTCGTGGAAGCCCTGAATCCGAAATTGAGACGCATCGCGTTGTCCTTCCTGCATCACCTGATGAGTGCGAACGGTTTTTCCACCATAAACGACGAGGAGGACACGAACTGGGTGTTTGAAATGTTCTCGCAGGATGATGACGGCGAGGACAAGAAAGAACGTGCGGAACGGCACAGGTTGTTGCATTCATACAAGGAGGGCAGGATTTACAAACTGCTCGACAGGGTGTATCGCAAATCCTATTATAAGAATCTGCCGGAAGCCATTGACAAGTATGAATGCCGGAACGGCTTGGAACAGGAACTCATCGCCCTCATGAGGCAAGGGCTGGAATTCGTCAACCCGGACAAATCCATCATGTCCTATGCCTATGACCCGTGGTTCGATGAAGAGCCGGACTATTATCCTAAGGGACTGGAGCAACAAATCCGGGTGGTTTATGATTGTGAGGACATAATGACGGAATACCTGATTGATTTCTATAATTCGAGCAGGCAGGAGACGTATGACATAATTCCCATTACGACATTCGCCTTGTCTCCGGAAACAGATAAGGTATTCTCCAGGGAGGACAACTATCCGGAACGTTTCTTCAGATGGGCGGACAAATTCATAAACTTTATTTACTGACAGCATGGATACGAACAAACTTACCAAAGAAATCAACGACATACTGCATCCGCGTGTAGCGTTGATTGCCTATGCTTCCCGGGAGGGAGAATCCTTTTTTGTGGAAGCGAGGGAAATAGACGGAAAAGGTAAAATGGGTGAAGGTGTGCCCGTGACGGTAGAGTTCATGAACGAACTTGTACGGGGGTATTCCGAACATCGCAGCAATACCCCTTACGGGAGAATCCCCTCCAATATGCTATGGTGCGACTCACGCAAAGGCAGTGAGAAGTACGTCTGGTACAATCCACCACGGAAAAGGATGATGTTCTTCAAGGAATCGCTCAAGGTTGAGAATGCGGAATACAACCTGCCGGGAATCATTTACGAGACAAACGGGAACAGCCTGAATGTCTATGCCTGCAAGGGCAAGGTTCTGACGGATGAGACAGAACTGTATACTGCACCGTTCTTCAATGTCACAGGCGCGAGCGTCTGTTTAGGTTCGGCTAAAATAGAGAAACCGAAGGACCTGACCTATGAAAACCTGTTGGAATACTGGGAAAAGAAATTCTGGCTGACGGAGTTCTCGCATCTGGGAGGTGGCGGGAACCCCACCAAGTCCAACCTGGTGCTGGTGACGAAAGCGGCCAAAGACAAGCCCTTCGACCTTGAAGAGTTGAAACCGTTAAGAAATTTGAAACTTAAAGACATACTGAAATGAAAAGAATACATTATATCGACAACTACCTGATAAACCCGCAGCATCCGGTAACGGTTAACCTGATCGGTGCGGGAGGAACCGGCTCGCAGGTGCTGACCGGCCTGGCACGGCTGGATGTGACACTCCGGGCACTCGGACATCCCGGACTATTCGTGACACTCTATGATCCGGACATCGTGACGGAAGCCAACATCGGACGCCAGCTGTTCGGGTATTCCGACATGGGACTGAACAAGGCTCAATGCCTTATTACCCGTATCAACAACTTCTTCGGGAACGACTGGAAAGCGGTGCCGAACATATTTCCGACCGTGCTGAAAAATGCTTGCCGGGATAATATGGCAAACATTACCATCACTTGTACGGACAATATCAAATCACGCCTTGACTTATGGAACATCCTGAAGGCCGTACAAATCCCGGATTACCGCGATTATACAACCCCGCTTTATTGGATGGATTTCGGGAACACGCAGACATCGGGACAAGTCGTTCTGGGAACCGTACCGAAAAAGATAAAGCAACCCGCATCTCAGCTATATGAAACGGCAGGCTCTCTGAAAGTAATTACCCGATTGGTTAAATATGCAAGAGTAAAGGAAGAGGATTCCGGTCCGAGTTGCTCGCTGGCAGAGGCATTGGAGAGGCAGGACTTGTTCATCAACTCCACGCTGGCGCAACTCGGATGCAATATCCTTTGGAAAATGTTTAGGAACGGGATGATTGAACATCATGGGGTATTTCTGAATTTGGGAACAATGAAAGTGAATCCGATAAATATATAAACATATTCATTGAAAAACACATAAGTGTATTTGGTTGTTTGCGACGAAAGCTCTACTTTTGCACCCGAAAAACGAAAAAAGGAGTTTTGTAATCCTCATCGGAGGGCAGAATTATAGAATGCCGGATAAGATGACTGGGTAAAACCAATCAACTTGTCCGGCATTTTTTCGTTGAGTCGGAATATGAAAAATTAAGATATGGAAAGAGACGCTATTGATTTAGGAAGTGTGAATGTGTTCAAGCTATTCAACAAGTATTTCATTCCCACACTGCTGGGGATGCTGAGCATGTCGGCCGTAACGGCCATCGACGGCATCTTCGTGGGACACGGTGTGGGCAGCGACGGCGTGGCCGCCATCAACATCTGCATTCCCGTACTGATGCTGCTCATGGGCGTGGCGCTGATGCTGGGCGCAGGGTGTTCCGTCGTGGCGTCCATCCATCTGGCGCGGGGCAAACAGCGGGTCGCACGGATGAACGTGACGCAGACCCTCGTTTTCGCTACGCTGATAACGTTAGTGCCGTCGGTCGTCATCATGCTCTTTCCCGATACCATGGGACGCCTGCTCGGTTCGTCCGACCATCTGTTACCGTTGGTGAAAGACTACTTGCGGTGGTTCATTCCCTCTCTTCTGTTTGAGATGTGGATGGCCATATCGCTCTTCATCATCCGTCTGGACGGTGCGCCCAAACTGGCCATGTGGTGCAACATCATCCCGGCAGCCGTCAACATCATGCTGGACTGGCTCTTCATTTTTCCGCTGGGATTGGGTGTAACGGGTGCTGCGGCCGCCACGACAATCAGTCTGGTTATCGGCGGTGTTATCAGCATGGGGTATCTGCTATTCCGCGCACGGCACTTGCGCCCGATTATGCTCAAATGGAGCCGTAAGAGCCTGCGTCTGTCGCTGCGCAACATCGGCTACCAGTGCCGCATCGGTTCGTCTGCATTGCTGGGCGAGTGTACGATGGCCATGCTCATATTCGTCGGCAATCAGGTATTCATGCGCTATCTGGGCGATGACGGCGTGGGCGCCTTCGGAATAGCTTGCTATTACATGCCTTTCGTCTTCATGGTCGGCAACGCCATCGCGCAGTCGGCGCAACCCATCATCAGTTACAATTTCGGTGCGGGACTGCATGGCCGTGTGGCGGCAACGGAGCGGATCGCGCTGCTGACTGCCGTGGTGTGCGGCGCGGCGGTTACCTTGCTTTTCGTCTATTGTCCTGAATGGCTGGTCGGACTGTTCGTGGATCCCACGGTGGCGGCGGCACGAATCGCCATCGACGGGTTTCCGCTCGTCTCCGCAGCTTTCGTCTGCTTCATCCTGAATCTGACGGCTATAGGTTACTATCAGAGTGTGGAACGCATCCGCCCGGCCACAGCTTTCGCCCTGTTGCGCGGTATGATTTTCCTCGTTCCGAGTTTTATCCTGCTGCCCCGCGCATTGGGTGTTGCCGGCATCTGGCTGGCATTGGCGCTGTCCGAAGTGGCAACTACGGTGTGTATCGCCGTGTTTTACCTGTGGCGACAAAGAGAGACGATATGATACCGAAATGAAGCCTTGAAAATGTTTCTAAAAAAGCGGAGAACAGACACATGTCCATTCTCTGCTTTTCACGTCTTCTCATATCGGTTATTTGGCCGAATTGGCGTTCTTTTTAAGCAAGAGGTTGATGATTGCGTTTCTGTTGCGGAGGTCTTTGTCCGGTTCCAGTAGCATATTCGTAATCCTCGTTAATTAGAAAGTAAAACCGGCCCTAAAAGTCAATTTTCCGACCTTGGAATAGTTTACCGCCTCGATGCTGCCGTTCTGCAACTCCATGCGTTTGAAATCACCGCGCTGCCGACAGTAGCCGATACCGAAATTCACGCTTTTGCGGCGGCGCAAACGCAACGAGACACCCAATTCGGGCCGAAGATAGAAACCTCCGCGAGTACCATATATCCACAGGTCGCCGTGCGACGGTACATACGATTCGCTTATCTCATGATTGACGGAAACAAATAGCGGATCGTAGCCTGCGTCCAGTAAAACGTATGGCGTAATCCTCGATTTTAACAAAGAGTATTTCCCTCTGACAAACACGGGCATGGATATGCTGAAAAAGTTATCGACCGTATTGAAGCAGAAAGATACTCCGCCACCCAGAAACAGGTGTTCGCTAAACGTGTAGCCGCCGACCGGTGTCAGGGAGAATCCCGTGAAGGAAATCTTGGAACCCGCGTTTGTAAAAGCGCCGAATTCGAGCGTGAAATTACCGCCTTTATACGCCTTGTCGGAAACGTGCTGGGCTTGGACTATCTCCGCCGACGCCAAAAGACATAAGACGAACATCAAACGGAAAGTTTTCATTGTCGTAACAGTTAAAAAGTGTGTCTGGCTGTCGCAGAGCGGCCAGACCCCTCCTGCTTGATTGTCAATGTCTGGCCATTGTTTCCGCTTGCAAGAGGCAGAATCAAGATACGTTCCTTGGACATCGGATTCGCTTTTACCTCGACCAATATGCGTTTAAGTCCCTCCCGAGTGATGGTAAACCATTCGCCCTCGATGCGCAGGGGTGTGGGCACGGAACCAAACCCATCAAGAATTCCCATTTCAATTTTCAGCGTCGGATCATCGGTATCGATGCGCTTGCCATCCACGTAAACAGCCCGGTCCATCCACCAAAAATCACCTTCGGTCGTCACGGGCTGCTTGGATGCAGTGGCATCGAAAAGCAGCTCCTTTGCGGAAAGTTTTATATGATCTGTATCATCAATACCAATAGGGTCGGCTACTTCCTTATGACAGCCTGTCAGTAGAGCAGTCAAACAAATTAAAAATGCGATTATTTTCATATCAGTATGGTTTTGATTTCCCGTGTAATATTAAACGCTTTTTCAACAAGAGGAAAGGAGAATCTTTCCGAAACGGAGAAATCGGCTGCCGAAGCGCCGTTTGCGGACATCGAAAAAATGTGCAGATTGTAAAAACGAACGAGAGGAAGCCCGGTACTCGGAACTTCCTCTCGTATGAAATCTCTTGTTATAGCAGGTCGGAGACTACCTGTCGATCCACTCCTTGAGACGCTGGGCCTTCTCCTTGCTGACGATTATTTCGGCGTCGGGATAATGGTGCAGGCGCAGGACGAGTTTGCCGCCGAAATAGTTGCCCAGATAGCGGATGCTCTCCATGCAGACGATGTACTGGCGGTTGGCGCGGAAGAAGCGGGTCGGATCGAGCTGTCGTTCGAGTTCGTCCATGCTCACGGAAACAGACTCCGAGGTGCCATCGTCGAGATGCAGGCGCACGATTTTGTTTTCGGTGAATATGTGGTTTATCTCCCTTACCGAAACGGTCTTGTAGCCGTCGCGGTACGGCAGCAAGAACCGCTCGCGGTAGCGGCAACCGCCCTGTTGCAGGGCCTCGAAGAGCTGGCGCAGGGGTTCGTCCGATGTGTTGCGGCCGCTGCGTCCGACCTTCTCGATCGCTGCGGCGAGTTCGTCTGCGTCTATGGGTTTAAGCAGGTAGTCAAAGCTGTTATACTTGACCGCCTGCACGGCATACTCGTCGTAGGCGGTCGTGAAGATAATCGGCACGGCGGGCGGCGCCTCTTTCAGCGCTTCGAAACTCAATCCGTCCGAGAGGCGGATGTCCGCGAGGATAAGGTCGGACGCCGGAGCCTTGCGCAGAAATTCCGCCGCCGCTTCGATGGTCACCAGCGGGCCGTCGATACGTGCTTCAGGCACGATCTCTTTCAGCAGCCGGACGAGCCGGTTGGCGTTGCGCTGTTCGTCTTCGAGAATAAGGATATGTTTCATACTAATTTTCAAGGATGGGTAGTTTGACAGCGTATGTATCTCGGGTAAAGCTGACGATCATCTGCCGGTCGCTGAGCAGCGCGTAACGTTCGGCGATGTTCTTCTGACCGATGCCCGTCGAAGGCTCCGCCGCAGAGAAAAGCGGTGCAACGGGGTTGCAGACCGATATATGGTTCCCCTCGCGCCGGATATCGATATGCAGCGGTTCCTCGGCCGAATGGCGGTTGTGCTTGATGGCGTTCTCGACCAGCAGTTGCAGGCAGGCGGGCGGGATGCTGCCGTCGGCGATGCGCACATCGTTCTCTATGTGGACGACGACGGCTTTGCCGTATCGCATCTCGATCAGGTAAAGGTAGGCATCCAGAAAGGCAATCTCCTCGCCGACGGGCACTTTGTGGCGCTTCATGTTCTGGATGATGTAGCGATAAACCTTCGAAAGGTTGGCGAGGAACTTTCCCGCCAGCACGCGATCCTCCTCGATCAGTTCAGCCAGAATGCTGAAATTGTTGAACATGAAATGGGTGTCGATCTGCGATTTCAGCGCATCGAGCTGCGACTGCAACGCCACCTCCTGCTCCTTGAGCAGCGCAATTTCCAGCCGCCGTTTCTCGTTCTCGGTGTGCATGTAGGTCTCCAGATAGAAAGCATTGGAGTAGATGCACGAGACGAACGTGGCGACCATGCCGTACGTGTAGATGCCCTGCATACGGAACAGTTCGTCGCTTCCGTCGCCCCATATCGCGTCGCACAGGACGGTCATCGCGTAGGCCATCGCATTGTTGAGCAGAAAGAGGATGCAGACCATAAGCAGAAGGCGCACATAGGGACGGTTGCGCATCGGCAGAATCCGCAGAATGGTGCGGCTGTAAAGCAGCGAAAACCCGACGAAGAGTACGCACATGCAGAAATCGACCGCCATCTCGGTGACGGAGAACTGTCCCGGAGCGTGCCAGATCTCATCGTCTATAACCAGCCACAGCGTCGTGTAAAGCGCATAGCTGACGAGCGACAGCCATACGACATTCTTCCAGTCGAGTATCGTTTTTGTTGCATTCATAGCGCAAAGTTACTACAAAAAAGTGAAATGCGGAAAGATATAGTGATAGAATTGAG
>NZ_QTXM01000012.1:0-106296 GCF_003461645.1 Alistipes sp. AF14-19
CGTAAAATTGGTCTTGTTAAAGATGCTTTATTTTAATTCAACCAACGGGTTATAGATATACATCTCAAGAACAGCAAACAATTTTCAATCTTGCTACTCTACTTGGGTTTTATGTATCTATCTATGGATTGGCTGTCGCTTTATGGCAGATTATGGCTCTACAAAATATAACAAAAAGCACTCAATCTGCGGTTGCCCAAACGAGAGAAAAAGTAGAGCAAATTTTATCCATATCTGATATAGCTAAAATCGTAACCACTATTCGGATTATTGAGGAATATATAAATAGTGAAAAATATGAACTCGCAAAATTAAGGTTATGCGATGTAAAAGATTTTATGATGCGAGTTGAGTTCATTGGAAAGATCGAATTGGATATTGAAGAATTTGGGCGATTAAAGAAAAGAGTAGAAATTGATCTGAATAGTATCGACAAACAAATAAGCAATAAAGCTAAACTTGATAAGATTATTTTTTGCCAAGACATGGAAGAAATTGCCTCAATGTTAAGTAGAATTGAAAATCAATTAAAATCTAAATAAGATGGAAAAGAAATATTCTGAATTAATACAACGGTTATATAAGTTGACGAAAGAACGGAAATTGGAATGGCGTAAAACAAGTTCAGAAAACGAATATATGTTGGAATTGAATGCCGCAACTTTTGCAATATCTAAAGGCATTGAATACTATGACAATATTGCTTCTGAATTTATTGCTGTAAGCATGTATAATGACAAAAACATGGTGATTCCCATTGTTTCCGTAATGGCAGGTGATAATGAGTATCCTTTCCTTGAAAGCCTATATAACGAGGCTGTTGATTCATGCACTAAAGAAACAGAAACATTAGAAAAAGTATTAGAAGAATTAGATCGATTAGATTTGCCATTCTAAGTATTTCTCTTACATCTAAAACTCCAACAATGCAACTGTTGGAGTTTTTTGTCTATATACAGCCCACGAGCAGATACATGAATCAAAGCCCCCTCCCCATTGTCAAATGTAAAACCGTTTCATATATGAAAACACTTGACAGGAGAGCGGCGGAAATTTTCCGCAAAATGTTAGCTTTGCAAACAACCAAAATCGACAATTCGGACGGTACATATATGCCCGTATATCTTGAACTGATCGGGCGTATCGACAAGTACGACTTTTTTTCACTGACTCATTACGGACAGCAGAACGGTGATGCCATGCGAGACCCCGAAATGCTCTTTGCCCTGCACAATGAAACTCGGCAATTCATTCCCTACTACTATCGCAACGACTATTGCGGTATCGAGGAAAACAGCGTCAGATGGTCGGAAGATGGAATAGCGTTGAACCCGCGCTTGCAAGCAGAACACACCACATTCGCTAATCAATGGTTACGCAACATAGCCGCTCAACAAGGAATCCAATGACAGCACAGCGATTGGTGGAGAACTGCGTACTGACGAATCAAACCGCAGTCGTGGATGAAATGCTCGACAAAAATCTGCTACCCGAAGAATATATCTATCCCTTTGTGGGTGATGTCATGGAATGGTGGTTGATTGATTCGTGGCTGGCAGAACGACTGAAACGGGAGGGAGAGGTTATTATCGAGGAATACGGTTGCTGTTGGTGGGGAAGATTAGCCAGCGGACAGGCTATCTGTATGGACAGCGTTATACAAAAGATAGCAGCAGAATAACGTGCGGGACACTCTATATACTCGGTTGGTTGGTCAGCTGATTATCGACTGCTTGTAATCCTTACAGCTATTACCAAACCGTCAAAACAGATTTTAAGTCGGCATATTCTCGATAATTGAGGGTTGGAATGATTTGCAACTCCCGATTAGAGGGAATATGTCGGCTTGTTCTTTATAATGGAATATCCCAACCAATGAAGAACTTTTTAGAATATCAATCTTGATTTTCTGAAACTTTAGCGCGTTCTTTGTAACTACAATACCCCACGAGTGTTGCGTATTGAGAAACATTTTCTAATTTTGTGGCATCGACCCATACGGGCGGTAACATATTAACTTAGTGAAAGTGTTTCGCTAATCCTTGTACCGAAATCTGACAGTTTCTACAAAGACGAGGATAACGACAACGCTCATCACCGCATATAGGCATATATCATCTGATATATTCTATTCGGTGTGGGGTATTGTTTCTTATTCGTCTTTGGGTTTTGTCAGAACCTCGGTACAGATAACGAACAACTCCACACTTTCTTTTTGCATATAACCCACCGCAGCAGGAGTTGATACGGTAAGAAATTTTTGCAATTATGGATTTTAAGATTGGCGATGTCGTCGTCCTCAAATCGGGAGGGCCCAAAATGACGGTTTCAGAGTATCCAATCAAGATGATTGATGGCTCTGAAAACTACACGCAAGTTCAATGCAAGTGGTTTAATGAAGATCATCATCTTAGACATGGAATGTTCAATATCGACGAAATCGAAAAACTATGAACTGCTGGCGTGTGATTTAGAAATTTAAAATTCAAACTCATTATGAGAAAACTATTCTTATTTGCCTTGTCCGCAATACTTGTCTGCGGATGCACGGACAATGATACGGAAGACAATAGTGTCGCGTTCATTTCCCTTTCGACCGATGATTTGACTTTCGATGCCGCAGGAGGGGAATCCTCTGTGACGGTAGAGCTTTTTTCCAGCAGCGGCAGATACAAAGCTTCGGACTGGGAACTGACAGGCGGCGAATCATGGTGTACACCATCGACAATCAGTGGACACACTAGTATTTCAAAAGTAAGGTTCAATGTGCAGGCGAACACTTCTCCCAATGAACGAACCGCCGCTTATACTTTCACTTGTGGAAATGCAAGTACCCAATTGGTTATCTTTCAAGAGGCATATACTATGGTTCACAACCCGCGAAAAGGGGAATTGAAATCCGTCTTGACCGAACTGGGATTTGTTGGCGCACCTATCAAATCGTTAAAAATTACGGGCACCTTGGACGACAATGATTTTTCGGTAATACGAAATATGACTCATTTGATAAATCTCGACATCGGGGAGGTCGATGTGACCATACTGCCTACAAAGGTGTTTCGTCAATCGGACATCGAAAATATAATCCTGCCAAATAACTTGAGTGAGATAAAAGAGAGTGCTTTTTATAACAGCAAGTTGCTGTCCATCAGGATTCCCGCGAGCGTGGAGACGATTGAAAGATATGCTTTCGGAGGTTGTACCTCCTTGGCGACCGTGACCTTTGAGAAAGAATCGAAACTGGCAACTATTGGAAGCGAGGCTTTCAAGCAGTGCTTTGACTTACGATCGATCGAGATTCCCGCAAGAGTGGAAACCATCGGAAATTATGCTTTCGAAGACTGTGGATTGTCGACCGTGACCTTTGAAAAAGGGTCAAATCTGACAACTATTGGCAAGTACGCTTTTCGTAGGGATTCGATTATTATTTATAGTTCTTTAGAAGTGGATATGTCGGAATGTACACAAGTTAAAGAATTGGGAGACTATGCTTTTGCAGGTAAATTATGGAGATTCAAAATAGGAACGATAACACCGCCTAAATTGGGTAGCGAGGTTTTCAAAAACAGTTCCAATGTCGTGCTGAAAGTGCCTGCTGAAAGTGTGGAAGCGTACAAAAACAGCGCTTGGAAATTCTATTTTTCAAGCATTTCCACATTGGATGAATAAACGAACCTAACATCTTAATAAATGTCAAACTATTCTCCTGCTGTGTTTCGGCATGGCAGGAGAGATTAAAAGGAAAAGACTATGGAAAAATTAAGAAAAATCGAATATTACACATCGGATAAATATGACCCCCAAGCAGGTTTTATGGATAGTGGAGATGATAATGATAATAGAACTGCAATAGGCTTGTTTCACAGATTTGCAGATTCTTATCATATTGATAATGGGCAATATTATCCTTTAACAGTAGCTATTGTTGAAAATGAAAAGACAGGAGAAATTGGCTGTATAGAGTGTAAACGCATTATACGATTTGTCAACGAGTGAGAATATCTTAATTGCCCCCTAATAGGCCAGACTTGTGCAAAAGGGTTAACTTATAGACCCTCTGCACAAGTTTGTCCTTTCTTTTTTACTTGCATAAGTCACAAATTTTTCGTATATTTATATCATAATCAAATATATAATAACAACATAAATTTTAGCTAAAATGAACAAAACACCAAAAACAGAATGAAAAATTGGCAAGGAAAAACAGGATGATTTGCAAATATCCTACATTGCCAAATCCGTATCCTATGATGATTATGACGGAGTTTGCCTATTCGTCGGGAGAAAAGAAGATGAAACCGTCCCGTTTACCTTTTACTATTTCTTTGCATTGGACATAGACCAGCAGAAACCCGTAAAAATGACATTTCAAAGACGAGGGAAGCCGATAGTTTCAATGTCTTGTCCGTTAGAAGATATAAAAGGAGATATAACGCTAATCATGCCTAACGTTATTGAGTTTTCAAATTCCGCAGAGAGCGTAAACCTGTTTGCCGTTCACAACAAGAGCGACGCCGTTAGCTTTACATATACAGCAACAGACGGAACACTGAAAGATTTCAAATTCCCGTTAGCGGGGTTCAATGAAAAGTATTTAGAGCAGTTCATATAAAGATAATCCTCGGCCATGCGGTCGGGGATTTTTTATTTATAGAAATCAAAGCTACTGAAAATTGATAAAAACGGGAAAGCGGCAGGAGGGGAAAATTTTGCGCCGATTTTCTGCCCAATATTCAGCCCATAACTCAAAAAACATGAATGACACAAGCTAAATCATCGACAAGCCCCAGCACAACAACTAATTCATTAACCAGCAGAAGATTATAATAAAATTACTGTTTACCCTTTTGTTTACCCTACCCCCAAAAACACAGAGTTACTCGCAATCGGATAACGATTGATGCCTCTTTAGCTCAGTTGGTTACGGACGAAAACGCAGTTTTTGTCCGCGAAGGAGACACGACACTCTTAATGTTGGGGTCCAGGGTTCGAGCCCCTGAGGGGGTACAAAGCAAAAGACTGATAATCAATGATTATCGGTCTTTTTTGCGTTTATACCATTCCTTTCTCTTTGGCATTTTCAGGGCAAAAACAGCCCGTTTGAGGGTGCAGGGTACACATTAGGCTCCACATAGGGAACTACACATCCAACTGCATATAACAATGTAATCAAATGACATTCAGAGTTATATGCCGCAAAGAAATTATTTATAAAAATTCCACCTCTCCATTGTGCCTTTTATTCTTTCAAGGCAAACGCAAAAAGGCAGTCGGATTGGGTGTTTCCGTTGCGCTTAAACATTGGGACGCAGAAGCACAAAAGGTAACAGACGACTGCCCCGACAGGGACAATATTCAGTTTCAGATAACAGCCAAAGTAAAAGAGTACGAGAAGAAAATCCGACGTTTAGAGATTATGGATATTCCCGTAACCTTTGAAAATCTCTTTGAACAGAACAGCAAACGACTGAATTGTTCCATAGGCGAATATCTAAAACAAACAATAGAAAGACTTGAAACGCTCGGCAAATACGGCTCGGCATCCAAACACCGTTCCCTACTTTCCCGCCTGTCTGAATTTAGGTCGCTGAACACTCGGTTCGATGAAATAGATTTAGCGTTCCTGCGTGATTTTGAACTGTTCCTGCGTAAAGAGGGCAATGTAAACAATAGTATAGCCACCCAATACGCCATTTTGCAATGTTTGTGTATTCGTTGTCATGGAGGCCTGTGTCCCCTTTTTCGCACCCATCAGAATCAACGCAAAAGCAGCCTGACCATATGGTCAGGCTGCTTTTGGACTTCAACGTCGTCGTATTAGAAAATCCGCAGCAACGCACCGGAAAGCGCGGAGCGCACTTCGGGAGCGTTCCGCACCTCTTCGGGAATGGCAGTTCTCGTATAGACGCTCTCCTCGGCCTTATCGGTCTGGCTGATCATCGTCAGCGTTTTTCCGTCTCCGCTCAACTCAAAGGCGTAGCTGGCGCCCCAAGGCTCACCGTCGCGGTAACGGCCCGAAAGCTGCGCACCGTTGACCGCAAAATCGCCGGAATAGCACACAAAGGTCGGAGTTTCCACCTTCTGGAAGATGTTGAACGTCCCGTCGGACAGAAACTCGACGTAGACATCGAAATCCGCATATGCCTCGTTGCTCCACTTCGTCTGGTGCCACTCGCCCACAACACCCGAATCAATGTTTTTCGAGCCGTCGTCATCCTTCGAACAACCGGCTGAAAACAGGAACAAAACAGCCGCAAACAGGGAATAAATATATTTTTTCATTGTATTTTAACTCTATCGTTTATAACCAGCCTCCGTTTTCAGCACCCGTTTCGCGGGCAATGACGGCAAACGTCTTGGTAATTTCGATGCCGCCCATAACCGATCCTGTTCCGGGCCTGTTGCCGCCGCCCACCGCCTTCACGGTGATGTGCGCAACTCCCGGCTTCGTACATTTGATCATCAACTGACCGTTGTACATCTTTGGTTCCACGGCCATGCCGAGTTTCTGCATATCTTCCGCCGAGACTTCGACACCCATATAGGTCAGATCCTTGGCCGAACCTCCGAAATGTTTCGTAAGGGTGACAAGCTCCAGTTTGCCGGTCTTGACTTTCAGACAGGGCGTTCCTTCGATCTGCATCAGCAACTGGTAGGCATCGGTCAAACCCGTACCCATTTTGCCGCGGTATTTTTCGAGATTGATCGTCCCGCCGGAGGTTTTGGACCCTTCAAACCGCGAGTCGATGTCGTTCACCGAGGTGAGCAGCATCGAAACAAACTCCTCGCGCGTGAAGTGTTTGCCCTTGGCCAGCGCATAGGAAAGCCCCAGAGCGGCCTCTCTCGAAACATGCGATCCGAGCCTGCGATTTTGCTTCCGGGGGAGCGAAGGGCGGAAGGAAGATCGTAAGCCCGACAGTTGCGCCCGAACATCGCAATAAAAAGTAACTTTTTCGACGTTAAAAAGCTCCGATTGTAACAAACGAAAAGAAAAAACGGGAAAAAGCGGCATGATTGTCGCGAATTTGTATTACTTTTGAATAAAGTATATAATCCGAACCAAATACGATGAAAAACCGCTGGATCGTTGCGGCCTGCGCCGCCGTTTGCTGGACGGCCTCCGCGCAGACGACTGCGCCCTATGCCCCGGCGCCTGAAAACCTGCAAGCCCGGACGGCGTTTCAGGACGCCAAATTCGGCATTTTCCTCCACTGGGGACTTTACTCCATGCTCGGCTCGGGCGAATGGACGATGACCAACCGGGACATCAACTACCGGGAGTACGCCAAGCTGGCCAATGCGTTTTATCCACATGATTTCGATGCCGCGGAGTGGGTCTCGGCCATCAAATCCTCGGGTGCAGGATACGTCTGCTTCACGACGCGCCACCACGACGGCTTCTCGATGTGGGACACCGCGCAGACGGATTACGACATCGTGGACGCCACGCCGTATAAACAGGATATTGTAAAGGCGCTCTCCGACGAGTGCGCCCGCCAGGACATCCGGCTGCACCTCTATTATTCGCTGATCGACTGGTACCGCGACGACTGCCCGCGCGGCAGGACCGGGCTGGGAACGGGCCGCCCCGGCACGGCGATCAGCTACGAGCGTTACTACGACTTTATGAAACGCCAACTCACGGAGCTGCTGACGGGCTACGGCCCGGTCGGCGCCATCTGGTTCGACGGGGTGTGGGACCAGGACCGGAACCCGGATTTCGACTGGAAACTCCGCGGGCTGTACGACCATATCCATGCCATCAGGCCGGCCTGTCTGGTGGGTAACAACCACCACCTGGTCCCGTTCGAAGGCGAGGACATCCAGATTTTCGAGCGCGACCTTCCGGGCGAGAACACCGCCGGGCTTTCGGGGCAGGAGATCGGCCGCCTGCCGCTTGAAACGTGCCAGACGATGAACGGCATGTGGGGCTACAAGATCACCGACCTCGATTACAAATCGACGAAGACGCTGATCCACTACCTCGTGCGGGCTGCGGGCCGCAACGGGAACCTGCTGCTCAACATCGGTCCCCAACCCGACGGGAAACTGCCTGCGACGGCCGTCGAACGGCTGCGGGAGATGGGCGAATGGCTCGCCCGGTACGGCGAAAGCATCTACGGAACCCGCGGCGGCGACATCCCGCCCCACGGCTGGGGCGTAACGACGCGCAAGGGCGACAAGCTCTATGTGCATGTGCTCGATTTGCAGGACGATGCGCTGTACCTGCCGCTTGCGGAAAAAGTCGGGGAAGCCCGGTGCCTGAACAACGGCGAGCGGGTGAAGTTCGACACGCTCCGGGGAAAAGGGATCGTCCTGAATCTGGAGCATGTTCCCGAGGATACCGACCGAATCATAGAACTCACTTTACGATGAAAAAAACGACACAGCTATTCGCCGGTCTGCTTATGCTCACGGGCGTGTTGTCGGCGTGCTCCCCGGCCGGCAACGAGGGTTTCATGCGGCGCGTGGAGACCGATTTCCGTCACAAACAGGAACTGCTTTCCCGGGGCGATCTGTTCGGGATATTCGACGAACCGATGACGCGGCAGGAGCGCGAGGCCATGATGTTCCTTTATGCCTATATGCCCGTGGGGGACATGACCGACTACCCGGGCGATTTTTATCTGGAAAACGTGCGCAGCGCGCTGGCCACCCGCCGGGAAATGCCGTGGGGAGACATCGTTTCCGACGAACTGTTCCGGCATTTCGTGCTGCCCGTGCGGGTGAACAACGAGAACCTCGACGATTCGCGCCGGGTGTTCCACGACCAGCTGGCGCCGCGCGTCGAAGGGTTGCCGATGTACGACGCCATCCTCGAAGTGAACCACTGGTGTCACGAAAAGGCCAACTACCAGCCGTCGGATGCGCGGACCAGTTCGCCGCTGGCCACCGTGCGCACGGCCCACGGCCGCTGCGGCGAGGAGTCGACGCTGCTCGTCGCTGCGCTGCGCTCGGTGGGCATTCCGGCCCGGCAGGTCTACACGCCCCGCTGGGCGCACACCGACGACAACCACGCCTGGGTCGAGGCCTGGGCCGACGGACGGTGGCATTTCCTCGGGGCCTGCGAGCCGGAACCGGTGCTCGACCTGGGGTGGTTCAACGCCCCGGCCAGCCGCGGGATGCTGATGCACACCAAGGTCTTCGGTTATTACGACGGCCCGGAGGAGGTGATGAAAACCACGGCCAACTACACCGAAATCAACGTGATTTCGAACTATGCCGCATGCGCTCCGCTCACCGTGACGGTCACCGACACGGCGGGCAGCCCCGTGGAGGGTGCGACCGTGGAGTTCAAACTTTACAATTACGCCGAGTTCTTCACCGTGTCGCGCAAAACGACCGACGGCCGGGGACAGGCGTCGCTGTCGGCAGGACTGGGCGACATGCTCGTCACGGCCGTCCGCGACGGGCGGTTCGGCATCCGGAAGGTCTCTTTCGGGCGGGAGCCGCAGGCGACGGTGGCGCTGGATCATGCGATCGGCGACGAATTCTCCTTTCCCGTCGACATCGTTCCCCCGGCCGAGAGCGCGAATTTGCCGGAGGTGACGGCCGCCCAGCGCGCGGAAAACGACCGCCGCTTCAACCGCGAAGACTCCATCCGCAACGCCTATATCGCCACGTTCCCCGCACAACCGGCCGTCGATTCGTTCGCCCGCGCCATCGGAGTGAAGCCCGGCCAGATCGCCCGGTTCATAACCGCATCGCGAGGCAATCACGGCGAGATCATGGATTTCCTGCGCGAAGCGAGCCGGAAAGGATGCACCGGGCGGGCGCTGCAACTGCTCGCCACGCTGTCGGAAAAGGACCTGCGCGACACGCCGTCGGCGGTGCTCGCAGACCATCTTTATAATACGGACAAGGATGCCGACGCCGCGACCGTGCTGGCTCCGCGTGCGGCCAACGAGATGCTCACCGCCTACCGGTCGTTTCTCCGGCGTGAAATCCCGGCGGCCGATGCCGCGGCATTCCGCAACGATCCGCAGCTGCTCGCAGCGTGGTGCCGCGACAGCCTGACGCTGCGGCCCGAACTCTGCACCGTTTTCACAACCGTCTCTGCGGAGGGCGTATGGCGCAGCCGCGTAGCCGACAAACCCTCGCGCAAGATCTTTTTCGTTGCCGCAGCCCGTTCGCTCGGCATTCCGGCGTGGATCGACCCCGTGACCGGGAACCTCTTCTACCGCCACGCCGGAAAGGATGTGCCCGTCGATTTCGAGTCGGCGAACGACCGGCAGATGGAAACCGGCCGGCTGAAACTGCGCTACGAGCCGATTCCGCGTCTCGACGATCCGGAATATTTCAGACACTTCACGCTCTCGCGCTTCGACGGGCAGTCGTTCGCGCTGCTGAACTACCCCGATTTCGAGCCATGGAGCGCGCGCTTCGACACACCCACCGACCTGGAAACCGGCTACTACATGCTCGCAACGGGCAGCCGCCTGGCCGACGGCAGCGTGCTGGCAAACGTGTCGTTCCTCAACATCGGGCCGAACCGGACGACCGAAACCGATCTACCGATGCGCGACAACTCGGAAGCGGTCCGCGTGATCGGCAGTTTCAACTCCGAATCGAAATTCACCGACGCCCGGACCGGCCGGGAGACCTCGGTGCTGCTCACCGCGGGACGCGGCTATTTCGTGGTCGGACTGGTCGGCGTCGGGCAGGAACCCACCGATCATGCGCTGAAGGACATCGCCGCCAAGGCCGCCGAACTGGAGCAATGGAGCCGTTCGATCATCCTGCTCTTCCCCGATGAGGGGGCGTACCGGAAATACATGGCGTCGCCCGCCGCACCGCTGCCGGCGACCGTCACGTTCGGCATCGACCGCGACGGCTCCGTCCGCAGACAGATCCTCGACGCGATGCATCTGCCAGGGAACGTTCCGCTTCCGGTGTTTATCGTCGGCGACACGTTCAACCGCGTCGTGTTCGAATCGCACGGTTACACGATCGGCCTGGGCGACCGTTTCCTGCACACCATACACCAATTATAACCGGATGATGACGACTGAACTCTGCACCTATACCCGCAATGCATGCGACATCGCCCGGCGGACGGGCGTCGAGCGCATCGAACTCTGCGCCGCTCCCCTCGAAGGCGGCACGACCCCTTCCGCCGGACTGATCCGCTATGCCCGGAGCCTGCCGGGCCTGCGGCTGAGCGTGATGATACGCCCCCGGGGCGGAGATTTTCTCTACACCGACGACGAGGTGGCGCTGATGGCCGAAGAGATCCGCCTCGCCCGCGAATACGGAGCCGACGGGGTGGTTTTCGGGCTGCTGACACCGGACGGAGAGGTGGACGAGACGCGCACGGCGCAGCTTGTCCGCGAGGCCGAGGGGATGGAGGTGACGTTTCACCGGGCGTTCGACATGACGCGCGATTCCCGGCAGGCGCTCGAAGCGGTCATCCGCACCGGATGCCGCCGGGTGCTCACCTCCGGAGGCCGCAACACGGCGCAGGAAGGCATCGAAACGTTGCGTGCGCTGGCGGCACAGGCTACCGGGCGCATCGAAATCATGGCCGGAAGCGGCGTCGGTCCGTCGAATGCCCGGCTGCTGGCCGCCACAGGGGTCGACGCCCTGCATTTCAGCGCCCGCCGGGAACGCGAAAGCGGCATGCGCTTCCGCAATCCGCAGGTCTCGATGGGCGGGTGCGCCGGCGTTCCCGAATACACCCTGACCGATGCCGACGAGAGCGTCGTGCAGCAGATCCTTACCGAGCTCGGCTGACGCAGGAGATTCGGGCATCGGATGCCGCGGCACCCCGGCAGAAAAAGACTAACAGCACGGCGGAAACGACTCCGAGGAGGTCTCCGGCGCGTTTATCCGTCCTCGGAAACCAACGCCCCGTTCACCCACAACAAGGAACCTGCGCTGTTCAGCGGGCCGCCCCGAGGGGGGGGGCAGCGGGCGGCGTAAAATCCGACTTACCCGATAATCAGATCTTCCACACGGACTTTAGGGACATAGTGTATGCCGTCCTTGCGGAAATAACGGTGATCGTCGTTTTCGGAAATCTCCACCAATTCGATTTTCTCGATGCCTTTGCCGATGGCCAGGATCAGCAGCGGCTCGGACTCCAGATGGAATTTCTGCCGGATCCGCTCTTTGTCAAACGCGCCGATACAGATGCCGTTCAGTCCGATTTCAGCCGCCTGGAGCAGCATGCTCTGAACCGAAATACCCAAATCAATATCGACATAACGATCTTCCGGAACCGTCGAGCAGACGATGATGAAAGCGTTCGGCCCGGTTCCCGGAAGCGGTAAATGAAGCTCGGGCAAGGCCCCTCCGAGGCGGATTTCGGCCAAGACCCCGGGCGCTTCGTCCGCCAGGACGGGCCGGAATCGCAGGACCTGCTGATTCCGCGCCGAGGGGATGCGGGTATTGACCCCGATAATGCGGCGAAGCTGGTCTTCGCGCACGATGAAGCGGGGATCGTAGCCGCGATGGCTGCGGTTTTTCAGCAACAGCCGGCTCAATGTTACCAGCGGCCGGCGACTGGCCTGGCCGGATGCCGAACGGGCCAGGTACTCTTCCATTTTTCGGCCTAAATAATCATCTGCCATTTTTCATCGGATATATAAACGAGGACAAAGATACGCAATCCGTTCGCATTCCCTCAATCCGGAAGAGATTTTCAACCGCCAATACGCGCCGGCAGCCAACCGGGCCTCAACCTGCCGGTATGAAACGCCGGATTCGACCGGCAAAAAAGAAATAATTTGCATTATCTTTGCGTCCGTCCGACAAACGCCCGATGTCCCAACGCAAGATTATCCATATCGACATGGATGCCTTTTACGCATCCGTAGAGCAGCGCGACCGCCCCGAATACCGGGGCCGTCCGATCGCCGTCGGATATGACGGACCGCGCGGGGTCGTCGCCACGGCAAGCTACGAAGCCCGCCCCTATGGGGTTCATTCGGCCCTCTCGTCCGTGCTGGCGAAGCGGCTGTGTCCGGAACTGATCTTCGTTCCGGCACGGTTCGATGTCTACAAAGCCGTTTCCCGACAGATCCGCGCCATCTTCGGCGAATACACCGAACTCGTGGAGCCTCTCTCGCTCGACGAAGCGTTTCTCGACGTGAGCCACGTCCGTTCGGCGACGCTGGTCGCCCGCGAAATCAAAGCCCGCATCCTCGCCGAAACCGGACTGACGGCCTCGGCCGGAATCTCGGTCAACAAGATGCTGGCAAAGATCGCCTCCGACTATCGGAAACCCGACGGACTGTTCACGATCCCGCCGGGGCGGATCGAGGAGTTCGTAGCCGGACTGCCCGTCGAACGCTTTTTCGGCATCGGCGAAGTGACGGCCGAAAAGATGCACCGCCTCGGCATCCGTACGGGAGCCGACCTGCGGCTCTGGAACGAAGCGGCACTCGTGCAGCAGTTCGGGAAGGCCGGACACAGCTATTACGGCTATGCCCGGGGCATCGACGAACGGGAGGTCACGCCGAACCGGGTCCGCAAGTCGCTCGGAGCCGAAACGACCTTTGCCGAAGACACGGACGACCGGGAACGGCTGCGGCTCGAACTGTCGGCCGTGCGCGAGGAGGTCTGGAACCGGGTGATGCGGCATGAATTTCGGGGCAAGACCGTCGTCCTGAAGCTCAAGTTCGACAACTTCCGGCAGATAACCCGCTCGAAAACCCTATTCACGCCCGTCGATTCGGCAGAAACCCTCCGGCGCGTGTCGGAAGAACTGCTGGCCGCGGCGGATTTCCACGGGCGTAAAATCCGGCTGATCGGCCTTACGGTCGGCAACTCGCCGGAGGCCTGCCCGGAGTGCGTGCAGCTGCGGTTCGACTTCGGGAACCCGGAACCGTAAAGGCGCCCGCCATCACCGGAAACGGTATGGCCTTTGCAAGGCTCCCGTCCAAAAAGGGAGCCATGAAACATACCGATAGAACAGGGGCGGAACAAACCGCCGCCCGGCAGCCGGAACCGACGCAGGAAATCACCGTAACGCAAGTCACCCCCGACGACATTCTCAACGACGGAGGTCCGATCACACCTGCAACCGGGGACGGGACGCCCACAGAACGGCAGCTGGAACAGGACGTGGTGACGGTCAACCCGTCGGTCGACAGCATGGAAAGCCGGGGATAACCCGGCAACATGCAGGCTTACCCCGCAGCATTCGCTGGCTGCCCCTCATGCAGCCGACAAGAAGACGCCCGGCCGCTCCTGCGAGCGGCCGGGCGCATGGCACAACCGGAGAGGGGCTATTCGACCGGCCGGAAGGGGGCATCCGCATCGCCGGTCCACCGATAGAGGCGAACGGTGCTGCTCTGCTGTTTGGTCTCCTTCGAACGGGCGTTCTGCGAAATATAGAAATAGCCGCCGCCGAGCGGACACAGTCCCGTCGTTCCCCATTTGAAATCCCACCCGTAGATGCCGCCGGCCAATTTCCCGGCGGGAACCAGCGAGAGCACCTCACCCTCGGCGGGCGTATCGAATCCCTGCAAAAGCTCCCTGCGAGCCGGTTTGCCGCCGTCGATCACAAAGAGCGAATAATTGGGGTACTGGGATTTTTTACCTTTGTAAACCGCGGCATAGCAGTTTCCCGACGCGGGATCATAGGCCAGGTTCTGAATTCCCCACGAGGTATTGCCCGTGCGGACGAAATACTTGTGATCGGGCGCCGCAGGGCCGCTTTTATGCAGACTTCCCTGCGAGAGCGGCTGCTCGAAACGCTTCCAGTCCTTCGTGTCGTAGGCGAGCAGCACCTGGTAATCGTTGTCCGTGCGCAGGGTGTCGCCGTAAACGCCGTAGGCCACATAGAGATAATCGCCGCCCTCCTTCGCTCCGAACCGGGGCGCGAAGGTCACGCCGTCGATGCCCGAACAGCCGAACCGGTGCTCGACCGTCCGTCCGCCGTTCTCCGCCGTTGCGAAATAGTCGTCGACGGCCTCCTTGATATAGACCGTGGTCATCACACGATCCTTTTCAGCATCCATGTCCGGACGCGTGATGCGGTCCACGTCGAAAATGGCGACGTAGAATCCCGTCCGGTCCTTTTCGTCTTCAGGCGCCACCTGCCCGGCGTCGAGCGTCCGGCGGATGCCCTTGCCGATCGCATCGTCCTTGTATTCCAGCGAGCCGTAAACGCGGCCGTCGGCAGGATTCATCGTCAGGCAGCCCAGATGGCCCGTCATGCCGTCCACGCTGCCTATCAGATTGCCTTCGAAGTCCATCTTCAGCAGTTTGGTCGTGAAGGAGAAATAGATGTAGCCGCGTTCGAGATCGACGGCAATGCCCTGCACGTGGAACGGACCTTGTTCGCCCGAGCGGATTTCGCGCGGCAGGTTACGCAGATCGGGACCGTTTTTCGTCCGGTTGGCGCCCGACGGGCAGGCCGTCAGCAGCAGCGGAACGATCAGTAAAGGGAGCAGACGTTTGAGGTTCATCGGAAGTTTTTTTACGTTAGTATCGGATTTATTTGCTTTTTCCGCAACAAATATAAACAAAAGCAACCAAAAACACAACCGAAAACACAACAAAAGAAAGAATCCTCCGCCCGATCGGGCGGAGGATTTTCACATTCAGACGTTCGCCACGAACTCTTCGAAGGCGGCAAGATCGGCCGCCAGCGGTTCGGAGCATTGCGGCCGCCGCGTCAGCCGTTCGAGCCGCTCCGGAAGCGGCACCCGCGATCCGGTCACCGATTCGATGACCTCTCCGAACTTGGCGGGATGCGCCGTGGAGAGGTAAAAACCCGGCTTGTCCACGGCCGCCGAGGCCGCATAGCCGACGGCGCTGTGCGGATCGGAGAAATAGCCGTGGCGCTCATACAGCTCGTCGATCGTGCGGCGGATCGAGGCATCGTCGCAGCGGAATCCCTCCAGTTCGGCGCGCAGCATCTCCGGATCGCCGTCGCAGAGCCACAGCATCCGTTCGAAATTGCTCGGTGCGCCGACATCCATCGCATTGGCCGGAGTCCGCACCGACGGCCTCGGGCGGTAGACGCCCGTGCGGATGAACTCGGGCACGACATCGTTGACGTTCGAGGCGGCGACGAAGCCCCCGAGGGGCAGTCCCATGCGCCGGGCCAGCATTCCGGCGGCGAGGTTTCCGTAATTGCCGCTCGGCACGACGACGACAGGACGGTCGCCGCCCGTGGCCTGCCGCCACTGGCAATAACCGTAGAAATAGTAGAACGCCTGCGGAATCCAGCGCAGCAGGTTGATCGAATTGGCCGACGTCACCCGTCGCCGCTTGCGGAACGGGGCGTCGGCGAACAGCTCCTTCACAAGCCGCTGGCAATCGTCGAACGTTCCGGCGACGCGCAGCGGATGGATGTTGCCGCCCAGGGCGGTCATCTGGCACTCCTGCAGGCGGCTGATCTTCCCTTCGGGATAGAGCACCACGACCTCGACGCCCGGCACATTGTGAAACCCGTGCGCCACGGCGCTGCCCGTATCGCCCGAGGTGGCCGTGAGAATCACCAGTTTTTCATCGGCGGCGCCCAGCAGGCCTGTCATCCGGCCCATGAACCCGGCGCCGAAATCCTTGAAGGCGCAGGTCGGACCGTGGAACAGTTCCAGCGTATAGCGTCCCCGGCCGACCACGCGCAGGGGCACGGGGAAGTCGTAAAGGCCGTCCAGTTCACGCTGCACGGCCTGCGAATCGAAATCGCCGCCGAAGAACAACCCCGTCAGATAACCCGCCAACGCGGCATAGGATTCGCCGGCCAGACGCTCCGCAAGGGCCATGTCGGCCTGCGGAATCCGTTCGGGGACGAACAGCCCCCCGTCGGGGGCCAGCCCCATCATCGCGGCCTCGCGCAGCGAACAGCCGTGCGCCCGTTCCCGATCTCTCGTACTGTAATAATTCATCGTCCTTCGCTTTTGTTATTCGACAACCCGCGCCCCGGCATTCGACACGCGGCCCGCATAGCTATTACAACCGATTCCCAACCCTTCGAAATGCCGCTTCATCTCCCCGGAGATCCGCACGGCAGCCTCGTAATTGGAGGCCAGCGCGAAAACCGAGGGGCCCGATCCGGCGATGTTCATGGCCAGCGCGCCTCCGGCCAGCACCTGCTCCTTCAGCGCGTCGTACCCGGGGATGAATCCCTTGCGGTACGGCTCCGCCACGACGTCGTGCATCGAACGGCCGATCAGCGCCACGTCGCGCAGCGCGAACCCGGCGACCAGTCCGCCGACGTTGCCCCACTGCGCAACGGCATCCGACAGAGGAATCCGCTTCGGAAGCGCCTCGCGCGCCTCCCGGGTGCTGACCACGATGCCGGGATGCGCCACGGCGTAGAAAAAGTTGTCGGGCACGGGCAGCCGCACGATGTCGAACGGCCGGTAGCCGCGGACCAGCACCACGCCGCCCAACAGCGCGGGGCCTACATTGTCGGCATGGGGCGTGCCGCCCAGCAACGCCTCGCCCATCATGGCGAACTCCACCAGCTGCTTGCCCGAGAACGGGCGGCCCAGCAGTTCGTTGACCCCGTAGACGGCGGCGGCCGACGAGGCGGCGCTCGACCCGATGCCGCTGCCGGGAGCGATCTTTTCGAGGATCTCCACCTCGATCCGCACCGGACGGCCGTAAGCTTCGAGCAAGGCCCGTACGGCGGGCGTGATGACGTTTTCTTCGACATTTCCGGGGAGTTCCACCCCGCTGCGGTTACGGATTTCGAATCCTTCGGCATTTTCCGCAACGCCCACTTCCAGCACGTCGCCCACGCCGTCGAGCGTAAGGCCCATCACATCGAAACCGCACCCCAGATTCGCGACCGTTCCCGGCGCGAAAACCTTAATATGTTTCATACCATTTTTTTTTGATGAATTGAACTACCTTTGCCTGATTTTCTGTTTCCGCTCCGGCAGCCTTGGCCGGGATGTGCACACGCAGGTATGCGGACGGAATATTGACTACTGAACCCCCACGGGGGTCGTGGCAGTCGTCGTGGCAGTTGTGGCGGTCGTGAAGAGAGCGGTATAAACACAGCCTACGGGATTGCCGATAAATCCGCAACCTCGCCCTGTCGTCGTGTTATGCCGTTTGGTAACCATCGTCGGCAAATATAAAACAAATATTTTAATAATCCAAATCCATGTAACAATTTGTAAGTGGCCCGCCGTTGCGCAGACGGCCTTTTATTTATATAGGAGCAGCGCAAAAAGGCCGCAACAGAGATTTCGAAAATAAAAATGAAAGCCTTTCGGCCCACACCCGCCGGACCGCGGGAAGAAAACGCCCGGGAACCGCATCCGGAGGCCAAAATACCGGTTTCAAATTGTAAGCAAACACGAGCCGTCACGCACAGTTGCGAACTTCAGGAAAGAATATGCTTCCGGACTGTTACAATATTAAATTTTTTTAGGAAATTATTTGTTCAACTGATTCAATATTCATATCTTTGCCATAGTCAGACAGAAAGCATCCGGCATAACGGGGAGACCCGGCCTGCACGCGGATGCACTGTCGCAGAAAACGAACAAACACGGAAAACCGGCTATGAACGCCCTGAATCATTCGAATATTCACGTCATTACCCTGCTGCTCGTCGTCCTTCGGAGATAACGGGAGAAAGGTGGCGTGCATAGTTGATTGAAAATAAAGCCTTTCTCCCACCGGGGAAAGGTTTTTTTGTTGCAGGACCGGACCCGGCAGGAGACTGAAACGAAAACGGAAAGATGAAACACACACTCAAAAGCGCCGTCACCACGACGGGCCGCCGGATGGCGGGAGCCAGAAGCCTCTGGCGCGCCAACGGCATGCGCGAGGAACAGTTCGGCCGGCCGGTCATCGGCATCGCCAATTCGTTCACCCAACTCGTGCCGGGGCACGTACACCTGCACGAAATCGGACAATATGTCAAACAGCGCATCGAAGCCCTCGGGTGCTTCGCCGCGGAGTTCAACACCATCGCCGTCGACGACGGCATCGCCATGGGCCACGACGGCATGCTCTACTCGCTGCCTTCGCGCGAGATCATCGCCGACAGCGTCGAGTACATGGCCTCCGCCCACAAGATCGACGCGCTGGTCTGCATTTCGAACTGCGACAAGATCACCCCCGGCATGCTGATGGCCGCCATGCGGCTCAACATCCCGACGGTCTTCGTCTCGGGCGGGCCGATGGAGGCCGGAAAATTTCAGGGCCGCAGCGTCGACCTGATCGACGCCATGGTGATGGGGGCCGACGAGACGTGCAGCGACGCGCAGATCGCCGAGATCGAGCGCTGCGCCTGCCCCGGCTGCGGATCGTGCTCGGGCATGTTCACGGCCAACTCGATGAACTGTCTGACCGAGGCGCTGGGTCTCTCGCTGCCGGGCAACGGCACGATCGTCGCCACCCACGTCAATCGCCGCCGGCTGTTCGAAGACGCTGCGGCGCTCATCGTCCGCAATGCCGAACGTTACTACTTCGAGGGCGACGAGCGGGTGCTTCCGCGTTCGATCGCCACGAAGGCCGCCTTCGAAAACGCCATGTCGTTAGACATCGCCATGGGCGGCTCGACCAACACGGTCCTGCACCTGCTGGCCGTGGCCCACGAGGCCGGCGTCGATTTCACGATGCAGGACATCGACCGCCTTTCGCGCCGGGTCCCGGTGCTCTGCAAGGTCGCCCCCAACTCGCACTACCACATCCAGGACGTCAACCGCGCCGGAGGCATCTTCGCCATTCTGGGCGAGCTTGACCGTGCCGGACTGCTCGACACCTCGGTCCTGCGCGTCGACGGGCGCACGCTGGGCGAAGCGATCCCGGCCTGCGACATTCTCAACCCGGCAGCCGCCGACGCCGCGCGACGCCGCGCGCTCAGCGCCCCGGCAGGCCATTACAGCCGCGAGCTGGGCGCACAGCACTCCTACTACGAAGAACCCGACACCGATCGCACGGCGGGCTGCATCCGCGACGTGGAGCACGCCTATTTCCGCGACGGCGGACTGGCCGTGCTGACGGGCAACATCGCCCGGCAGGGCTGCGTCGTCAAAACCGCCGGCGTGGACGAAAAACTGTTCGTCTTCCGCGGCCCGGCGCGCGTTTACGAATCGCAGGAGCAGGCCATGAACGGCATTCTCGCCGACGAGGTGCAGCCGGGCGAAGTGGTCGTCATCCGCTACGAAGGCCCCAAGGGCGGCCCGGGCATGCAGGAGATGCTCTACCCCACGTCGTACCTCAAGTCGAAACACCTCGACAAGGCCTGCGCGCTGATCACCGACGGGCGTTTCTCGGGCGGAACCTCGGGGCTTTCGATCGGCCACGTCTCGCCGGAAGCCGCCTCGGGCGGGGAGATCGCCGTCGTCCGCACGGGCGATGAGATCGAGATCGACATCCCCGGCCGCTCGATCCGCCTCGCGGTCGACGA
Source organism: Alistipes sp. AF14-19 (assembly GCF_003461645.1). Classification (NCBI taxonomy): domain Bacteria; kingdom Pseudomonadati; phylum Bacteroidota; class Bacteroidia; order Bacteroidales; family Rikenellaceae; genus Alistipes; species Alistipes sp. AF14-19. The sequence goes on from NZ_QTXM01000012.1 coordinate 20,333, forward strand.
CGCGGAGATCGCCGCCCGCATGGCCGCACAGGAACGCTTCCGCCCCGCCGGCCGCGACCGCCGCGTTCCGGCGTCGCTGCGCGCCTATGCCCGGCTGGTCAGCTCGGCCGACAAAGGCGCCGTACGTATCGTCGACGATAACGAAGAATAAAAAACGGACCCGCAATGAATACCTCTCAAACACTCCGTCCCGAAGAGCGACGCGCGGCCTCCGACCCCTCGATGACGGGATCGAAGGCCCTGATCGAATCATTTCTCCAAGAGGGCGTCGAAACCGTTTTCGGCTATCCCGGAGGCGCGATCATCCCCGTCTACGACGCGCTTTACGACTACCGCGACCGCCTGCGCCACATCCTCGTACGTCACGAGCAGGGCGCCGTGCACGCCGCACAGGGCTATGCCCGCGTCAGCGGCCGCGTCGGGGTCTGTCTGGTGACCTCGGGTCCCGGCGCCACGAACACCGTGACGGGGCTGGCCGACGCGCTGATGGACTCCACGCCGCTGGTGCTCGTCACCGGACAGGTCGGCTCCGCGCTGCTGGGCACCGACGCCTTTCAGGAGACCAATTTCATCGGCATCACGCAGGCCGTCACCAAATGGAACTGCCAGGTCAAGCGCACCGAGGACATTCCCGCGGCCATCGCCAAGGCCTTCTACATCGCCCGCTCGGGCCGTCCGGGTCCCGTCGTGGTCGACATCACCAAGGACGCACAATGCGGAACAGCTCCGTTCCGCTACGAAAAAATCACCTCGATCCGCAGTTACCTCCCCGCGCCCGCACCCGACGCGGAACGCATCGCCGAAGCCGCACGGCTGATCGACCAGGCCCGCCGTCCGCTGGTCATGGTGGGTCAGGGCGTCATCCTGGGCAACGCCGAAGCCGAGCTGCGGGCGCTGCTCGACAAGAGCGGCATGCCCGCCGCCTCGACCCTGCTGGGTCTCTCGGCCCTGCCGACCGACCATCCGCAAAACGTGGGCATGCTGGGCATGCACGGCAACTACGGTCCCAACATCAAGAACCAGGAGTGCGACCTGCTCGTGGCCGTGGGCATGCGTTTCGACGACCGCGTGACGGGGAATCCCGCGCATTTCGGCGCCAACGCCAAGGTGATCCACCTGGAGATCGACCCCGCGGAGATCGGCAAGATCATCCCGGCCGACGTGGCGGTCGTGGGCGATGTGAAACGCTCCCTGCCGCTCATCACCGAGCGTATCCGCAAACGCGACCACAGCCAATGGATCGCCGGATTCCGCGCCTGCGACCAGATCGAATACGAAGCCGTCATCCGCAAGGCCGTGCATCCCGCCGAGGGGCGTATCCGCATGGGCGAGGCGGTCGCCGCCGTGGCCCGGGCCTACCGCAACGACGCGGTGCTGGTGACCGACGTGGGCCAGCAGCAGATGAACGCCGCGCGCTATTTCGGATTCCGCCGCACGCGCAGCGTGGTCACCTCGGGCGGTCTCGGCACGATGGGATTCGGACTTCCGGCGGCCATCGGGGCCAAGCTGGGCGCCCCCGACCGCGAAGTCGTCCTTTTCGCCGGCGACGGCGGCCTGCAAATGACCATTCAGGAGCTGGGCACGATCTTCCAGTCGAAGATCCCCGTGAAAATCGTCCTGCTGAACAACTCGTTCCTCGGCATGGTGCGCCAATGGCAGGAGCTGTTCTACGACCGCCGCTACTCCTTTACGGAGATGGTCAACCCCGATTTCGGGCTGATCGCCCGCGGCAACGGCCTTTCGTACCGCTGCGTCGAACGGCGCGAGGAACTCGACGAGGCCATCGCCGCCATGAAAGCCTCCGAAGGCGCCTTCCTGCTGGAGGTGCGCGTCGAGGGCGAAGAGAACATTTTCCCGATGGTCCCGGCGGGCGCCCCGGTATCGGAAATCCGGTTCGAATAAAACGAAACAGCGTATGGAACAGGAATACATCATCACCGTGTTTTCGGAGAACAAGGTGGGCCTGCTGAGCCAGATCACCACCGTCTTCACCTGCCGCGACGTGAACATCGAGAGCCTCACGACCTCGGAATCGGCGTTGCAGGGCATCCACAAATTCACCATCGTGGTCCGCACCACACCCGATCAGGTCGACAAACTCGTGCGGCAGGTCGAGAAAAAGATCGACGTGCTGAAGACCTTCGTCTACACCCCCGACGAGGTCGTGCAGCAGGAGATCGCCCTCTACAAGGTGACCCGCAGCCGGGGTGTCGAACAACTCGTCAGGGAACACAACGTCCGCATTCTGGAGATCGACGAGGACTACATCGTCGTCGAGAAGACCGGTCACAAAGCCGACACGCAGGCGTTGTTCCGCCTGCTGCAACCCTACGGCGTACAGCAGTTCGTGCGCAGCGGCACGGTGGCCATCATCAAGTCGCGGCGCGAGCTGCTGAACGAGTACCTTGAAGAAATCGACCGTTTAAGGGCCGAATCCGATGAAGAAGGGAGCAAAAGCGAAAAATAACTTTCAGAACATATAACAAACTCAAAATCACGAAAATCATGGCAAAGATCAATTTCGGCGGCGTCGAAGAGAACGTCGTAACCCGCGAGGAATTTCCTCTGGAAAAAGCGCTCGAAACACTCAAGGACGAGACCATCGCCGTCATCGGCTACGGCGTGCAAGGCCCCGGACAGTCGCTCAACCTGCGCGACAACGGATTCAGGGTCATCGTGGGCCAGCGCGAAGGCTCCGCGAGCTGGGACAAGGCCGTAGCCGACGGCTGGGTGCCGGGCCAGACGCTTTTCGGCATCGAGGAGGCCGCCGAGCGCGCCACGATCATCCAGTACCTGCTCTCCGACGCCGGGCAGATCGCCGTATGGCCTTCAATCAAAAAGCACCTCACGCCGGGCAAGGCCCTCTATTTCTCCCACGGCTTCGGCATCACCTACAAGGAGCGCACGGGCATCGTGCCCCCGGCCGACGTGGACGTGATCCTGATCGCCCCGAAAGGCTCGGGAACCTCGCTGCGGCGCATGTTCCTCCAGGGCCGCGGACTCAATTCGAGCTATGCGGTGTTCCAGGACGCCACGGGCCGCGCCTTCGAACGCGTCGTGGCGCTGGGCATCGGCGTGGGTTCGGGCTACCTGTTCGAAACCGACTTCAAGCGCGAGGTCTACTCCGACCTCACGGGCGAGCGCGGCACGCTGATGGGCGCCATCCAAGGCATCTTCGCCGCCCAGTACGACACGCTGCGCGCCAACGGCCACACCCCCTCGGAGGCCTTCAACGAAACGGTCGAGGAGCTGACCCAGTCGCTCATGCCGCTGGTCTCGGAGAACGGCATGGACTGGATGTACGCCAACTGTTCGACCACGGCCCAGCGCGGCGCGCTGGACTGGTGGAAGAAGTTCCGCGACGCCACGAAGCCCGTCTTCGAAGAGCTGTACAGGGAGGTGGCCGCCGGCAACGAGGCCCAGCGTTCGATCGACCTGAACAGCAAACCCGACTACCGCGAGAAGCTCAACGAGGAGCTGCGCGAGATGCGCGAAAACGAGATGTGGCAGACCGGCGCCGTCGTGCGCAAGCTGCGTCCCGAAAACAACTGACACAAGGCAAGGTCCTGAAAAAGGCCGGCGGCAGCAGTCGCCGGCCTTTTTCGCGCAATTCGGTTTTGCACCCGTTCAATTTTTATGTATCTTTGCCTACCGGAACACCGACAATCCAAACAAAACTACTCAATATGTACAGCCATGACAACCGGGTGGTCATCACCCTCGACGCCGGCGGCACGAACCTCGTTTTCGGCGCCATGCAGGCCAACAAATTCATTGTGGAGCCGATCACCCTCCCGTCGCATGCCGAGAACCTCGACAAATGCCTCGCGACGATGGTCGAAGGGTTCCAGGCCGTCATCGACCGTCTGTCCGAAAAACCCGTAGCCATCAGTTTCGCATTCCCCGGCCCGGCCGACTATCCGAACGGCATCATCGGCGGTTATCTGCCCAACTTCCCGTCGTTCCGCGAAGGCGTGGCGCTGGGTCCGTTCCTCGAAGCGAAATTCGGCATCCCGGTATACATCAACAACGACGGCGACCTGTTCGCCTACGGCGAGGCGCTGGGAGGCGCCCTGCCCGAGGTCAACGCCCGGCTCGAAGCGCTGGGAAGCCCGAAGAAATACAAAAACCTCGTCGGCTACACCTTCGGCACGGGACTCGGCGTGGGCCTTGTGATCGACAACCGGCTGAACCGCGGCGACAACTCATGCGTCGAGACGTTCTGCCTGCGTCACAAGAAAATGCCCGAAATCATCGTCGAGGACGGGGCGTCGATCCGTGCCGTGAAACGCGTCTACGGCGAAGCTTCGGGCGACGTGAACCACACCTTCGAACCGAAAGATATCTGCGAAATCGCCGAGGGTAAACGCCCGGGAGATGTCGAGGCCGCGAAGAAGGCTTTTGCCGAAATGGGCGAGATCGCCGGCGACGCCATGGCTACGGCCGTGACGCTGGTGGACGGCCTGATCGTCATCGGCGGCGGCATCACGGCGGCCCGCAAATGGATCATGCCCAGCCTGCTGAACGAGCTGCGTTCGAAGATGCACCAGCTCAACGGCAACGAGTTGAACCGCGTGCAGATGAAGGTTTACGATCTGGACGACGAGACTGAATTCCGCGAATTCGCCAAGGGCGCGCAGCGGCCCCTGAAAGTCTACGGCACGGACCGCTACGTGGCCTACGACCCGCAAAAACGCATCGGCGTGACCATTTCGAAACTCGGCGCGAGCCAAGCCATTTCGGTCGGAGCATACGCTTTCGCCTTGAGCCAGCTCGACACGGAAAACGCATAAAATAGATCGACCATGTATAAATTTCAACCGATTCTGAAATCCCTGATCTGGGGCGGCGAGAAGATCGCCCCTTACAAGGGAATCGCCACCGACCAGCGCAACATCGGCGAAAGCTGGGAGCTTTCGGGCGTCAAGGACAACGAGTCCGTCGTCGCCGAAGGCCCCGAAGCCGGGACATCGCTCCCGGAACTGATCGCCCGCCACGGCGCGGCGCTGTTGGGCAAAGCCAACTACGGGCGTTTCGGCGAGGAGTTCCCGCTGCTGATCAAGTTCATCGACGCCCGGCAGGATCTCTCGATCCAGGTGCACCCGAACGATGAGCTGGCATGGGAACGCCACAAATCCAAGGGCAAGACCGAAATGTGGTACGTGGTGTCGGCGGATAAGGACGCGCACCTGCGTTCGGGCTTCTCGAAGCAGGTAACGCCGGCCGAGTACGAGGCCAGCGTCGGGGACAACACCATCACGGACATCCTGGCCGACTACAAGATCGCACCGGGCAACGTGTTTTTCCTGCCCGCGGGACGTGTGCACTCGATCGGCGCGGGGTCGTTCATCGCCGAAATCCAGCAGACCTCGAACATCACCTACCGCATCTACGATTTCAACCGCCGCGATGCCAACGGCAACACCCGCGAACTGCACACCGAACTGGCGAAGGGCGCCATCGACTACACCGTGCTGCCCGATTACCGGACGCATTACGAGCCGGCGCAGGACACGCGCGTAGAGCTGGTGTCGTGCCCTTATTTCACCACGTCGCTCTACGATCTGACCCGCCCCGAGACGCTCGACCTCGCGTCGCTCGACTCGTTCGTCGTGGCGATTTGCATCGAGGGCCGCGGTACGCTCACCGACGACAGCGGCGCAGCGGTTCCGGTGCACCAGGGCGAAACGGTCCTGATTCCGGCTTCGGCCCGTTCGCTCGCCTTCACGCCCGACGGCGGCATGAAGATTCTGACAAGCTGGATCGGCTGATCCGCCTCTTCGGCTCAACGAAAAAACTCCGGCCTGCGAAAATGCAGGCCGGAGTTTTTCGTTACGGCAAGCCGGAATTACTCCGCCTTGAACCACGCCTTCGTGTCGTAGGTCGCTCCCGCACCCGTCTTCACCACCGAAGCGTCGACCGGGAAATACCCCTTCGCCGCATCCATCGAAGAGAACGGAGCTTCCACGCCGTCGCCCATCTGGTTGTTTGCAGGCGTGTAGCTTCCGGTATGCTTCGCCGACCAGAAATTCGTATCGCTGACCGGCGCGGTGTAGAGGTAATTATAGGTTACCTCCGCCTTGTCAGCCGTAAATCCGGCCGTGTCATACACACCCGTCAGATAATTTTTCGCGGTAACACCGGTATAATACCCGACATTCTTGGTCACGGTCAGCCCTGCGAGGACATAAGCCCGGATCATAATGTTCGGCTGGTAAATGTTATAAATCGTATTGTTCGTCACCTCGACCTGAAGCCGGGTCGTCTGGAATGCCTGCGACCTGTCCCCGCAGTTGATCAGGTAGTTCTGCAAAGGCGTTTCGGCATAGAAGACATTATTCTCCAAACGGATCGACTGCTGCGTATAGGCTCCTTTCGATTTGGTCGAATAGAACGGCTTGTTGGCGACGGTCATCTTCACGATCGAATTCCCGAAATAGACACTCTTGAAATTCTGCGTATTGTGCGAATCGTAAACCACATTGTAGGCGGCATCCACGGTACAATCCTCGACATGCAGCGTCGGATCATAGGTGGCATTGGTCGTCGTAAAGAGGTTGTAATTGCCCGAAGCCGCGATATGCAGGTTCTTGAAAGCCGCATTGTACTTGCAACGCAGTTCCAGCCCGGAGATCGTCGCCTGCGCACGTTCGGGATAACGGCCGATCAGCACGATGTCGCCCATATTGATCGACGCGCCCGAAATCGTGAACGACAGATCGGCAGCATCGGAGTTGTCGACGAAAATCAAACCTCCGGCCGTAATGATCGCAGCGGTCAGTTCGGAGGGCTTGAGCAGCTGCGCTTCCGGATAGACCGTCTTATTGATCGTCAGGTCGCCCAGCGCGATGTCTTTCCCGTCCTGATAATCCTGATAGTAGTCCGTCTCGGCGGTAACGGGAGCCGCCGCCGTCGTGTTCTGCACGCTTGCCACCTCGCTCGTCAGATCGCCGGCATAGGCGACCACGTAGATCGTATAGGCCGTATTGGCTTCGAGATTCCTGACCGTCACGCCCGTACCCGTACCGGCCGTGCCTTCGGCAAGAACCCTGGCGGCGTCGGGAGCCGCTTCCGTCGATTTGAGGCAGAGGTATTTCCAGCCGTCGGCATTGGCCGAGGGCGCAACGTCGAAGGTCAGCGCCGACTGCGTGGGCTCGACCGTCGCGGAGTTGGTCACCGCAACCGTCGGAGCGACGGGAGCCGTTCCGGTGCTCTCAACCTGGATTTTGGCCACCGTCGAAAGCCCGCCGGCCGCAAAGGCCTCGATCGCCACGTCCTTCGACGTGTCGGCCGTGGCGCGGGTCACGGCTGCGGGGGCCGTCACGATCAGTTCGGCCCTCTCATCCACGGCATCGGTCAGGCGTGCCGACCAGCCCTCGGGAGCCGACAGTTTCACCTGCTCGACACCTCGGATCTCCACCACGAAACGCTTGGTGGCCCCGGCGTCGAACGTCTGCACGCCCTCGGTCGGCGTGACGATCCGGCAGAAGAAATCGTTCACGATCGGAATGCGCAGTTCCTCGCCGCCGAGCAGCCTGATATAGAGGTCGCCGCCGTCGACCTTCACCTCCTCGAAGAACTTGTCGGTCACCGTACCCGAGCCGATGGCCTTGACGGGCTGCCCCTTGGTGTCCTTCACATTTTCGAAGGAGGTGCCGCCGTCGTAGCTCACCTGCCAGTAGCCGGTGGCCTCGTCGATGCGGAACCGGGGCGTCGTGCCGTCCTCGGCCACGGCCTTCACGCCGAGCGAGGTGAACGTGGCTCCGTTGTCGGTCGACACCTGCCACTCGCCCTTGTCGTTGATCGAGACGATCGGAATCACGGCCTCGGCCTCGCTGCCCTGCACCAGTTCGATGGTCTCGCCGTTGGTCAGCGTGATGAGATATTTGCCATCGGAGGTCTCGACCTTGGAGATCGTGGCGCCGCCGTAGAGTTTCTGCAACGCCTCGATGTTGCCGTTCAGCGCGTCGACCTGCGTTTCGAGCGCCTGCACGCGGCTCTTCAGGTCGTCGATCGCATCCCACAGGTCGTCGTTGTTGTCGCACGACTGGAAAACCGCAGCCAGCGCGACGAAGATCAGGATCAGATACTTTTTCATAATATGTTTGGTTTTTTATTCTATTTCAATGAATTGAGCCATGCGGGGACATACCCTAACCGCTGGCGCAGCTGCGCTTCGTAGAGCGACAGCGGCTCGACGGCCGCGCCGTTGCTTTCGAGGTATTTCACCTGTTCGGCGCTCTCGTCGAAGGTGACCGCCGCGCCGTGGAATCCGACGATGATCGGCGGCATGGTCTTCCACCACTTGTCCGAGGAGAGCCACCACTTGAACGGTTCGGCCCCGAAATCGTGCGCCGCACGCGTGGCGTTCAGATTCCAGATCGTCAGGTCGCCCAGGTGGTTGGGCACGTTGGTTTCGTCGCCGCCGAAACGCCATTGCACGAATCCGCCCGTGCAGCGGTCGACGAGCGTGGCGCGCGGCTGCCTGGAGTGCGACTCGAAGAAGGCGTCGTCACCCCACGTGTTGTTCCACAGCACGGCCCCCAGCGAGGTGTTCGACACACCCGAGGCGTGGTACTGTCCGGCGTTTTCGAAATACCCCGTGCTCGTATAGGGCGGCGAGACAGCCTGCCCGCGGCTGCGGTCGCAGACCTTGCCGATGAAGATGCGCGACGAGGACTGCGAGCGCACGCCCGAGTGGCCGCGGTTGCCGCTGATCTCGATGTCGTAGGCCGAGCAGTTGGCGCTCGACACGATCGACAACGCCTCGCTGACGCCCCTGAAATCGACGCGGCGAATCCACGAATCGGTCAGACGCATCATGTTGAGCGGCTTGTAAGCCCCGTCGTCCTCCCACGAAGCGTGGTGGCCGAAGTTCTCCTTCGAGCGACCCTCGAACGTGAGGTCCTCGACGCCGACATGTTCATAATGGGGGTATTTACGGATTTTCCAGCCCCATTTGGCCTCCACAGCGTACATGATCGGTTCGGCGAAGGTCACGCGGTTGCCGCTTACGGAAGCCACCTGGTGATAGTCCTCGACCGTAATGGTCTGAATATCGGTCATGTTTCCCTCGACCCGGTGCGGCGCCAGCTCCTGCGCCACCAGCGTCGGGTCGTTGTTCGAAAGCGAAAGGCACACCCAGTCGCCCTTCCCGATGCCGGCCGCCGAAGCCACCTCCACCGAGAACGTGCCGCGTGCGGCGTCGCCCGTCACCGTCGTGAGGTCCGAAAGTCCCGAATTGTGCTTGATATTGATCATCATGGGCGACGACCACATCTGCTCCGAGTTGTTCGGCAGGTTGGGCGTGTCCATGACGAGCGTCGTCTTGCCGCGGCCCGCGCCCTTGAGCACGAAATACCCCCCGCGAATGAAAATCTCCTCGCTGCGGTTGTTCCCCTTCGAATCGGTGTATTTCTGGTTGGCGGAGGTTGGGTCCACCACGTTGTCGTCGTCGTTGTGGAGGACGAAACGCCCCTCGGGGAAATAGATCACCGCCCGGGCATTGGCATTCGCGAGGTTCGCCCCCGCATCGCTCCGCCCGGAAAGTTTCAGCTCCTTGAGCAGCGCAGTCAACGCCCCGCGCGAGGACCTGACGCCCGTGGGATCGGCGCCGTAGTCGACGACGTTGTAAACCTTGTAGCCCAGTCCCCAGACATCGGCCGGAGCCTCCTCGCCGTGCTTGTAACCGGCATACGAATAATCGAGCAGGACGTTATCCGCAGTTCCGGCCTTAAAATTCCGCCATGCCAGAGCGGCGTTGGCATCCACCTGCTCGTCGAGCAGCGTCACGTTCAGCGTGACGAGTTTCCGGTATTTCCTGTCCGAATAGACCGTCACCGAGACCGCCGCCTGCTGCGAAGCGGCGTCGAACGTCGCGGGAGCCTTGACCGTCAGCGTCGTCTCGCCAAGCACGGCCGTCCAGCCCGCAGGAGCGTCGATCACCGCCTCGGCGACGTTGTTCTGCACGACCTCGAAGGCCCGGGTCTCCCCGAGGCGGAAAGTCTCGTTGTCGGAAGCCGTCACCGTCAGTCCGAAATCGTCGAAGACGGGAAGCGTAAGTTTTTCGCCGTCGAGCAGTTCGACCGCCAAAAGTCCGGTCGTCGCGTCGTAAGTCACCGACTTGAAAGCCGAACTGTAACTGACGACGACTTTATCCCCCAAGGCATTGACCGGCTGTCCGTTTTGCAAAAGCGGCGCGTAGGTCGCCCCGCCGTCGAGGCTCACGAGCCACTCCCCGTCGGCCGAAACCTTCAGCTGCGGGGTGACGCCCTCGGCGCCGGGCTTATGGTCGCCGCCCGAAACGGGCCATGCCGAAACGTACTCTCCGCCGACCTTCAGCCGCTCGGAAGTGGCTCCGCCGTCGAGGCTCACGGTCCAGTAGCCCTCGGCGTCGATGCCCATGACGGGAACCAGCGCCTCGATCTTCTCACCGAGGATGACGGGCAGCCGGGTTCCGTCGCTCAACTCGATCTCGTACCCCTTTGCGTTGGGTTTGATCCCGACGATGATCGTCGACTCGTCCATCAACTTGTGGAGCGCCACAATGGAGGTGTTCACGCTGCCGATCTTCGCCTCCAGCGCAATCACCCGGTCGCGCAGGCTCCCGATCTCGTCGCGGATGCCGTCGGTGTTCTCACACGATTGCAGCACAAAGGCCGAGGCCGCTGCAATCCACAAAAACAATTTATTCATATCCGATTGATTGTTAGTTATTCGTATCATAGGGAACCACGTCGGACAAGACGCCCTCGCGGAACCACACGTCGTCGTTGTCGCGCAGCAACACAGCCAGTTCGCGGCACAGCGCGGCGAACAGCGCGGGATGCTCCTCCGGCGCGAGGTTGTGCAGCTGGTAGGGATCGGCCGCATCGTCGAACATCAGCACGCGTTCGAGCGTCCCGTCGCGGCCGATACGCAGCTCCATCGTATGCGTTGCGGTCTTCACGCCGCGCGCCTGGGCGAAGAAGCCGCGGACCAGTCCGTCGGCATCGCGCCCGCCGTCGAGGTTGCGCATGTAAAGGGCAGCGCGCGGGCGTTCGGGCTGCACGGCGTCCTGCCGCAGCACGGCCGAGTAGTCGCGCCCCTCGACACTCGCGGGAATCCGCTCCCCGAGGCCCGCCAGCCCCAGCAGCGTCGGCATGATGTCGGGCGTCGAGAGCAGCAGATCGTCCACACGGTGCGGCACCCGCCCCGGATAGCGCACCAGAAAGGGAATGTTCAGCGACTCGCGCCAGATCGAGTTCTTGGGGTCGTCGGTCGAATGGCTGGTCATCGTCTCGCCGTGGTCCGAAGCGAAGACCACGATCGTGTTCTCCGTAAGCCCCGCCCTGTCCAGCGCAGCGAGCAGGCGGCCGAACTCGCGGTCGATACCGCTCACGTTGGCAAAATAGTAACGCACGGCGGCGGCCTTGGCCATCGTCGTGTCGGCGTTGTCGCGCACGAGCAGTTCGGTCAGCGACTTGTCCTTGTAACGTTCATACCCCTCCAGGTCGCAGTCGTCGGTCGAAGCGTAGGGCGAATGCGGCGGATTCATGCCGATCATCATCAGGAACGGTTTTTCGGGATCGCGCACGCCGCCCTTGTTTTCGATATATTCGATGGCTTTCGAAACTTCGTGCCGCGGCGACCACTCGTCGACATCGTGACGGTTGCCGTCGGTATCCCAGTAATGAGGATGCTTGTGCACGTCGTAGGTGCCGTAGGAGTACCAGTAGTTGAACCCGTGGCGGCGTTCGGGCGGCGTGTAGGCGTCCCACTCGGGAACGGCGTCGCTGACGTAGGTTCCCGGACGCTGGGGGTTGTTCTTCGTCGGGAAGTCGGCGTGCAGCTTGCCGATGTAGGCGCAGTCGTAGCCCGCCGCCGAGAAGACGTCGCCGATACACTCGACGTCCTCGCGCAGCGAACTTTCGGGACGCTCCGACATGCAGTTCAGCACCACGCCGTTCCGCTCGGGATACATGCCCGAAAGCAACATGCCCCGGTGGGGGCTGCTCACGGGGAAATTGCTCACCGCCTCGGTCAGCACCGTGGCTTCGCGGGCGAAGCGGTCGAGGTTGGGCGTTGCGACCGGATCGCCCTTCCACCCCACCTCGGCGGCGAACTCCGGATCGCTCCAGAACCCCAGCGAGGAGTTGCGATACTGGTCCGGAAATACGTAGATCACGTTGGGGCGCCCGGCCTCCGACTGCCCGCAGGCCGTCAGGGCGAGGCCCGCAAACGGAATTGCAATTCTAATTTTCAACATCGTGTCTTATTTCATTTCAATCAGGTTCACTTCGCGCGTCGCACCTTCGCGGCTCGTGAAGATCAAAGCGGTGTTTTCGCCCGCGGGTTCGATCCGGCACTCCGGCCTATCGTCTGCGGACTGCCAGCGGCCGCGGATCACGACCTCCAGCTGCGACTCTCCCGAGGGATTGTCGATCCACTTGCGGGAGTAGACGCTCCGCTCGGCGCGCCTGCCGTCGGCATCGAACACCTCGTCGCTCGGCCCCTCGTAGAAACGCAGGTCGGGGTCCGCAGCGCTCACCGTCAGCCCTTCGCCATCCCCGCCGATCATCACCAGCGAAGGCAGCGAAACGCTTTCCAGCAACCCCTCGCCCACCTTACCGGCGGCAAAAAGGGCATAGCCCGTAATGCCCGACGGCTTGTCGCGCAGGATATGCGCCGAGGCGTCGCGGCGCAGCACCTCGTAGGGAAGTTCCCGCGCGTAGCGGACCGCCTCTTCGTCCGAAGCGTGCACGGCCAGCATGTATTCGTACCCGCCGCCGCTGACGGACCCGCTGCCGTGATCTATCCACGCCGTTGCGAAATTGTTCTGCGTCGGGGCGTCGGTCTCCTCGTCGAGCGAACGCTGAAGTGATTTCGAAACGACTACCCTACCTTTCGGCACGAAGTAAGCGTTGCGCAGGTTGTCGCGCAGGACGGCGCCGCCCGCAAGTTCGGCCCGGTAGGGGAACTGCGTCACCGCCTCGCCGTTCACGACGAGCGGATCGGCCGCGTCCGCCAGAAAATTCTGGAACAGCGTCGTATGCACACCGCCCTCGGCCTTGTTTTCGATGTCGGAACCCATACAGACGATGCGGTTGTCGAAGAAAAACCACGACTTGCGCGCCCGCAACGAACCGTTGTATTTGTCGTGCTCGTGGAGTTCCATCGCGAACACCCCGTCGCGGCCCCTGTGGCTGACGCCTCCGGCGAAGGCCTCGTCGGAGAGGAGCATCTCCTCGTAGCCCGACGCGGTGTCGACGTTCCGGATATCGGCCTTCATCCGCTCCATCGGGATTTTGAGCGCCGTCGTCCCGGGAATGTGCCGCCAGTCCCAGCCCTCCTGCCGGAACCCGCTGCCGAAGGCGCTCACGGGATCGCCGTCTGCAAGCAGCTGCATGCTGCCGTGCGTCAGGTAGCGGCCGTAGTGGTTGGCTCCCTGGTAAATCTCCGCCGACCAGAGATAGCGGCTGTGGCCCGCGACGGTCACCAGCCAGTCGGCGCGCCGGTGCGACACCGAGGCATTGTAGCCGTAGACGCGGTTCCCCGCAGGCGAAGGTTCGGGAGCGAAGCCCTTTTCGGCGAACAGCCGCGTATAAGCGTCTTTTCCTTTGGCCACGCGCAGGTAGGCGGCGGCCAGCTCCGGGTCGATCTCCCCGCGGCCGTCGGGCGTACCCGCGACGGCCAGCCGGGCATAATGCCACGGGACCAGTTCTCCGCGGCCGTCGGGATGACGGCCCGAAAGGGCCAGCGGAAACGACCGCAGATTGCAGTAGAAGCGCATTTCGAGCAGCGCGCGTTTCAGAACGGCATGGCTTTCGGCGCTCACCGCGAACTGCGTCTTCGACAACAGCCACACGGCATTCACGGCCCCGCCGCTGAACCCGTCCACGGCATAGGCCGGGTAGTGACGCCGGTGGTGGAAGACCGTGCCGTCGCTCTTGAAGCAGGGTCCGGTCCCCTCGGTGACCTTATATCCGTTGTCGACCCAACGGGAGAACGCCTCCAGCCAGGCCGCTTTCACCGGGGTGTCCGGGAGCATCACGATGCTCGCCAGACGGCCGACGAGCGAGGTGTTGAACGCGTCGATGTCCATCCCCGGCTCCGCCGGCGGAAGTTTCACCTCGCCCACGCCCGAAAACCACTCCATAGCCTGCTGCACGTCGTGTTCCAGCCCGGCGCGACGCAGCACGTCGCGCATGATGACGGGAGCCGTGTAAAAATTGCGCATGCTGTACCCCAGGTGGTGCAGGGTTCCCTGCGCACTTCCCGCGGCGAAGCCCTGATCCAGAAGATGCCGCGTCAGCAGCACATACATCCGTTCCAGCTCCGCCCGCTCGGCGGCGTCCGCAGCGGCATCGTGGGCCACGGCGACCTGGAACAGGAAGTCGTTGTATTTGCGCAGCGTCTGGCCGTTGTCGTTGAACAGTTTGCCGACATCGGGATGGCCCAGATTGATATAGGTCTCGGCATAGCGCACGAACCAGATCGGCTTGCCCCGAAGCGTCCCGTCGGGATTTTCCGCAATGCCGTATGCGTCGAAGCGTTTACGCAGGGTCTTCATCGCCATCGGCTTCCGGCCTTCGAGCAGCAGTTCGCGCAGACGCCGTTCGACGGTCGCCATATCGCGCCGCTCCCCCTCACCGACCGCGGCGGGGAGTGCGGGCATCGGATTGCGCCACGATTGCAGCAGCGTGAGCCAGTGGCTCGTGGTCGCGGCGTTGATGAACGGCGCCTGGAAATCGGCCGTATGGTGCCGCACGTCCTGAAACGAGGAGAGAATCAGGTGGTCGAAATACAACTCGCCCCGTTCGACGCCCTCCGCCGTGACGACCAGTTCGTCCATCCCCTCCTCGGGCCGGCCCTGCATGTCGCGGTCGAAAGCCACCCATGCCCCGCGCCAGCCGGTGAACTCCAGTCCGTAGTCGAACCACGCGCAGGTGCGCCCCTCCTTGCGGAACTCGAAACGCAGTTTCCCGTCGAGCGCCTTCGGGGCGTAGACCCAGAACACGAAGGTCGAAACGGAGGTCTCCCTGGGATTGGGATTTTCCGACAGGTAACCCACCGGGGATTCGATGCGCACCCGGGCGCCCGCCCGCGACCATTGCCAGCGGAGCGCGTGCGCACCGTGCTTGTAATGGTGGCCCGAGACGGACAGCGACGAGCCTTCCGACGCCGTGAAAGGCGCCGCAGACTCCTCAAACGAAAGAATCCGCGCATCGGCGACCTCCCGCACCGACTGCGCCGGTGCGGCCCACGACCACACCGACGCAGCGGCGAGAAACAACAGTTTATACATGGGCGTCCGGTTTAAAACAAAGGTTCGCCCGCCTCCAAGCGGCCCTTGCGGATCAGCGCCTCAAGGAAATAGTAATCTGCGTAGTTCAGCGGCACGTCGATATTGCTGCCGTGCGGGATGCTGCCCACGGAGTGCATCAGCAGGAACCCGCCGTTGCCGCCCACCGGAGCGCGGTAGGCCGGCGACGAGAGCGACTCGACGATCCGGTCGGCCTTCTGCTTATACAGCCCGTCCCCCGTATAGGTGTACATTTCGTAGAACGCCGAAGCGATGATGGCCGCCGTCGAGACGTCGCGCGGTTCATTGGGAATGTTCGGCGCATCGTAGTCCCAGTAGGGAACCAGATCGGCGGGCATGTTCTTGTCGCCCAGCATGAAACCGGCCACCTTCCGCGCATGGTCGAGGTAGCGTTTGTCGCCCGTGTAACGGTAGCAGGCCGTATAGCCGTAGACGGCCCATGCCTGTCCGCGCGCCCACGCCGAATCGTCGGCATAGCCCTGCGCCGTGCAGCGTCCGCGCACGTCGCCCGTCGTCAGGTCGTAGTCCACGACGTGATAACAGCTGTAATCGTCGCGGAAGTGCTCCTTCATCGTTCGGTCGGCATGCTTCACCGCGATATTATAATAGGTGCTGTCGCCCGAAAACTCCGTGGCCTTGAACATCAGTTCGAGATTCATCATGTTGTCGATGATCACCGGGCACTGCCAGCCTCGCTCGCCCTGCCAGCCGCGGTCGGCGTCCCACGACTGGATGACGCCCGGCACCGGCCGGAAACGCGTCGCGAGCGACTTGGCCGTCTGGACGATCACATCCTCGTAGCCGGGTATGTTTTTCAGCCGCAGTCCGTTGCCGTAGCTGTCGTAGACCATGAAGCCCACGTCGTGATGCCATTGCAGGTACTGCACCGAATCGAGGATCTCGGTATGCTTCCGTGCGCGCGCGGCCCATGCCTCGTCGCCCGTCAGTTCGTACATGTACCACAGCGTCCCGGCGAAGAAACCGCTCACCCAGTCGTCGACGGGCACGTAGTCGATCCGCCCGTTCTTCCAGGTCGAGGGGATGCGGATCACACCGCCCGTCTCGCTCGAATCGGCCAGCATGCCGATCTGCTTTTCGGCGACGGCGATGTTTTCGTCAATGATCGAAGCGCGCTTCGAAGGCTGCGAGCAGGCGGAAGTCCCTGCCAGGAGGAGCACAACGGTCGCATATTTAAATAAGGTCTTCATAAATTAGGTGATTAACATGATTATTTTGGTAAACCAAACCAGCTTTTCGGACAAAGGTAAAGTTTTTTTCGGACATGCAACATATTTTAATAACATTTTCCGATGAATGTAAAATTTTTATTATTTTCTCTTTGAAAAATTTTGGCGAACCAATTTCTTTATTTATTTTTGACCAAATATGAATCTATGAAAAATATATTAAAACACGCTGTACCAGCGATTTGGATACTATTCGGCACGCTTTGGGGCCAGCATGCCGCTGCGGCAATCGACGCCAAAATCAGTTTCGAAACGGAAATTCCCAAGGCTTTCGTATGCGGCGAAAACAGCACGGCCGAATTGAGCGGCCTCCACTACAAGGACGGGAGCCGTTCGCTGCGCTGGTCGTGGAGCGCGCCGTCGACGCTCCGCTTCAACGACTTCGGACAGCTGATGCGCTCGCTGCGGGTCAAGGGCGCGGGCGTCATGCTCTGGATCTACAACCCCAGGGCCGTCGACGCCGACATGCGGTTCTCGTTCGAGACGCCCACCGGCGAAGTCCCCTACCGGTTCGATTTCCACATGGATTTCACGGGCTGGCGCGCCTGCTGGATCAAGTACAACGACATGCCGGGCGACCACGCCTCGCAGCAGGTATCCCGGCTGACAATCTCGACGCCCGCCGGGGTCGAAAGCGGCGAACTGTTCCTCGACCGCCTGACCTTCTCCGAGGTCAAGCTCCACGACCAGATCACCCCCGACAAGCAGATTCCCGGCAACAACTGCAATCTCTCTCGCGAATTGTGGCACTGGGCGCGCCTCTGGGAGTGGGAGCAGTACGAATACGAAGAGCCGCTGCGCGACGTCACGCCCGCGGAAAAGGCCCAGCTCGACGCCGTGAAATCGCGCATCGAAAGCATCGTCGCGGCCAACATGTCGAGCGCCAACTACATCAACGGCACGATCATCCCGCGCGCCCGGGCGACCTTCGAAAAGGCCGCGATCCGCCGCACCGACGACGGCGGGATCATCGGCGCCCCGCTGCTCTCGAACGACGAGTGCAACCGCCCGAAAGGCGAACTGCGCCTGGACGACATCGAGAACATGCTCAACGCCTTCGCGCTGAACAGCCATATCAACAACGATCCGAAATACGACGACGATTTCTTTCTGGTGATGGACCACGCCATCGACCAGGGCTTCGCCTTCGGCCACGGCAACGGAACCAACCACCACTACGGCTACAACATACGCAAGATCTACGACGCCATGTGGCTCATGCGCGACAAGATCGCCGCACGCGGCAAGACCGACGAATACGTCAAGGTGCTGGCCTACTGGAGCGGCCTGGCGGAGACCCGCAAACCCTACGTCTACGGCCGCGACGAGCTGCTCGACTCGTGGCACACGCTGCTCATCCCCAAGATCGTCAGCGCGCTGATGCTGCCCGACGAGGCCGAACAGTACCGCGCCATGAAGAGCCTCGGCGTATGGCTCTCGGGGAGCCTCGGCTTCACGCCGGGCACCATCGGCGGCATCAAGCCCGACGGCACGACCTTCCACCACGGCGGCTTCTACCCCGCCTACTCGACCGGCGCGTTCGCCATGATCGGCTACTTCTGCAAAGCAACCCGGGGAACGGATTTCACCCTCTCGGAGCAGGCGCGCCGCAACTTCAAGCTGGCGCTGATGACCATGGCCAGCTACACCGATCTGCGCGACTGGGGACTCGGCCTGGCCGGCCGCCATCCCTTCGGCAAGAACGGCCGCATCCCCGACGCCGACGTCAACGCATTCGGTTATCTGGCCGCGCTGGGCGACCTGACGGGCAGCGGCAAGGGCGCGGACCCCGAACTGGCGGGCGCCTACCTGCGCCTGAAAGGCACGGACAAGGAGTTGAACAGCCTCTTCAGGAAAGAGGGGATTTCGGCGGGTCCCACGCCCTCGGGATTCTTCGTCTATAACTACGGGGCCGCGGGCATCCACCGCCGCGGCGACTGGATGGTGACGCTCAAAGCATTCAACACCGATGTCTGGGGATCGGAGATTTATACCAAGGACAACCGCTACGGACGCTACCAGAGCTACGGTTCGGCGCCGATCATCGGTTCGGGCAATCCCGTCTCGGCCGCGGCGAGCGGATTCGTGCAGGAGGGCTGGGACTGGAACCGCGTGCCGGGCGCCACGACCATCCATCTGCCCTACCCCGAACTGGAAAGCCCGCTGCCGGGGACGCTCATGGAGCGCAACCCCGAGCGCTTCTCGGGCGCCTCGTCGCTCGAAGGCCGCAACGGCATACTGGCCCTGCACTTCGTCGAAAAGGACCGCAAGAACTTCACCCCCGGGGCCACGGCGTACAAATCCGTCTTCTGCTTCGACAACCGGATGGTCTTCCTCGGCAGCGGCATCGACAACGACAACCAGGCATACCCCACCGAAACGACGCTTTTCCAGCTGCGGATGGACAGCCCGGCCGAACAGATAGAAGTCGACGGCGAGCTTTACGACGCTTTCCCGCTCAACCTCTCCAGAGGCGGCGAGCGGCTGGCGCTCTCCGACACGAAGGGCAATTTCTACGTGGTGAAGAACGCCGCAGCGGTGAACATCACCAAAAAGGAGCAGACCTCGCCTAACGACAAGACCCGCGCACCCCAGACGGGCAACTTCGCCACGGCCTGGATCGACCACGGCCGCGCCCCCAAGCAGGCCGGATATGAATATGCGGTCTACATCCAACCCACGAACAAGGAGATCACGCGCCTGATCAAGAAAGACGGCTACGAAGTGCTGCGCCGGGACAACACGGCCCACGTCGTGAAGGACCTCGCCACGGGCATCACGGGCTACGTCTGCTTCGGGGAATACACGGGCCAGGGGCTTGTGCGCAAAGCGACCGGAGAGTCGATCGTCATGGAGCGCACCGACACGGACGGACAGGTCGTGATGAGCGTCTGCACGCCCGACCTCGGCCTCACGGAGAAGACCTACACCACGCGTCAGGAGAGCCGCCCCATCGAAAAAGAGGTGCTTTTGGACGGCGCATGGGAGCTTGCCGCACAATATCCCGGCGTGGAGGCCGTTTCCCACGACACCGGAACGCTGCTGAAGATAACCTGCCGCCACGGACAGCCCGTGGAGTTCCGGCTCAAGAAGAAATAACCATTTTCACCCACAACCTGATTTATTTATGAAAAAAGCACTTAAACGCATGGCCGCGGCAGCGCTGGTGACCCTATCGGTACTCCGGGGGGGGGACGCCTTTGCGCAGAACGCCGTGGACGGACGCGTGGTTGACGCCAACGGTGCACCGCTGGTGGGCGTAACCGTCCTGATCAAGGGGACGCAGTCGGGAACGGCCACGGGCGCCAACGGCAGCTACTCGATCAAGGCCCGGGAGGACCAGACGCTGGTCTTCTCCTATCTGGGCTACACGACCGTCGAGGAGTATGTCGGCAAACGCACGGCGATCAACGTCAAGATGACCGAAGAGGCGTCGCAGATCGGCGCCGTCGAGATCGTCAACATCGGCTACGGAACCACCACGCGGCGCGACCTCACCGGCTCGGTGGCCAAGGCCGACCTGGGAACGATGATGAAGGCCAACGTCACCAACTTCGACCAGGCGCTGGGCGGACGCATCGCCGGCGTGGTCGTCACCACGGGCGACGGCTCGCTGGGCGCCGAAGCCAATATCACCATCCGCGGAAACAACTCGCTCACGCAGAGCAACGCCCCGCTCTACATCATCGACGGATTCCCGTCCGAAGGGTCGTTCGCCGCGTCGATCAACCCCGCCGACATCGAGTCGATCGACGTGCTGAAAGACGCTTCGGCGACCGCCATCTACGGAGCGCGCGGAGCCAACGGCGTCATCGTGATCAACACCAAACGCGGCAACGAGGGCAAGCCCACGGTGAACTTCAGCGCCTCGTTCTCCCTGAACAAGATCGCCAACAAGGCCGACCTGATGGACTCCTACGAATTCGTCCGGCTTCAGAGCGAACTGATCAGCGAGGAGACGATGAACAAGAGCTATTTCAGCGAGGGACTGACGCTCGACGACTACCGCCACATCCCGGGCATCGACTGGCAGGACCAGCTCTACCGCACGGCTTTCCAGCAGAACTACAACGTCTCGCTCTCGGGCGGCAACAAGGAGGGGCTGCGCTACAACGTGGGCTTCTCGGCGCTCGACCAGGACGGCATCATCATCCGTTCGAACTTCCAGCGCTACCAGGGCAAGGCCAACTTCACGCTGCCCATCTCGAAAAAACTCACGCTGAACGCCAACGCCAACTATTCGCGCACGGCGACCAACGGCGTGACCCCCACCACGGCGCAGACCACCTCGTCGTCGTCGGGCTGGCTGATGTACTCGGTCTGGGGCTACCGCCCCGTAACGCCTCCCGGGCAGGACATCCTCGACTCGATGCTCGACGAAGCCGTAGACGGATCGAACGACTACCGCTTCAACCCGGTGAAGACCGCCAAGAACGAATACCGCAAGACGCTGGTGGACTACCTCAACGCCAACCTGGCGCTGACGTGGAAGATCACCCCCGACCTGACGTTCAAGACCACGGGCGGCTACGTCCTGAACAAACGCCGCCGCGAGGAGTTCAACGGCAGCGAGACCTACACGGGCTACGCCGGCTCGCCCAGCGGCAAGGGCGTCAACGGCGCCATCTACTGGACCGACCAGACGAGCTGGTCGAACGAAAACACGCTCAACTACAAGAAGCGCCTGGGGCGCAGCCACAACCTCGACCTGATGGCGGGACTCTCGCTCCAGGGGCAGAAGAACACCTACGACGGCGTTGCGTCGACGCAGATCACCTCCGAGGAGCTGGGCATCGCGGGCATCCACACAGGCAACTACCAGAAGGTCCAGAGCAACTACTACGACTGGCGGATGATGTCGGCCTTCCTGCGCGCCAACTACAATTTCCGCTACAAATACTACCTGACCTTCTCATTCCGCGCCGACGGCTCGTCGAAATTCCCCTCCGACAACCGCTGGGGCTACTTCCCCTCGGCCGGCCTTTCGTGGAACTTCAACCGCGAGAATCTGCTGAAGAAGAGCGAGTGGATGAGCAACGGCAAGTTGCGCCTCTCGTGGGGCCTGACGGGCAACAACCGCACGCAGACCCCCTATGACTTCTATTCGCAGATCACCGTCAACCCGGGTTCGGGCAACTCGCTCGACTATGTGTTCGGCGGCGAGCGCGTGCCGGGCTACTACGTCTCGAACATGGCCAACGAGCGGCTCAAGTGGGAGACCACCGAGCAGTGGAACGCGGGTCTCGACCTCGGGTTCTTCGAGGACCGCATCAAGGTGACGGCCGACTGGTACGACAAGGTGACGCGCGACCTGCTGCTCTACGCCCTGCTGCCCGCCTCGTCGGGCTTCGAACAGGGGATGCTCAACATCGGCAAGATCCGCAACCGCGGCTTCGAGCTGACGCTCGAAACGGTGAACGTCAAGACCCGTCAGTTCCAGTGGTCCACGTCGTTCAACATCGCCTTCAACCGCAACCGGATTCTCGGGCTGGTCGACGGACAGAACACGCTCCAGAGTTCCGTATCGTGGGAGACGCGCTTCAACTCGCAGTTCCCCTACATCTCGCAGGTGGGCAAGCCCACGGGCATGATGTACGGCTTCATCTACGACGGGACCTACAAGGCCGAGGATTTCGACGACAAGGGCAACCTCGTCAGCGGCGTTCCCTCGTTCAAGGGCAACGCGATGCAGCCGGGCGACATGAAATACCGCGACATGAACGGCGACGGCGTCATCGACGACTACGACCGCACGATCATCGGCTGCGGACAGCCCCTCAACACGGGCGGCTTCGGCAACAACTTCAACTGGAAGAATTTCGACCTGAACATCTTCTTCGCGTGGAGCTACGGCAACGACGTGCTGAACGCCAACCGGCTGGTCTTCGAATCGGGATGGAGGAGCCAGACCAACCAGCTGGCCTCCTACGCCGACCGCTGGTCGCCGGAGAATCCCGCGTCGAACATTCCGCGCGTGAACGCCGTCGGCCGCGAGGAGTACTCGTCGCGCGTGATCGAGGACGGTTCGTTCCTGCGGCTGAAGAACGTCTCGCTGGGCTACACGCTGCCGAGCCGTTCGCTGCGCAAGGCGGGCATCAGCCAGATGCGCGTCTACGTCTCGGCCGACAACATCTGGACCCTGACGGGTTACAGCGGTCCCGACCCCGAGGTATCGACCCGCAACTCGGTGCTGACGCCCGGATTCGACTGGTCGGCATATCCCCGCGCATTCGGCTTCACGGCCGGCGTAAACCTCACATTCTAACGGTTTAAACGCAACATTACGCCATGAAAATCAAAAGCATATTGAAACTGGGAACGCTGGCGCTGCTCACCGCCGCCCTTCCGGCGTGCAGCTTCCTCGACACCGATCCGCAGATCATCCCCGACGACGGCTACTACAACAGCGAACAAAAGCTGATCTACGGTCTGGCGGGCGTCTACGGCGTGCTGAACAGCGAAGCGCTCTACGGCAACTACTACTCGCTGCAAATCGCCAACGCCGACGACCTCTGCTACTTCAACAACTACAACAACAGCGAATCGCGTCCCGACCGCTACAACCACAGCGCCGGCACGGCGGCGATCTACGACACCTGGTCGAAGCTCTACGAAGGCATCAAGAACGCCAACCGCTACATCGAGGCCGTCGAAAAGACGGAGATCGACCCCGGGAAACTTTCGGTGGACATCGGGCTTTACATCGCCGAAGCGCGGTTCCTGCGCGCCTACTACCACTTCCTGCTGGCGCAGGCGTGGGGCGATATGCCCCTGCGCGTCAAAGCGACCACCTCGCCCAACCCCAACGACGTGCAGATGGCCGCAACGCCGCAGGAGCAGGTGCTCAAATGGTGCGCCGACGAGATCGAAGCCACGATTCCCGACCTCTACGAGCCCATCGACAACACCCCCTCGCGCGTCAGCCAGACCGTCGCCCAGGGCATTCTGGCCCGCGTCTATCTCTTCATGGCCGGCGAGAGCGTCAAGCAGATCGACGGACTGGATAAAAAGGAGATGTACCGCCGCGCCGCCTACTGGGCCAACGAGGTGATCGCCTCGCACAAGCACGACCTGAACGAGAGCTACGAGGAGATCTTCATCAACATGATCCGCGACCAGTACGACACGCAGTTCCACGAATCAATGTGGGAGGCCGAATTCCTCGGCGACCGCACCAGTGCGACCGACTGGACGAACGGCCGCATCGGCGACCTGATCGGCCTGCGGTCGCAGTCGGGAACGACCAACTACTCGGAGTGGGCCTGCAACTACTCCTACGGCTACTACAACGGCTCCTACACCCTCTGGCAGCTCTACTGGGAGAACGACCGCACGGCAGACGAAACGGCCAGCGCCACGGTCATCGACAAGCGGCTGACGTGGAACCTGCCGGGCTACAACTACCGCGGAATGAACAACCAGAAAATCTCGTACAAGAACAAGGCGGGCGAGACCGTGACGCGCTACTTGCAACAGACGCAGAGCATGTTCAAGACGCCGTGGGTCTACAACAACAATTTCGCCATGCCCGACATCGAGGGGCTGGACCAGACGATCGAGGACGCGTTCGACCCCGCCGATCTGGTTTACGACCCGACGGTGATGTGCGCCGTCCGCAACGCCGGCAAATGGCGCCGCGAGACGGTCTACGAGAAACAGATGTCGGCCAAGAGCCTCTACACGACGATCAACTTCCCGATCCTTCGCTACGCCGACGTGCTGCTGATGTACGCCGAGGCGATCAACGAATACGCCGGGGCGCCGGACGACCAGGCCAAGGAGGCCATCCGGGAAATCCGCAAACGCGCGGGCGTCAAGACCGACGAGAGCCTGCTGGGCGACTACCGTTCGTTCCGTGACCTGGTGCGCAACGAGCGCGGACGCGAACTGGCTTTCGAGGGGCTTCGCAAGTGGGACCTGATCCGCTGGGGCACGTTCGTCGAGAAGATGCACAACGCCGGGACCAACCAGCCGACGGAGAACAAGTACCGCAACGTCAGCTATACGAACTATGCGTCGGCGAACTACGCCAACGTGACGGCACGCCACATCTACCTCCCGATTCCGACCAAGGAGCTGGCGGTGAACCACGCGCTCCGACAGAACCCCTTATGGTAAAACGCTTAATTGCAGAGCATACGATGAATACGAAACGAATCACATACCTCGCGGCGACGCTGGCCCTCGCAACCGCGGCAGCCTCATGCGAACACGAAGAGATCTACGAGCCGCTGGAGTTCTCGGTGCAGCTGGCGCCGACGAACACCTACCGCACGGGCGACCCGGTGGTCTTCAACTTCAGCGGCAACGCCGACTTCATCACCGTCTGGACGGGCGACACGGGACACGAGTACAAGCACCGCAACCGCACGAAGGTCGACATCGCCGACATCGAGTCGTGCGAACTGGAGATCGAGATCAGCCAGCAGTACGGCACGCTGAACAACCTCGTCCTGTTTGCGGGCAACAAATTCGCGGGGCTGAACGGCAGCGACGCCGCCACCGACCGCCCCGTGGTCGAAGCCATCGCGGCGAACGACTGCGCCGACTGGACCAAACTGGAGTTCACGCCGAACAACGCGAACAAGTTCGAAACCTACACCTACGACATCACCCGGTTCGCCGACCGTTTTTCGTGGGGCATGCACCTTTTCTATCCGGACCCCAAGACCACGATGCGCACCTATCGGATCAATCCGAAGATCACGGTCAAGTTCAAGGGCCACGACACGCAGGTCTACAACTACCCGGACATGGAATTCGTCCCCTTCTCGCTGGCTTCGCAGCACGCCGACAACCCCTATATCCATAATGTATCGGGCAACGGCAACCTGAAATTCCAGGGCCGGCCGGGAGCGAACAACACCGCCAATATCGTCTTCCAGGGCTTCAGCGCCGGAGCTTTCCCCGAGATCGACCAGTGGGCCTTCATGCAGCCCGTCGCGCTCAACACGATCTCGCCCGACACGGGCCTGAACATCAAGGGCGTGACCGACGACCTGCCGAGCTACTCGTACACCTACACCGAGCCGGGGACCTACACGGTGACCTTCATCGTCGCCGGGGGCAACTACCAGGGACAGTCGGCGCCCGCTCCCTACGAGGTGACGTTCACGGTGATCGACCCGATCGAATAACCCGTCCGAAAGTTTTCGCAAGCCCGCCCTTCAGCAAGAAAGGCGGGCTTTTTCACAATATCCGGTTGCATTTCTGCGTTTTTTCCAGTAACTTTGGAGGTGAAACTTAACCTTTAACAACCAAAACCGAAACAACCTCATCGTATGAAGGCTGAATTACAGGAAATAGCGTCGCAGTTCGCGCTGGAAGGCGCTATCACGGCAATCGACTCGCTGGGCGAGGGATTCATCAACGACACGTTCATCGTCCGCACGGCGGGCGATGCGCCGGATTACATCCTCCAGCGCAAAAACAAGAGCATCTTTCCCGACGTTCCGGCCATGATGGAGAACATCCGCAAAGTGACGGATCATATCCGCCGCCGCGTCGCAGCCGCCGGGGGCGACCCCAGACGCGAGGCGATGACCGTGGTTGCGACCCGCGACGGAAAGCTCTATCACGTGGACGCACAGGGCGAATATTGGGCCGTTTCGGTTTTCATCAGCGACACGATCGCCTACAACAAGGCCGACTCCCCGGAACTGGCCCGCAAGGGCGGCGAGGGCATCGGCAAGTTCCAGGCCCAGCTGGCGGACTTCACCGAGCCGCTGGCCGAGACGATCAAGGGCTTCCACAACATCCGCCACCGCTTCGTGCAGTGGGACGAGGCGCTGCGCCGCGACGCCGCAGGCCGCGTGAAAGACCTTGCGGAGGAGATCGGCTGGATCGAATCGCGCCGCGACGAGATGCTCTCGTTCTGGTCGAAGGTCGAGGACGGCACGATCCCCACGCGCGTGACCCACAACGACACGAAAATCAACAACATCCTCTTCAACAAGCAGGGCGAGGTGCTGTGCGCCATCGACCTCGACACGGTGATGAACTCCACGTCGCTCAACGATTTCGGCGACGCCATCCGCTCCTACGCCAACACGGGCGACGAGGACGACCGCGACCTTTCGCGCGTGGGCATGTCCCTCGAAATGTTCCGCGCCTATACCGAAGGCTATCTGTCGCAGCGGGCCGGACAGCTCAACCAGGCCGAAATCGACCACCTGGCATTCTCGGCCCGTTACATCACCTTCGAGCAGGTGCTGCGTTTTTTGATGGACTACATCGACGGCGACACCTATTACAAAACGAAATACCCCGAGCACAACCTCGTGCGCACCCGCGCCCAGTACAAACTGTTGCAAAGCATGGAAGAGCAGTACGGCACGATGTGCGAAATCGTACGGGAAACCGTCGCCAAATACAAATAAGGAATGGAAATTCGCAAGATAGCAGGCATCGCGCCCGACGACCGGGCCGCCGTGGACGAGGCATTCGCCGGAATCGAGCCGCTGCCGGTGGCGTGCTGCAACTGGCCCGCGGAATTTCCCTACGCCCCGGAAGTCAGCTTCCGGATGTTCCATACGGGCGACTGGCTGATGCTGCGCTTCGACGTTGCCGAACGTTACACGGCGGCGCTCGTCACGGAGGACAACGGCGAGGTGTGGACCGACTCGTGCGCGGAGTTCTTCATCGCACCCGACACAGGGATGTACTACAATTTCGAAACCACCTGCATCGGACGGATGCTGCTCGGGGCGCGCAAATCCCGGACCGAGGCCGAGCACGCCTCGCCCGAGGTGCTGGCGGGCGTGAAACGCTACACGACGCTTCCCTGCGGCGAGCCTTTCGCCGAGCGCGAGGGCGACAACCGCTGGTCGCTCACGCTGGCCATCCCCCCGCAGGCGCTTTTCCGCCATGCGCTGACCGACTGGAGCGGTCTCAAGGCCCGCATGAACCTCTACAAATGCGGCGACAAACTCTCGCACCCCCATTTCCTCTCGTGGCGGCCGATCCGGACGGAGAAACCCGATTTCCACCGTCCCGAGTTTTTCGGGGAGGTGACGTTCGAGAAGTGAAAAAGTGAAAAGCTGAAAGCCAAGAGACAATCCGGTCGCGATGCGACAACTGCGGGCAACAGGCGAGCGCAATCGCTTGCGAATTGCCGAGCCGCCACAGCAGTCAAGGCACGTGTTTTTGCGCCTTAAGTCCCCTCCCGAGGGAGGGATTTGGGGTGGGGTCAGACTTGTAAACGACGCCAACGGCGGCGACAACACGATCGGCAGCAAACCGACAGAGAGAAAGATTAACAAATTACATAAACGTATGAACAACAAGTATTCACTTCCCAAAGACGGCGGCCTGATTTCCGAATCGGCTCCGCGCGACATCATCCATCGTTACGAGAAGATCCACACCAAGGTCTACGAAAACGAGTACGAAGGCGTGCAGTACGTCGCCGACAACATCGTCAAGGCGATCCGCATGTACAACGAAATCCACTGCTCGAACGAGGTCTACGAGGAGTCGCAGCCCTTCGTGCTGGGCCTCACGACGGGCCGCACGCCGCTGGGTCTCTACCGGGAACTGGTGAAACGCCACCACGAAGGGCAGATCAGCTTCCGGAACGTCGCCGTTTACAGCCTCGACGAGTTCTACCCGATCCGGTCGACCGAACAGCAGAGCCGCAACTACCGCATCCACGAGGAGTTCCTCAACCACATCGACATCCTGCCCGAGAACGTGCACATCCCCGACGGTACGGTTCCCGAGGACCGCGTTTCGGAATACTGCGCTTCGTACGACCACTCGGTACGGCGCATCGACCTGATGATCATTGGCGTCGGCGAGGACGGGCAGATCGGCTTCAACGAGCCGGGGTCCTACTCCCGTTCGCGCACGCGGCTGGTGCAGCTGACCTACAACACCCGCAAAATCCAGTCGGGCGCTTTCTTCGGGCTGGAGAACACGCCCAAGATGGCGGTCACGATGGGCATCGATACGATCATGCGCGCCAACCGCATCATCCTGATGGCCTGGGGCGAGGAGAAGGCCCACATCGTGCAGCGGGTCGTCGAGGGCGAGATCACGGATCAGGTTCCCGCCTCGTACCTCCAGGCGCACCAGAATATCGAGGTGGTGATCGACGAGAATGCCGCGCAGCTGCTCACCCGCGAGCAGACGCCGTGGATGGTGGGTCCCTGCGAATGGACGCCGAAATTCGTCCGCAAGGCCGTGGTATGGCTCTGCGGCGTGGTGAAGAAGCCCATCCTGAAACTCACCTATAAGGATTACATCGAAAACTCGCTGGGCGAACTGCTCGAACAGGGCCACGCCTACGACCAGATCAACATCGACGTCTTCAACGACCTCCAGCACACCATCACGGGCTGGCCGGGCGGCAAGCCCAACGCCGACGACTCGACGCGCCCCGTACCTTCGTCGCCCTTCCCCAAACGGGTGATCGTCTTCTCGCCGCATCCCGACGACGACGTGATCTCGATGGGCGGCACGTTCATCCGCCTCGTGCAGCAAGGTCACGACGTGCACGTGGCTTACGAAACCTCGGGCAACGTGGCCGTGCACGACGACGTGGTGCTGCAAAACATCGACACGGCCCGCGAACTGGGCTACGGCAACCACTACGCCGAAGTCGAAAAGGTCATCGCCGGCAAGAGGAAGGGCGAACCCGAGCCGCGCCCGCTGCTCGACCTGAAAGGCGCCATCCGCCGCGCCGAGGCGCGTGCCGCCGTGCGCTCGTTCGGACTGAACCCCGACACCAACGCCCACTTCCTCAACCTGCCGTTCTACGAAACGGGCGGCATCAAGAAGGGCCAGCTCACGGAGAAGGACATCGAAATCATCGTCAAGCTGCTGCGCGAGATCAAGCCCCATCAGATCTACGCCGCCGGCGACCTTGCCGACCCCCACGGCACGCACCGCACCTGCATGGAGGCCGTGCTCGGCGCCCTCGAAGTCGTGAAGGACGACGAGTGGCTGAAGGAGTGCCACCTGTGGCTCTACCGCGGCGCCTGGATGGAGTGGGACCTCGGCATGGTGGACATGGCCGTGCCCCTGTCGCCCGACGAGCTGATTATGAAACGCCACGCCATCTACCGCCACCTCTCGCAGAAGGACATCATGCCTTTCCCGGGCAGCGATCCCCGCGAGTTCTGGCAGCGGGCCGAGGAGCGCACACAGAACACCGCGAAGCTCTACGACCAGCTCGGCATGGCCGAATACCAGGCTATCGAGGTGTTTGTGAAGATGTTTTAGCGCATCTTCACAAAAACTTCGATTAAAAAATGAAGCATTGAACATTAAAAAATCACCCCATGCGCTTAATCATTGAAAATACCCCCCAGCAGGTAGCCCAGTGGGCCGCCAATTACATCATCGCCCAGATCAAGAACAAGGAGCAGCACACCTCGTCGCCCTTCGTGCTGGGGCTGCCGACCGGCTCGACCCCGCTGGAGACCTACAAGGAACTGATCCGCCGCCACAAGACGGGCGAAGTGTCGTTCAAGAACGTCATCACGTTCAACATGGACGAGTATGTGGGTCTCCCCGAGGAGCATCCCGAAAGCTACCACTCGTTCATGTGGAACAATTTCTTCAAGCACGTCGACATCAGGCCGGAGAACGTCAACATTCTCGACGGCAACGCCGACGACCTGGCCAAGGAGTGCGCCGACTACGAGGCGCGCATCGTCGAGGCCGGGGGCATCGACCTCTTCATGGGCGGCGTGGGCGAAGACGGACACATCGCCTTCAACGAGCCGTTCTCGTCGCTCAACTCCCGCACGCGCCTCAAGACCCTGACGCAGGACACGATCCAGGTCAACGCCCGGTTCTTCGGCGGCGACATCTCGCTCGTGCCGAAAACCGCGCTGACGGTCGGCGTGGGCACGGTGCTGTCGGCCAAGAAGGTGCTGATCCTCGCCACGGGCCACAAGAAAGCCCGCGCGGTGCGCCACGGCGTCGAAGGCTCCTACAACCACCAGTGGACCATCTCGGCCCTCCAGGTGCACCCCAACGGCATTCTGGTCTGCGACGACCCGGCCGCCGAGGAGTTGCGCGTAGCCACCTACCGCTATTTCAAGGACATCGAGCGCGAAAACCTGATCTCGAAATAAGCGCATTCCCGATACGAAGCTTCCCGCAGGGCCTGCCCTGCGGGAGGCTTTCGCTTCCACGCCCCGGATACAGAACTCCCGGCGTCATTTTACGGCCGGATTATTTGCCGAATGCCGGAAAAATTTTATCTTTGTAGAGCATTGCTTATACGGATAAATCGTGGGAGCGTCACTCAAGGACATAGCCTGCAAGCTCAACCTCTCGAAAACGACCGTTTCGTGGGTCCTCTCGGGGCAGGGCGACAAAAAAGGGATCAGCGCGGAGACACAGAGCCGCGTGCTCGCCTGCGCCCGCTCCCTGGCATACGAACCGAACCTGCTGGCCCGAAGCCTCAACACGGGCGTATCGAAAACCATCGGACTGATCCTCCCCTCGATTTCGGACACCTTCTTCGCCCACATCGCCGACCGGATCGAGTCGGAAGCCGAGCGGGAAGGCTACTCGCTGATGATCGCCGGTTCGAACTCCGAAACCGAACGGGAAAACGCCCTGATACGGCTTTTCCGGTCGAAAAAGGTCGACGGCATCATCATCGCCCCGGCCGACGCTTCGGGACGCGAGGTCGGCCGCCTTGCGGAGAGCGGCTGCCCGGTCGTGCTGTTCGACCGCGGCCTCGCGAAAACGGACGCCGGCTGCGTGGTGATCGACAACGAGGCGGGCAGCCATGCGCTGGTCCGTCATCTTGCCGCCCGGGGATTCCGCAAAATCGCCATCATCACGACCTTCCCCCACCTCCCGACGATGGAACTGCGGCACAGGGGCTACCTCCGCGCGCTGGCGGAAGCGGGACTGCACGCCGATCCCCGCCTCTACGGAGAGGTCGCCTATGCCGGCTACCGGCAGCACGTCTGCGATACGCTCGACCGCATTCTCGCCATGGTTCCCGACACCGACGGCTTTTTCTTCACCACGCATATCCTCGCCACCGAGGCCCTGCGCTATTTCCACGACCGGGGCATCGACATCAGCGACGGCCGTCTGGGGCTTGCCTGCATGCACGAAGACCCGCTTTTCCGCCTGGCCGCCCCCCGGATGAGCGTCGCCCGCTTCCCCGTCGAAGAGATCAGCGCCCACGCCGTGCGCCTCCTGCTGCGGCAAATCCGCGAAAGCCAATCGCCCGGCTCCGTCCGCCCGGCACCCGAATCGGTGGTGCTGCCCTGCCGCATGGAGTTCCGGGACGAATAAGCCCGTTCCGTCCGGACATCCCTCCCCCCCCGATACGAAAGCCCCGCAAAACGATGAAGTCCTGCGGGTCTTTCTCCGGAAACTAATCTCTAAATTACTTCTCGGCAATCAGTCCGATTTCGTCGATGGCAAAATAAGCGGGAACGAGCAATCCGTAAGCATTCGCCTCATTCGAAGCAGGCGAGAAAGTCAGACAGTCGACCTTGCCCAAAGCGGAAAGATCGACCTTTTTCCAGTCCGACAACTTTTCCGAACCGTTGATCAGGAAGCACTCCGCACTACCGGTCTCCTTGCCCTCAAGCGAGCCGGTAATTTTCACTTTATAATAATACGAAGCCTCGTCAACCTGCGTCGGCTTATAAGGGTAGGTAATCGCGCTGTTGGCCATATACAGATAGCTGACCTGACGCGGTTCCACAAATTCGATCATCGGAGTTGCATAACCGCTCGTATATCCGTCGAAATAACCGATCATGCAGTTCGACGAACCGTTTGCTCCCTTATCGGCCCATACCATAAACTGGTTCGCATAATTGACGCTCGTAGCCGTTCTCCCGTAATTGGCAGACAAGACGAAACCGCCCCAATAGTCTCCGTAGCCGATGTCGGCTGAAAAATAGGTTCCGAACCAAATCTTCTCATCCGAGGTCGAACAAAGATACCCGTTGTAAACGCCACCTACGGCCAGATCGTCGTAGCTGCCGCCCTTCGCCCAAAAGACATTATGGTGATTTCCCGCCGCAGAACCGCCGCTAACGGTAATGTCGCCGAGCTGTACAGCCTTGCCGTCGATAGCAAGCATCCCCTCGCTCGTTTCGAAAGAAATCAAATTAGACGGTTCCGGCTCCGGATCGGGATTGGGGTCCGGATCGGGTTCCGGATCGGGTTCGCTCACATGCACGGTACAGGTTGCCGACACCGAACCGTATGTCGCCGAGATTTTGGCGGTTCCGGCAGCCACGGCCGTCACAAGACCCGATTCGGAGACCGTCGCGAACTCCTCGGCATCCGAAGACCACACCACGTCGTCGGTGGTATTCGCCGGCGCCGGCGTTGCGGTGAGTTGCAGGGTTTCGCCGACTGCAAGTTCTTTTTCCGTACAATCGAGCACAACCGCAGTCGCAGGGACGCGGGAATCGCCGTCATCGTCCGAGCAGGCGGCCAAAGCGCAGGCCGCAAATGCGAAAAGCAAGAGTTTTTTCATCGTTCGTCTGATTTTAAGTATGTTCGTAAAATAAAAAATCCGGTCCCGGAACCTCTCTGAATCGAACCTTTTTCACGTCCATACCCGTATTTCAGCCACGAAATACCAAGACTTGCGATGCTCCGTTCTCCGCAGACACACCCCGAAAAAAGATTCTTCCTCGTCGGGAAGCTGCAAGGCAGGTCTTCTGGCTCGTTCCTGCCGCAACGCCTTCCCGGCCCTCTCGGACCAGTGGCTTTCAGCGTGTCGCGGCAACTCTCGGAACTTACAGCAGCGGGAACTGCTGCCGATTTTCACGGCATTCCCATTTAATCACACGGGGCCTTGCCCGGCCCTTTGTGAACCATTGCGGTGCAAATTTAGGAAATAAATTCGTATCTTTGCCTCCGCAAACATAAAATTCGCAAAAAATTATGAAGCACGCATACGTATTCCCGGGCCAGGGCGCCCAGGCCGTCGGAATGGGCAAAGACCTCTACGACAACGTTCCGGCTGCGAAGGAACTCTTCGAGAAAGCCAACGAGATCCTCGGTTTCCGCATTACCGACATCATGTTCGCCGGTACGGACGAAGAACTGAAGCAGACCCGCGTCACCCAGCCCGCCGTATTCCTCCACTCGGTGATCATGGCCAAGGCGCTGGGCGTGAAGCCCGATGCCGCCGCCGGACACTCTTTAGGCGAATTCTCGGCCCTCGTGGTCGCCGGAGCGCTCTCGTTCGAGGACGGTCTGAAGCTCGTTTCGAAGCGCGCCATGGCCATGCAGGCCGCCTGCGAAGCGCAGCCCGGAACGATGGCCGCCATTCTCGGTCTGGAAGACAAGGTCGTGGAGGAGATCTGCGCGTCGGTCGACGGCGTGGTCGTCGCCGCCAACTACAACTGCCCGGGCCAGCTGGTGATCTCGGGAGCCGTGGAGGCCGTAGACGCCGCCTGCGAGAAAGCCAAGGCCGCCGGAGCGCGCCGTGCGCTGCGCCTGCCGGTGGGCGGAGCGTTCCACTCGCCGCTGATGGAGCCTGCCAAGCAGGAACTTGAGAAAGCCATCGCCGAAGCGCCGTTCCAGACGCCCGTATGCCCCGTTTACCAGAACGTCGACGCCAAGCCCTATACCGATCCCGCCGCCATCAAGGCCAACCTGATCGCCCAGCTGACGGCCCCCGTGCGCTGGACCTACATCGTGCGCAACATGCTCTCCGACGGCGTGACGGAATTCACCGAACTCGGCCCCGGCAGCGTGTTGCAGGGACTCATCCGCAAGGTGGACCCCAACACAGTCGTGGAATCGAAATCGACGCTGTAAAACAAAAAGTTTCGCTTAAAAATTAACGCCCTGAAAATCAGGGCGTTAATTTTTTTACCCCTCATTTTGAAACAAAATTTATTAAATTTTATTAAAAACTTATTGCATTTATTAAAGATAGTGTATATATTTGCAGAGTTAGTTAAAAATGAGCCTGGAAGGATGACATCACTTACCGAATTTTTCAACAAACACGAAGACGACGCCCTGAAGGGCATTACGCACAAAAACAGCATCATCAAGCGCAACATCATCGCGCACATGGCTGTCAACGGAGAATGCACGCTTTCGGAGCTTACCAAAGAGCTTCACATCAGTGTCCCCACGATCACCAAACTGGTTCAGGAACTGGTCGACGAGAACATCGTGACGGACCTGGGCAAGGTGGAAACCCCGGGCGGACGGCGCCCCAACATCTTCGGCCTGGCCAACTCGGCAATCTATTTCGCCGGGGTGAACGTCGGTCGTGACAACATGCGCTTCCTGATCACCGATCTGCAAAACAACATCATCAAAGAGGAGAACGACTTCACGTTCGAGCTGCTCGACCGTCCGCAGTGCATCGAGCGCATCTGCTCGGGCATCGAGAACTTCATCGCCGCATGCGGCATCGACCGGGGCAAGATTCTCGGGCTGGGCGTCTGCATGACGGGACGCGTGAACCCCGACACGGGCCGCAGTTACAAATACTTCACGTCGAGCGAACAGTCGCTGCGCGACTTGCTCGAAGAGCGCGTCGGCATCCGCGTACTGCTGGAGAACGACACCCGCGCCCGCTGCTATGCCGAATACACCTGCGGCAAATCGAAGGACGAGAGCAACGTGCTGTACCTCCACATGGGCCGCGGCGTGGCCATCGGCATCGTGGTCGACGGACAGCTCTACTACGGCAAGAGCGGCTTCGCCGGCGAGTTCGGCCACATTCCCTTCTTCGACAACGAGATCATCTGCTCGTGCGGCAAGAAGGGCTGCCTCGAAACCGAGGTTTCGGGCATCGCCATCGAGGACAAGATGTGCCACCTGATCCAAAAGGGCGTGAACACCATCCTCAAGGAGAAATACGACCAGCAGAAGACCATCCACATCGACGACATCATCACTGCGGCGAAGAACGACGACAACCTTTCGATCGAACTGATCGAGGAGGCGGGCGAGAAGGTCGGCAAGGCCGTGGCTTTCCTGATCAACACGTTCAACCCCGAGACGGTCATCGTCGGCGGCAACCTCGCGGCGGCAGGCGACTACATCATGCTGCCGCTCAAATCGGCGACGAACAAATATTCGCTCAACCTGGTCTACAAGGACACCAAATTCCGTGTGTCGAAGATGACCGAGAACGCCAACGCCTGGGGCGTGGCCATGCTGATCCGCAACAAGATCATCGGATTGTAATGAACATCGAGGGCCGCACCATCCGCCTGCGGGCCGTGGAGCCGGGCGACGTCGACCTGATGTACGAGTGGGAGAACGACTGCGACATCTGGCCGGTCAGCGGGACGACGGAGCCGTTCTCGCGTCATCAGCTGGAGCGCTTCGTCGAACGGCATCAGGACATCGTCGGGGTGCTCTGCGACGGACAACTGCGGCTGATCATCGAAACGCTGTTGAGTTCCAAGCCGGTCGGGGCGATCGACCTGTTCGAATACGACCCGATCCACCGCCGGGCAGGCATCGGCATCCTCATCTACGAACAGAGCGACCGGGGACGCGGCTACGCCTCCGACGCCGTGGAAACCCTCTGCCGCTACGCACACGATACGCTGCGCGCGCATCAGCTGTGGTGCAACGTCGGTGCCGACAACGAAGCGAGCCTGCGCCTGTTCCGCAGCGCGGGATTCACCGAGATCGGCGTCAAACGCGACTGGCTATGGCGGCCCGACGGCTATCACGACGAGGTGATGCTGCAAAAGATATTCGACTGAAACAGCGGACCCCGTCGGGGTTCGGGATTATAATGATGTAACAACTTGATAAATCAAGTTGTTACATTTTTGTATAAGATAATAGGTAACGAGAAAGCAACGGTTTATTTTCAACTTCTTGCACTCAAATACTGTATTTCAAATAACCTATCACAAAATACGAAAAATTTTGGGGATAGGCAAATTAGACAACGTATCGAAAAAAGCATGTTTTTTATACGACATTTGTTGTAAAAAATCTCAATATTACTAATGAAAGTTAAGAATGGTCACTCTATTTATAGTACCATTAAAAAAGTCTAACTAATATTGTAACAAAGGTAACGCATTACCCGGTGTAACTTCTCAACAAGAAGAGTGGAGATTTCGAAGCCTCGACCGGAATCGGATTGGCAATAGACGTATACTGAAATTGAGTAAAGACCAACCGGATTTTGACATTTGTCCGCAGAAGCTTCGATTTGAGTCGCGACGCTTACAAGGGTTTTCTCTGGTAACCTGTTTTATCGTCGTATCAAGTAGGATGATCAGTGGCGTGTGAGTAGGTTGAGAGACGATTGAAAGGTAAGGTTATGAAACATATCACTATAACTTTATAGGTAGAATCAAGAGTATCCTGTTCTATCCTTTGAAATCATCGGTTGAGAGATGTTTTAGACAAGACGATAAATTAGCTTTTGTCCAAGTTTCTATAGTCCGAACTGTAAAGAATTCAGCTTCGTTTGTTTTGTTAAAGTAGGAATTTTTAGAATACAGAATTGCATGCCTGAATATCTGTCCGGAAGAAATCACTCGTCATCCTTATTCAAGGAATAAAGTAATGCTTCAGTAAATTTCGTGCGATCCTTCTTGCATTCCAAGACACGGCATTTAACATCGGTTGGATTACCGAATTTAATATGTAATGTGTCCTCAAAAACTCGAACGACCAAATTGAACAGAGCTGCCGAACTATCTGCCAGAGCGAAAGGTGGTAAAGCCATCCGATCGAGTTTGCAAAGTATCTTCGAAACACTGATTGCCGAATACTCTTTCGACCAATAAAGCGGCAATGAAATCGGAACTTTATCCATGATAAAATGTTCTTGCAAAGTTCGCAATTTGATCTGTGTATAACTTAGTATTCGTCAAGCTGTCTTTTTATCCGTTGGATCACATAGAGTTGCAATAATTGGAGTGAAATCGTGGAAATGTAGATCTAATTTTTCTGCAGTAGGGATATCCCTGTAGATATTTTGATTAGTATTTGAAAAAATGGAATCTTTGTCAATATTTCCACATATGCATTTAATTCATAAGCATTCGATAAATTGTATCTTTTTGACAGAATTTGTCATGTTTGCAGCATATCAGTAGATAAAAAGGTCACTTAAGATACGTTTATGCCGTGGAATTTTCATCACTTGTTAAAGGTATCTTCTGAGGTTTCTATTGCTCAATTCATTTTGAGGCATTCTGGCAAAAATATCTTCATCCATAGTTTCAGCACTTGTGGTCTTGCGGCCTTTCGAAAAAGCCATAAATCATATATCCATCACTTTAGTCCCCTCCTAGTAGTCTTCCAGAAGTTTTTTGTCAGACGACCGTTACGGGAACTTGTATATGGTGGGAAAAAGATTTTCTGGCACAGCATTGCAATTCACCACATGTAATTCTTTACAGCACAGAGTTTCTTATCGTCAATAACAGGCCCTATACTTTCTGCCTGAATTTCATCCCGCAAACAGCCACAACGATTTAAGTTATACATAGTGGCAAGTCTGGCGTTGAGCGTCAAAATGATGAGCGAGACTACCGGTTTCTGGTATTTTTAATCACCCAGTAAGAAGCAGTTTGGTAGAGATACTTGTTGGGATAATGTTGGTGGTCACGATCTAAACCAGAGATAGAACGCTTGTAATACAGTGCTGTATTACAAGCGTTCTATCTCTGGAAAGTAATCAATTTAGTATTGAAGCTATTCGGAGATCAGCTCTAAATTGATATTGCTGGAATATAAATCACCCTTACGCATAAGTATAAAGCTGATTACCTGCCATTTTTTTATAGTTTTTTGACAGTTTAAACGACATTTCGAATTTTCTATCTATTTTCGACCATCAACATCATATCTTTTGTGGGTTTAATTAAATGAATTCGCCTTTGGGAAAGACTCGCAATTCCTAATGCTTACATCGGATACGGTAATATTGATGTGAATTGAACCCGAATTCTCGTAGACTCGCAGTCAGACTTATCCCAGTATTTTACTGGAGGGCCCTATCAATGCTCTTTTATTTAGCATACTTTTTTGTTCAATGGGAAGTTGAAATTGCGAGTGGAAATATTGGGTTCATTCAGATACTTACAAATCACAAAAGTTATAAAAGATAAAAAACAATATGATATGGGAAAGCTTGTAATTTATACAGAAAAATCAAACATAGAAATTATTTTATTCCGTGTTTCTGCAATATTCGAATAATTTGTGGCTGAACTTTCTTCAGCATCCGTTCGAACCCGAGGTCCGTGGGGTGTACGCCGTCGACGGTCGCCTCGTGGTCGTCTCCCAGCTCCATGCCGGGATTGATGAACCAGATGTTTTTGTCCGTTTCGAGGATTTTCTCCATCCCTTTCCGGGCAGCTTCCCGCTTAGCGTCTTCGAAAGCCCGTTTTTTCAGGTCGAAGTTTCCGCTTTCGCGCACCTCCGTCTGGAGGAAGATCAACGGCGTCGTGGGATGGCTTTCGCGGATGCGCCGGACGAACCCTTCCAGCCGCTCGTCGATCTGTTGGGCCGACGGGTTCGAAAAGGTGTCGAACAGAAAGGCGTCGGCCCGGGTCTCCGCGGCGATGCGCGCGAAGAATGTATCGAGCTTGCATTGCCCGCTGGCCCCGAGGTTGATGAACCCGAATCCCAGGGTGCGGCCCAGGCGTGCGGCGTAGGCCATTCCCGGACGGCTAGCCGAAGTGCCGTGCGTGATGCTCGACCCGATCACCACAATCCGGTGGCGGAAGGGGTCGGGAGCGGCTTCCAACAGCGCACCTTCGTCGGTTCCGATTTCGAGGGCGGCGATCTCGTCGTGCAGCGGGAGGTAGAGCAGGCACTCCTTCATCGTCGTATCCATGTGTTCGACGACGGGGGCTTCGTGCTGCGTTCCGGATTTGCTCGGCACACCGACTCCGGCGAAGACCCATTTGCCGTCGCGGCGAATGTAGAGGTCGAGCCCGCGCTGGGCGATGAGCGTCGAATTGGCTCCGGGGAGTTGGTTGACGGTGGTCCACCGGGCGCGGATGTTGCGGCTGTCGGTGCGGAACACCACGGCCAGCCCCGTGGAGTAGCGGTAATATCGCGTGACTGTCGGGGTCAGCTCGGGATAACGGGCTACGTCTATGCGCTGAAACGCCGGGCCGCCCGGCTGGGCTTTGTTGACGATCGTGAGACTTGCCGCATCCGTGTATTTTACCGGAGCGTTTTCTGCGGCGGCCATTGCCGGCATCAGCAGGCAAAGGAGCAGGTATGTCAGTCTTTTCATGCTTCTGTCTTTTGTTTTCGGTTCATCAGCGGCAGCAGGAAGGAGATGACGGACGCCGCGATCCAGAACAGGGCGACGGGTCCGAAATCGTAATGCTTCGCACCGTCCGTGGCGACGGTGATGTGCGAGTCGATGAGCCATCCGGACGCCACGTCCTGAATGCCCGCGGCGATGTAGGAGGCGATTCCCACGACCCCGAGCGCGGCTCCCGTGGCCTTGCGGGGTACGATATCCACGGCCATCAGTCCTCCGAGGAAGCAGATCAGCACGCCGATTGCTATTCCGAAGAGCACCATCGAGAGAACGTTCACCCACATGGCATTTCCTCCGTAGAGGAACAGGACCAGCGCCAGGGAGTTCAGTATGCCGAACAGCAGGGCGGGAATCTTTCGGTCACCCTTGAACAGCTTGTCCGAGAACCACCCGGAGAGCACGGTTCCGAGAATTCCCAGCAGTGCGTTTATCGAGACTACGGAAATCGCCTCTACATCCGAGAATCCCTTGGCCTCCTGGAGGAACAACACTCCCCATCCGTTTATGGCATATCGGGATATGTACATGAATGCGCTTGCCGCCGCCAGCACCCATACGGCCGGGGTGCGGAGCACTTGTTTTTGAATCTCCCGAACGGATTTGTCCGCTCCCGGCGCTGGTTTCTCGTGGGCCAGGGCCTCTACGGGCGGCAGTCCTTTGGATTCGGGGGTGTCGTGAAGCCAGCACAGGACGATGACAACGCCTATTGCACCTGCAAGTGCCGATCCGAAGAACCCGGCCTGCCAGCCTGCGAATGTCACGATGGAACCCACGAAGAGGAACGAGAAGAACTCCCCGAGGTTATGGCTTGCGGAGAAGAATCCGTAGTAGGTTCCCCGTTCCCGGAGGGGATACCACCGCGAGAGGGATATGATGGCCGGGGGCGCTCCCATGGACTGCGCCCATCCGTTCAGTCCCCACATGACGGCGAATGCCGCGAATATCACGGCCGTGGGAACTACGGAATGCGCCAGCCCCAGCAGTCCCATCAGGGCGTTTGCGGCAGCCGAGACGATGAGTCCCGTGGCCATGAAGCGTTTGATGTTGCAGTAGTCGGCGATGAATCCGTTTACGAACTTTCCGACGGCATAGGCGAAGAGCAGGGCCGATCCGATGACGCCCAGCTGGGACGCGTCGAGGGATCCGCTGTCGAGAATGGGCTTCTTCATGACGTTGAGACTCGTGCGGCAGACGTAGTAGAGGCTGTATCCGAGCGTCGCGGCGACGAACGCTTGCAGGCGCAGACGTCGGTAGTACTTCGAGCGGGCGTCGTCGTCCATCTCGCGCCCGGGGGCGGGAGGGCTGATGCGGTAGAAGTCGGTGATGCGGCTCATGGGGTCAGTCGTGCAGTCCGCGTGCGCGGAGGTAGGAGATCAGCAGTTCGGGACGGTCGGTCTGGATCATGGTGGCGCCCATATCGACGAGTTTGCCGTAGACGGCCGCCGGGTCGCCTTCGAAGGCCGCATCGTCGCAGAGACCTCCGCAGAGCGACGGCCACAGGGAGTTCACCCAGAGTTTCGAGCCGCCGGCCACCACTTTTTTCATGCAGGCTTCGACTGCGGGGGTGTATTCCGACCAGCAAACCTCGTAGGCAAGGGGTACGGTGTCCGTGCCGAGGTATTCGGCGAAGAGCGCCTGCCCTTTGGGTTTGAGGATGTCGATGATGGGCATGTACATCATGTTGTGCTCGTAGCGGGAGAACTTCGCGGCGACGTCTGCGACGGGGCTTTTGCCTTTGATGAGGAGCTGTCCGGTGACCCCGAGTTCCTCGGAGAGGCGCTGCACGAGGTCATAGTACTGGTAGCCCTTGTCGATATTGACCACGATGCGGTCCTTGCAGAGCTCCAGCGCTTCACGAAGCGTCGGCATGCGGTGCGACGTGGCCACGCCGTGGCCCGATTTGAGGAAACACCGTTGGATGGAGTCGTAGGGGATTTCGGCGATGAGACCTTTGCCCGTCGTCGTGCGGTTCAGCGTCCGGTCGTGGCAGACCACCAGCACGCTGTCGGAGGTCAGCGCAAGGTCGATCTCAACGATGTCGGCCCCCATGCCGATCACCGACTCGATGGCCGCCAGGGAGTTCTCGGGCCAGTTGCGCCAGTCGCCCCGGTGGCAGGCGACAAGCACCTTTTTCGAGGCGGGGTTGTGAATCTCCGAAACGACCCGTTCGGCACGGGTGCCGGGGGCGGATTCGGTGTGTGAACAGGAGGTTTGTAAAAGCAGCAGTCCTGAAAGAAGAATAAGCAGTTTTTTCATGGATTGTTTGGATTGAAGGCAATAATAATGTTAAATATATAGTAAGAAAAATCGTGTATTCGCGTGGACATACACGATTTTCTGTTGGAATCCGCTTCGTGTTACCAGTTCATCACGCGGACTTTATAGACATCCAGGTCGGGAACTTTGATCGTTCGTGTCTCTGTCGAGGCGTTCTTGTCCGTGGAGTAGCGGATGGTCTGTGTCGACCAGCTTTGCGAGCCCTCGGGGTTGGTGGAATCCGTGTACCACAGTTCGCCCGTCTCGTCGTTGTAGTTAATCGATTTGATAGCTGTCGATGCGCTGAAGAGCATCATTTCGGTAAACCGGTTGGCGCCGATGTCGTAGAGATAGGCCCGGCGTCCGCCGATGCAGAGCGTGTTCGAATTGACGTAGCTCATGTCGTGCAGACCTCCCTGGGGCGTCTGTACGGTCTTTTCCAGTTCGAGCGACGGGGCTGCCGTCTCCCAGTCTTTGAGTTTGTAGATCTGGAGGCTCTGGCCGCCGATCGCATAGAGGCGCTGGGTCGTTTCGTTCCACACGACGCCGTGCGCCGAGCCGAGCGCCGACTGGTAGAGAATCCGGTTGGGCTGCGAGATGTCGTAAAGTTGTATAGAGTTATTCCCAGAACTTTCGCCTCCGGAACAAGCCACGACGATGCGGTTGCCGGGCAGCAGTTCCGCCGAGTGGGCGTTGGGAGTCGCCGTAGTGTGGAACAGCACCTCCTTCGTGGCGATGTCGAGCAGCACGCACCAGTTGTAGGAGCTGGTGCACAGGAGTTTCTTGCCGTTGTCCACCGGCTTGCAGTCGTCGAGGTGGTTGCAGCGGCTCTTGTCCAGCCCGAGCACGGCGGCGGCTTCGGTCGCGTCCCAGCTCCATGTGACCGCATCCTTGTAGGTGGTTTCGTTGGCCAGCCCGGCGTCGATCATGTAGACCATGTTGTCGCCGCAGAAGACCAGTTCGGTCACGAAACTCGAACGGGCGTCGTCGGTGTCGTGCTTGCCCCCGGCCTCCAGGGTCACGGGCTCCGTCTTCCCGACCGAGAACGAATTACCGTCGGTGTCGGTGAGGGTCACGGTGTAGCCCTGCGACAGGGCCACGGGGGCGATCATTACGGGTATCAGCTGCGTCTCTTTCGAACAGTCGAGGGGTGCGGGCAGCGTCACGGTGATCGTCTGAGCCGATGCCGATGCCGACCAGTCGTCGATGCCGATCGTGAGCTCTCCGGCGATCCCTTCGCCGCCGTTGGCCTTTACGACCGCCTTGCTGACCGAGTAGTTGCCCTTTTTAACGCTGACGTACATCGTGCAGAAGAGATTCGTGAGCTCCATGCTGCAACCCTCGTAGGTGTTGAGCCGCGCCGTGGCCTTGCCGGCGAGAATCGGGGCGACGGAACCCGTCTGCGCCGTGGGAACGACGGTTTTCAGCGTGCCGTTCTCACAGCGGAGATCGGCGTCCGAGGGCCAGAAAGCGACGACCGTCGAAGCGGCGTGCTGCGGCGCGCTGAGCGTGAAGAGAAAGAGCGATTTTTGCGATCCCGGCTGGATCGGCGCCGCATAGACGGCCTCCGGGACGCTTTGGTCTGCGGCGAACAGTCCGGCCTTGTCGTTTCTGCCCCAGGTGGGCAGCGTTGTCGCTCCCTTGTCGTTGTAGTATTTCGACAGCGTCAGGGTGGTTTTCGAAGAGAGTTCCCGGGGCGAGTCGTCGTCGTTCGAGCAGCCCGCGACGAGGAGTCCCGTTCCGGCGCAGAGCAGCAGAACCCGGAACAGGCGGAGTTTTAAGCTATTCATAATTTCAAATCTTTTGTGTCGCATTTTTATTGAGATCTTAAAATAAAACGAAACAAGTTCTTACCGGATAATGATCCGAGATATAAGGAGCACCATAATTTTCTTTCAGAGTTTGGAAAATGCTTGCCACGCATCCGTTATCATAAAAGATATGGTCAAGTTTACGGGTTCCAGATGTTTTGTAGCCGTTGTATGTGGCTTCCTGATCTGTGACAGGAGCAGTCGCACGGGCATCTTTCATTACTTGGTGCAACGGATTGAAACAACTCTCATCGGTATCCGAATTGAAATCAGCAGTAAGAAATACCGGAAGTTGTTCTGAGTTGACCTCCTCTATTTTATTTATAATTAATTTGATAGATTCTTTTCGAGCCACAGTGCCGGAGTTGTCGAGATGCGTGTTGAAAAAATAGAACCGCTTGCCGGTTGTTTTTTGTCTGAATAACGCCCATGTACAACTTCGGTTGTAATTGGCATCCCAACCCTTCGAGGGTATGTTAGGCGTTTCTGACAGCCAAAAAGTTCCTTTATCCAGCATTTCGACTATTGATGTCTGGAAAAAGATGGCCATACACTCTTCAGAGGCATATGTTTCCGTTTTGGGAGGTGCTTCACCGGTATCGCGTCCTAATCCGTACCAAGCATATTCCGGGCACTGTTTTGCCAAATAAGTGATTTGATGGGGTTGTGCTTCTTGTAAACCCATTATGGTCGGCTGTTGCCTGTTTATCATCGTTATGACGGCTTGTTTACGATTCTTCCAGATGTTGTCTCCATCGGAGGGGTTGTCGACACGGATGTTGAAAGAGATGGTTTCGATGACATAAGGCGAACGGGCCTCGTCAGCATCAGCCTTGCCGCCGGCTGTCAGCGTGATTGGCTTGTCCGATGA
The DNA here is from genome assembly GCF_003461645.1 of Alistipes sp. AF14-19. Taxonomy (NCBI): domain Bacteria; kingdom Pseudomonadati; phylum Bacteroidota; class Bacteroidia; order Bacteroidales; family Rikenellaceae; genus Alistipes; species Alistipes sp. AF14-19. Next base: position 65,058 of record NZ_QTXM01000012.1, read on the forward strand.
AACAGTATATGAAATCCCGTTAATGTCATAGATGGTCACGGAGTATCCTTGCGACAGGGTTACAGGCGCGAGCATAACCGGGATCAGTTTGATCTCAGCCGAGCAGTCCAGCGGTGTGGAAAACTTTACGGTAACACTCTTTTCCGATGCGCAAATAACACCGTCCTTAAGCCTGATTGAAGTTTCTCCGGCGATGGCTTCCCCGCCGTTGGCCTGTATAACGGCTTTGGCAATTGCATGGCTTCCCCAAACAGGTATATACATGGTGTTGAACAGGTGTTTCAACTCCATGTGCAACCCTTCGTAAGAGTCGATGCGACCTGTTGTTTGTCCGATCAGAAGTGGAGCGACGGTTCCTGTCTGCGTTGTGGGTATCGTCGTTTTCAATATGTCGTCCTCATATATGAGATTCGCATCGGCTGGGTAGAAAGCCACTAATGTTGCATTGCTATGTTTCGGGGCCTTGAAATTGAGCAGAAAAAGCGATTTCGGCGATTGTGTCTGAATTGGGGAGATGTTGATCTTCTGCAAAAAGTTGTCCCTGATGACGAAAATGCCGGCCTTATCGTCTTTTGTCCATGGATGAAGCGTTGTTTCTCCTTCGTTGTTGTAATATTCTGACTGGGTCAGGGTGATTTTTGCGGCTAATTCGATGTATTCCGAGGAATCGTTATCGGAGCAGCCCGCCATGAAATATGCGGTCATTCCGAATCCTATTCCGAACCATATTGATTTTCGAATTTTATTCAATGAAAAGCGTTTCATTGTTCAACGTTTTTTATTTTATTAAGAATGACTTTGCTGCAGGTTTTCATGACGTTTCCGGAGGTAAGGTTTCCTGCGGCGTGCCGGCCTGCTCCCCGCAGGCGGCTCCCGAAAGAGCCGCTGCGAGGATCAGCAGTTTGTTGATTGTTCGTATCATCGGTTATCGTTGGATTAAGTATTCGTTTTCATGTCCCAGTACGACCTGTTCGGCGACGCTGCGCAGGTAGGCGGCCTTCGATGCCTCGATGCCGCAGTCGGCGGGCGAGCTGCCGAACGCCTCCCCGTAGAGCACGAGGTAGTTGACGCAGGCTTTCAGGTAGGCGCCGTAGACCGACTGGTGCTTATTGTCGGTGTGGTAGAGGTTGATGCCCGAAGAGCCTTCGCGCACGATACGGAACGCTTCGCCGATCGGCGATATCCACGTTCCGGCGGCTTTTGCCATGGCACGTGCACCCTTGGCATTGTAGTTTTCGAAAGTCGCGAAGTCGGTGAATCCGCCGTAGCTGCTGGCCGAGAAGGTCCAGGTCTGTTCGAGAATGACTTTGCAGGAGGCCGATTTCGCCCGAATTTTGTCCGCCAATGCCGTGCAGTTGGCAGCTATTGACGCCGTGCCGTCGCGTCCGTAGGTCGCGGGATTCTGGCTCTGGTCCTGAATGAAGGCGTAGTCGTAGCCTCCGATGTCGATGGCGTCGGTCGAGAACGACAGCCCCAACTGCTGTCCGAAATTCTGCGAACCCTTGAAATGCCCCTTGACATTGAGATAGTGGCCTTCGTTCCAGGCGATCTCTTTGAGCATCCACGCCGGGTTGCTGTAATAGGAGAACGAGTTGCCGAGGCAGAGCACCTTTTTCGTGTCGCCCGGGACCGCCGTGCCGAGGTTCTGGACATAAGAGCCCGAGAACCCGAATTGGGGTAATTGACTTGCTGAGTCGTCAGCCGAAATGTCTTGTGTACCACCCGTGCAGGTGTAAGGACCCACAGCGCGGCAGCGGATCTGCACCGCACCCTCGACGGGATCGGTGAAACGGATGGTCTGCATGATGCTGGCGTGCTGGTAGTTGGTTCCTGTGGCCACGCCCGAGCACTTGTAGGAATAACGGATCGAGGGGTCCTCGGGTGCGGTGAGCAGGTCCTCTTCGACGCTCTTCCAGACACCTCCGTCGAGATACTCCACGATGAAGTATTTGGGCGAATTGGCTTCGCCGGCCATCGTGGCGTCGAACTCTACGGCCGTACCGGCTTCGAGTCGCCTTACGGGCAGGGTGTAGAGCCAGTAGTCACCTTCGACCATTGTCGAGACGGAGGGACGGTATGAATTGACCGTGCGGGTGAATTCACGCCCGACGTTGGCCTCGCCGCGTACGACGGATATACAACCCGAACTGCCCGAGGTCGACGGAAGCATGTTCGAAGCGCTCCACGAGGAGTTGTACTGTCCGACAGTCGATGCCGAGAAGATCCACTGGCTCGGGAAGGCCGGGCCTGCCATCAAATCAGTGTCGAGCTTGCCTCCGGCCTCCAAGGTCACCGGTTCTGTTTTTTTGATTAAAGCTATATCTTCGCCTTTGGAATCGTAGATGGTCACAGTATACCCTTGCAAGAGTGTCGCAGGGGCGATCATAACGGGTATCAGTTGTGTTTCCTGTGAACAATCCATGGGGGTGGGCAGTGTTACAGTGATCGTCTGTTCTGATGCTGATGTTGACCAGTCATCGATGTCAACGGTGAATTCCCCTGCAATTGCTTCGCCGCCGTTGGCCTTTATGACCACTTTGCTGACTGAATAGTGGCCTTTCTTGGCGCTGATATACATCGTGCAGAAAAGGTTTTTCAGTTCCATACTGCAACCCTCGTAGGCATTGAGTTGTGCTGTGGCCTTGCCGACGAGAATCGGGGTGACAAAACCCGTTTGCATCGTAGGGATGACAGTTTTTAACGTGCCGTTTTCACAGCGGAGATTGGCATCCGAGGGCCAAAATGCGACGACCGTCGAAGTTGCATGTTGCGGTGCGTCGAGCGTGAAGAGAAAGAGCGATTTTTGTGATCCCGACTGGATCGGTGCTGTATAGACGGCTTCCGGAGCGTTTTGGTCCGTAACAAACAGTCCGGCCCTGTTATTCCTCTCCCAGGCGGGCACCGTTATTGTTCCTTGCTCATTGTAGTATTCCGTTAGCGTTAAATTGGTTTTCGAAGCGAGTTCGCGGGACGAATCGTCGTTGTCATTAGAACAACCCACGGCGAGTAATCCTATTCCTGTGCAGAAAAGTAGCAAGCCTCGGAGCAAATAGAATTTTATTATGTTATTCATATTTGTGGCATTTGATTGGGTTATTTTTTCATTTTGCCGAGAATAACCTCTTTGTAGGCTTTTACGACATTTTCGGGCGTAGCGTTCACCCCGGCGCGGACTTCGTGCATGAAAACTCCCTTGTAGCCGGAAGCCTGTAGGCGGCGGAGGAAATCAGGCCAGTCGATGACGCCTTCGCCCGGCAGCCAGTGACGTTCGTCCTTGCGGTCGTAGTCCGAAGCGTGGATCGTGCCGATGCGGTTGCCGACGGCCTCGAAGAAGTGCGCATGCTCCTCTTTGAGCAGGTGGTTCGAATCGAAGCAGACCATGACTTCGGGGTAGTCGGCGATGAGCCGCATAAGCTCGCCCGAGTCGCGGCCCAGGCACGTGCGGGGCAGGTTCTCGATGCAGAGCACCGCGCCGATCTCTTTGGCGGACAGCGCGAGGCGACCGATGGAGTTGGCCGAGTTCTGCAGGCGGATCTCCCGTTCTTCGTCGGCGATCGGCTCCGAACTGGGATGGAGCACGAGCCGCTGCGGGCCGAAGATCGACGCGAGGCGGATCATCCGCTCCATAAGCGCGACGTTCTGTTCGCGCAGCGCCGGATCGGGTACCGAGATGTCGAGCTGGCGGCTGAACGGCAGGTGGCAGGACCAGACTTTCAGTCCGGCTTCTTCGAGCAGCGCCTTGACGCGGTAGGCCCGGGTGTAACATTCGTTCTCGGGAGCGTTGCGCCAGAAATAGTTGAAGACAACCTCCACGTGGTCGATGCCCGCGGCTTTGATCTGCGCGAGTTTTTCGGGCTCAGGGACCTTCACCATGCCGAGCGATACGCCCAGGGGGTATTCGGCCCGGACGGATCCAGCAGTCAGCAGAAAGGTTATCGTTATGAGCAGTAGTTTCTTCATTGTTTTATTTTGGCTGGTGAAAGGAGACGCCGGGGATTCCCGGCGTCTCTTGATTCAATTATTTGACGCAGCACGATCCACAAATGTCGCCGCCATGGGTACTCCAGCTCGATGCGCGTTCGCCGCCGACGTATTTGCCGACGAAAACGCCGTTCTTGCTTGAGCCGCCGATGAAAGCCGAATAAATGACTCCGTCGAGATAGTTGTTGCCGCCCATCTGCTTCTGGTTGTTGTCGCCGCTCTCGTAGGTCCAAGAATCAACCACGTTGCCGCTGGCATCGAAGATGTAGGTCGTGTTAGAGGTCTGTCCCGAAGTGATGTAGAAGCGGTTTTCGCTGTCGACGCACGGGTGGGAGTAATTGAAGGCGTTGGCGAGGGAGCTGCCGGTGTGGACGTACTCCCAGTTGACGGCCGAAAGGTCGCCCTTCACGTTGTAGACCGAACCGTTTTTCGAACCGGCGAAGACCGAACCGTTGGGGGCCACAACGGGCTCATAAAGGAGGTTGGGATTGTCTTTCTCTACTACCAACGATTTTATCGCTTCATGTGTTTTTATGTTAACGGCCCCTATATAACCATTTCTGCCACCAAAATAAGCAAGGGTTTTGTCGCTGTTGACGGCAAATCCGGTGATGTCGGACATTTCGCAGCCAAGGGTAACCTTGGCGATTTGTTCGCCGGTTTCAATATTGACGAAGAAAGCGTCGGTTTGCGTTCCGATCAGCAGCTCGCTGCCGTTAACCAGCAGGCCCCTTCCGGCATCTCCTGCTGAAAACTGCCATTTCTTTTGTCCCGATGCAGCGTCTATGGCGAAGGCTTTACCCAAAGCATCACAAATGTAAACCACTGTTCCGTTAGCATTGACGGCCGGGGCGGCGCTCTTCATTGAACCGGCTTCGGAGAAGATCCACTTCAACTCGCCTTCCGGCGTGATGGCATAGAACTGTCCAGCGCTTGTCGTGCCGTAGTAAATGTCGCCTGTCACGGGATTCACGGTGAGCATGTTGTAGCTTCCTGATTTGGAGGTTGGTAGGTAACGCCACTTCTCATTGCCTGTCACGACGTCGAAGGCGTAGAGGGCGGAGACTTTGTTGAAGGTGATGATGTAGACGGTCTTTCCGTCGGGCGAGAACACCGGACAAGTGCCTTTGAATCCGTTGTAGTTCGAGCCGTCCTGCGCCCAGTCGGTGCTGTAGATGACGTATTCGCGGATTTCGACCTCGAGGGTCCACGAGCGGGCGTTGCCGTCGATCGTGGCGTTCAGCTTCACGGTCTGTGTGCCGACCGTGCCCAGTCCGTATTTCACGACGGTTCCCTCCTTCACGACGTCGCCCGGGAAGGTCCACTTCACGTCGGTGGCCGTCGGGTAGTCTTCGGTGTTGAACGAGAACGTGATCGGCTGGTTCTTGGCCGCCTTGTCGCGGTCGAGGATGTAGGGGATCGCCAGGGTCGGCATCGCTTTCGCGGTGGCCGGTTCCGAGGCGCCCTTTTCGTAGTTGGCCGTCAGCGAGAAGTAATAGTTCTTGTCGTTGATCAGCTTGTCAAGCGTCACGCTCGTCGCGTCCTTGTCGAGCGTCTGTTGCTCGACGTTGTCGGGTGTGTCCTCGTTGTAGTAGGAGAGCGTGTAGGAGAGCACCGTCGTCGCGGGCTTGGTCCACGCGAGGCTCACGAACGAGTCGCCCGCATCGACCGTGAGGTCGGTGACCGGGAACCGCGTCGTGGCGGGTCTGCCGACGGCGGCGACGTAGTTCGAGACGAGTTTTCCGTAGACCGCCTGCACGTAGAAGGTGTACTGCGTGTCGTTGACGAGTCCGCCGACCGTGCAGTTCATCTCGCCGCCCGTGCGCAGGGTGACCGTTTCCGAATCGGCATCGGTGTAGTAGACGATGAAGTCCGTCGGGTTCCAGCCTTCGGGCAGGCTCCAGGAGAGCAGTACCTCCTCGTCGCCCGGCGTGGCGGTGAGATCGGTGACCTGGTGGCGGGCCGCTCCGGCTTCGGGGATATCCTCACTCCAGCATGCGGTGAGGCCCGCGGCGATGAACGATATCAGCAAAAGGTTGATTATCTTTTTCATGCTTGTTCTGACTTAAGTGGTTGGTTAATTGAAACCGGGATTCTGCCAGAGAATCGACGGGTTGTTCACGATTTCGATCTGGTTTTGCGGGATCGGGAAGATCAGGTTGTGCGAATCGAGTGAGTAGCCCATTTCGCGGAAATAGTCGACGGCCAGCCCCAGCCGCACGAGGTCGAACCAGCGGTGGCCTTCGAGGGCGAACTCACGGCCCCGTTCAGCGGCCAGCTCGCGGCGGAACTCCGCTAGGCTTTTGACCTCGTCGGTCGTCAGTTCGTCGAGCCCGGCCCGCGTGCGGGTCTTATTGAGCCATTCCAGCGCGTCGCCCAGGCTGCCTCCCGATTCGGCCAGCGCCTCGGCGTACATCAGCACCACGTCGGCATAGCGCAGGTGCGGGAAATCGTTGCCCACCTGCGTTGTGTAGGTTGCGTCGTAGGTGTCGTACCATTTGGTCATGGCGAAGAGATTGTCTTTAATCTTGGTGTAGGAGCTGATCAGCGGTAGACGGTTGTCCTTCTCGCTGTCGTAGATCGCCTTGAAGGTTGGTGTGGGGTTGTTGATGTCTGCCAACACATCTGTGTTGGCGCTGTACCAGTAACCGTGGCCGTTGTCGTTGGTCTTGTTGTAGTAGAGCGCGAAGATGATCTCCCGGTTCATTTTGTTACCCACGTCGAAAACCTTTTTCGTCGTCGATTCCAGTCCGTAGGAGGTGTTCTTCATCGCCTCTTCGAGGGCCGTCTTGGCCTCGGCGGGCTTGCCGAACGTGAGGTAGACCTTCGCCAGCAGCGTGTAGGCCGCGATGTTCGCCACACGGGCCTTTTCCGGACCCGGTGTCGGCGGCAACAGCCGGGCCGCCTCGGCAAGGTCTTCGGTCAGCAGCGTGTACATCTCCTCCTCTGTGCAGCGGGGGATGAGTTTGGCAGCTGCTGGGGTTACCACAGTGCGGGTGATGGGCACCACGCCGAAGACGCGGTAGAGGTTGAAATACCACCACGACCGCAGGAACAGACATTCGCCGCGATATTTGTCGTAGTTGGCGATCTTGGCTCCGGTCATGTGGTCGAGTACGTCGTTGCAGCGATAGATGCCGTTGTACCAGGCATTCCAGATGTCGTTCAGGATGCCGTTGTTAGCTGTCTCAGCGAAATGGTCGATGTCGTAGCGGTTCTGCGTCGATACAGCCATCGATTCAAGGACGTTTTCGTCTCCGCGGTAGCCGATCTCCGTGAGGTGGAAGCTCATCTGGGTTTTGAGTTTGGCATAGCACGCCACGACTCCTTGGTTGAAGTCGTCGTCGGTCTTGTAGAAGTTGCCTTCGGTGATGTTGTTGCTCGGGTACTGTTCGAAGAAACTTTCGCCGCACGAGCCCAGACCCAGTACGAGGAGTCCCAGCGCAAGGAAATATTTCGGTTTCATAGTCATCGTCATTTTTGATTACAGGTTAAAGTTCACACCGACGCTGAACGTGCGCGACAGCGGATAGGAGCAGTAGTCCTCGCCCGGACGCAGGGCGTCCGTCGAGCGTTTGTTGACCTCGGGGTTGTAGCCCGAATAGTCGGTCCACGTGAAGAGGTTCGTGCCCTGCACGTAGATGCGCAGCTTCGAGATGCCGGCCTTGCGGGTCCAGCGGTCGGGGAAGGTGTATCCCAGCGAAAGGTTTTGCAGGCGCAGGTAGGAGCCGTCTTCGAGGTGGAACGTCGAGGTACAGGCGCCGTTGTTGCCGCTCGATTTGCGGGTCGCGCGGTTCAGTTCGCCGTAGGGATAGCGTTGCAGCGACTCCTTCATCATGTTCGACGAAGCCTCCATGTTGAGCAGGTAGCGGCGTTCGAGGTTCAGGATTTCGTTGCCGTAGACGCCCTGGAAGTTGGCCGCCAGGTCGAAGCCCTTGTACGAGAGGTTAACCGAGAAGCCGTAGTAGAAATCGGGCATGTAGTTGCCTACGATCACGCGGTCGGCGTCCTTTTCGAGAATGCCGTTGCCGTTGGCGTCGACGAAGCGGAAGTCGCCGATCGTCGTGGTGTCGAAATGGGGATAGGAGTCCAGCTCCTCCTGGTTGTGGAAGATGCCGTCCTGCACAAGCAGGTAGTAACAGCCGACGGGCTGGCCTACGCGCGTGAGGTAGTAACCGCCGGCGTAGGAGGATTCTTTGATGATGTCGGCGTTCTCATCGCCGAGGCTCAGCACCTTGTTGCGGTTGAGCGACCAGTTGGCGGCAAAGGCGTAGGAAAAGTCGCCGAAGCTGCGCCGCGAGGTGAGCGCCAGCTCGATACCTTTATTCTGCATTGAACCGATGTTGACGTTCGACGAGGTGAGGCCCGATACTGATGAGACGGGAACGTCGAACAGCATGTCGGTCGTCTTCGAATAGTAGTAGTCGGCGGTGAATCCGAGGGTGCCGCGCCACAGGCTGACATCCAGACCAACGTTGTACTGCGTGTTCTTCTCCCAGCCCAGGTCGTTGTTAGCGATCTGCGTGGGATAGACCTGCGAAGTGAGTCCGTTGCCGAGATCGATGTTCGTCGAGCCGTAGAGCGCCAGGTATTCAGAATTGCCGATTTGAGCGTTACCGGTCTGTCCCACGCTGGCGCGGATTTTCAGGTCGTCGACCCATTTCACATCGCGCAGGAAGCTCTCGTCGCTCATGCGCCATCCCACGGAGGCCGCCGGGAAATAACCCCACCGGGTGTTGGGGGCGAAGCGCGACGAACCGTCGCCGCGGATCGAGGCCGAAACCATGTAACGGCCCTTGTAGGAGTACTGCGCACGCACGAGCCACGAGGCGAAGGTGTAGGCGTACTTGTTGTTGTAGGTCTCCGTCAGGTCGATGGTCTTGCCCTTCGTGGTGCGGATCTTGTCGTCGCCGGCCGTGCCGGTGCCCACGATCTGCGAGGTCTGGATGCCCTGCTTCTCGGCTTCGTAGACCGCCACGGCGTTGACCGAATGATCGCCGAAGGTGCGGTTGAAGGAAAGTTGGTTGGAGATCGTCCAGTGGAAATAGGAGTTCATGTTGTTCTGCGCTTTGGGGGCTGACAGATCGTCGTAATATTTATGGCCGCGCAGGGGGATGTACGAGGGGCGGTAGTAGTTGCGGATGTAGGAGTAGTAGTCGCCGCCGGCCGTGAATTTGTATTCCAGCCCTTTGATGAACTCATAGGAGACGTAGGCGTTGCCCAGAATGTTGATCTTCTCGCGCACGTCGTCGATTTCGAGCGCCAGCGCCACGGGGTTGAGCACCTCGTTGGTCTGGGTGTCCCAGCTGTTGACGCGCAGGAATCCGTTCATGTCCCAGTTGTAGGAGCCATCGGTGTTGTAGACCGGGAAGACCGGAGGCGCCATCAGTGCCGAGGCGATTACACCATCGTCGCCGTACTGCGTGTCAGAGGAGATGTAGTTGGTCTTCGAGTAGGAGGGCGAGAAGCTGACGCCGTATTTCAGCCGGTTGCGCTTGCCGTCGATGTTGGCCCGCAGGCTGTAACGTTCGAAATCCGACCCGATGATCGTTCCCTCGCGGTAGAGGTAGTTGGCGCCGATGTAGTAACCCAGCGTCTTGGTGCGGCCCGAGACCGATACAGAGTGCTTGGTCGAATAGGCCGTGCGGAAGATGGCGTCCTGCCAGTCGGTGTCGGTCATCGTGCCGGTCTTGTCCTGCAGGTAGGCCGTGATGAGCGGGTCAACGCGGTGGTAGGTCTGGGGACGGTCCTCGTAGGGGTCGTCGATCGAACCCGTCGGAACGTTGAACAGGTAGGCGCCGTCGCGGGCCTCTTTGAAGATTTTGGCGAATTCATAGGCATTGAGCATGTCGATCGTCTTCGAGACGCTCGAGACGCTGAACTGGCCGTCATAGCTCACGACGGGGCGTTCGCCCTCGCCGCGTTTGGTCGTGATGAGGATGACGCCGCACGAGCCGCGCGAACCGTAGATCGCCGCCGCCGAGGCATCTTTGAGCACTTCGAGGCTCTCGATGTCGCTGCTTTCGAGGTTCGAGAAGGCCCGGGCGTCGCACGGAACGCCGTCGATGACGTAGAGCGGGTCGTTGCCCGACGTGGCCGACTGGATGCCGCGGATGCGGATCGAAACGTTGCCGTCGGGCTGGCCGCCCAGGGTGAGCACCTGCACGCCCGGCATCTTGGCGGCCATGGCGTCGCGGAAATCGGCCGTCGGCATGGCGGCGAAGTCTTCGGCCTTGATGGACGAGATGGCCGTCGTCACGTCGCGCTTGTTCTGCACGCCGTAGCCTACGACCACCACGTTGTCCATGGCGATCGCCTCGCTTTTCAGCGTAACGTCGGCCTGCGTCTGGTTGTCGGCGAGGGCCAGTTCCACTTTGTTGTAGCCGATGAGCGAGTAGACCAGCACGGCGTCGGCCTGCCGGATGTCGATGGCGTATTCGCCCATGGCGTTGGTCGCCGTGCCGATCGTGGTGCCTTTCAGGATGACGGTGGCGCCGATCACCGGCGCGCCGCTTTCGTCGGTCACGCGGCCCTTCACGGTACGTCCGGCGTCAGCGGCCGGGCGGGTCTGCGATTCCCCCCCCCGTTTGGCTGTGAGGACAATTTTCAGCCCCTTAACTTCCATATTCACATTGGGAAGCACCTCGGCGATGATCGAGGCGATGCTGCGGTTGACGGCCTTCACCGACACCCGTTTGTCGGGGTTGATGTCGGCGTCGATGTAGGCGAACGTGTACTGGCTGTTGGCTTCGATGCGCTGCAACAGCTCTTTGATGGTAACGTTCTTCGCATCGACGGTGACGGTCGGGACCTGGGCCGAAGCCGTGGCGGCCGACACCGCGCAGAGGAGGACCGCCAGGAACAGATGCCGGCAGATCCTTTTCAAAACGTTGAGTTCATTCATGATAGTTTCGATTTGTGTTTGATTCGATTTTTCAAATGAAAGGGTATGCCGGAGCCTCTTGTTGCGGGAGGTTTCGGGACAGACCGTCTATGTTACAGGGTTTATCTCTGGGTGATCAGGACGCGGTTGCCGTCTATGCGGTAGCGGATCGACATCAGCGAGGACATTACCTCCATGAGGTCTTCCAGCGGTTCGTGGCAGACGACCAGCGACAGTCGTTTTTCAGGCGAGATGTTCGAAGAGAGGGAGATTTCGATATTGTACCTCCGTTCGAGGTTGATGATGATGTCTTTCAGCGGCGTGTTGTCGAAGATCAGACGCGGTGAGAACCACTGGCTGTAATTCCGCGCGTCGACCTTTTCGACGCAGGCGCGTTTCGAAAGCCGGTCGAGCGAGAACCGCTCGTCGGGACGCAGCGTCACGGGGCTTCGGAGATGCTCCCCGGAGATCTTCACCGAGCCGGTTTTGAGCACCACCTCCTCGCTCGATCCGAACGCGTAGTTCATGACGTCGAACGAGGTGCCCAGCACCTCGACCTGCAAGTCGTTCATGCTGACGCGGAACGGCCGCAGCGTGTCTTTACGCACTTCGAAGAACGCTTCGCCCGTCAGGGCCACGTCGCGGGTCCTGCCCGAGAATTCCGCGTTGTACTTCAACCGGCTTTCGCCGTTGAGCCACACCTTTGTCCCGTCGGGCAGGGTGAACTCCCCGACATGTCCCTTGGCAGTCAGCAGCGTGACCTCCTTTTCGGGTGCGAGCGTCTGCGTGGCGGCGAAATAGCCTCCGAGGAATACCAGCACGACGGCGGCGGCCATGCCTGCATAGCGCAGGACGCGGCGTGGAAGCGTGCGGACCCGGCTTGCGCGGAGCGATGCCCGGAGCCGTTCGAGTCCCCTGCGGTCCTCCTCCTCCGAGGCGGGCGCCGCATGGTTTTCCCAGATGTCCCACAGGATTTCGTCGATCCCGGAGTCGTGCTCCCGGGCCAGCATCCAGCGTTCGAATTGCTGCCGGATGTCTTCCGGGGTGTCCGGATGGCGGAATATGTAGTCGATGATTCGCTTGCGTTCCGTTTTGCTCATCGTGTGCCGGTTTTAGAGGGGCTGCGGTTTATTGCGCTTTCTGCGTCAGGGTGTAGGTTTCCGAATAGGTCCCGGCCTCGAAGACGACCCGGCCGGTGCGCAGTGCGCCCGTGTCGTTGGCCCCGAAGCTGAGGTGAACGGCGAAAATGCCCTTTTCGCCTCCCGAAAGGGGTTCGATCGTGATCCAGTCGTCGCCGGTGGCCTTCCAACCGCAGGTGGTGTAGATCGTCACGGACTGTGTGCCGGCAACGGCCTCTACGGTTCCCGACGTGCTGTGCATGTAAAGACTGTCGGGGGCCGCCGGATCGTCGTCCTTGCAGCTGCCCGCCAGACATGCGCACAACAGGACCGCAATGAATAGTAGCTGTTTTTTCATGTTGAGTTTTTCAGGTTAAATAGTTGTTTTCGGAGCCGGTTCCATAAATTAAGACAACTTGCCGGCGGCGATGGCCAGTCAGTTCGTACAATTTTTTTTATATTCCCGCCGTTCCGTTAAAAAATCGTGAAAAAAGGAGAAAAGATTTTTAATTTATTCGCTTAAAATCTATATTTGCACCGACCGACTATGGATTGCGACGAACATATTATCCTGAAAAAACTCCGTGACGGGGATTCCGAAGCATTGGATATCCTTTACCTGCGCTATGCCTCCAAGGTCCGTGATTTCGCCTTCCGGCTGCTCAAAGACCGGACCGACGCCGAAGATGTCACGCACGATATTTTCCTGAAAATCTGGGAACAGCGCCGGGGACTCGGGGCCGTCCTTTCGTTTCGGGGCTATCTGTTCCGCATGACGCGCAATGCCATCTTCAATGCCTACAAGCACCGGCAGGTAGAGTCCAAATATCAGGCGGAAACTGGAGCTGCGGAGAGTCCCGCCGCGCCCCAGGCCGACGAAAGCGTGTCGACGGACGACCTGTTGGAGATGATCGACCTGGCGGTCCGCAACATGCCCGAGCAGCGTCGGCGGGTTTTCTGCATGAGCCGTTACGAGAACATGTCCTACAACGATATCGCCGAGGCGCTCAACATCAGCCCCAAGACCGTGCAGTACCACATCTCGGGAGCGCTGGCCGAATTGCGCAAACTGCTCTCGGCGATGGCGTTTTTCATATAGCCTGCAAAAACGAAAAGGGCGGACCACAAGAGTCCGCTGTTTTCAATTCGACCGAAGCCGTCCACGGATTGCCCCCCCCCGAAAGTTCCGTCGTTTTTGATCAGCGAGGCATACATCGTAAAAACGGGACGAATGGATGACGTATGCTCCATTCGTCCCGTTCGGGGGATGATTGCGGCAGATGCGCCGCAATCATCGAAAATTACAGCCGGCGCGAACCGTCGGAGATCACGACGTCGTAAACCTTCGGTTCGTGGCCGTATTTGGCGTTGAACTTCTCCTTGGCCGTGGCGATGAAGTTGTCGTAAAGTTCGTCCTTCACCAGGTTGATCGTGCAGCCGCCGAAGCCGCCGCCCATGATGCGCGAACCCGTCACGCCGCACTCCTCGGCGACCTCCGCCAGGAAGTCCAGCTCCTCGCACGACACTTCGTAGTCCTTCGACATGCCCCAGTGGGTCTCGTACATGCGCTTGCCGACCGTCTCGTAGTCGCCCTTTTCGAGCGCCTCGCAAACATCCAGAACGCGCTTCTCCTCGCCGATCACATAGCGGGCGCGCTTGTAGTCCTCCTCCGAAATCCGATCCTTGACGGCTTCGAGCTGCTCCATCGTGGCGCCGCGCAGGAACTCCTGCCCCAGCACTTTCGCAACGCGCTCGCAGGAAGCGCGGCGGTCGTTGTACGGAGAGCCTACCAGTTCGTGCTTCACGCGCGAATCCAGCAGAACCAACTTATAGCCCTTCGGGTCGAACGGGAAGTAGGCGTATTCCAGCGAACGGCAGTCCAGACGGATCAGGTTGCCTTTCTTGCCGAACACCGAGGCGAACTGGTCCATGATGCCGCAGTTCACGCCGCAGTAGTTGTGCTCGGTCGACTGGCCGATCTTCGCCAGTTCGAACTTGTCGATACCGCAGTTATAGAGGTCATTCAGCGCAAAGGCGTAGGTTGACTCCAGCGCTGCCGACGACGACATGCCGGCGCCCAGGGGCACGTCTCCGGCAAACACCGTGTCGAAACCGCCGATCTTGCCGCCGCGCTTCTGAATCTCGCGGCAGACGCCGAAGATGTAGCACGCCCAGCTCTCGGCCGGTTTGTCCGCCTCGTTCAGGCCGAACTCCGAGCTTTCGCCCAGGTCGAGCGCATAAGCGCGCACCTTGTCCGTGCCGTTGAGCCGGATCGCTGCGACAATGCCCTTATCGACCGCCCCCGGGAAGACGAAACCCCCGTTGTAGTCCGTATGCTCGCCGATCAGGTTGATGCGGCCCGGAGAGGCGAACAGGATGGCTCCTTCGCCGTAAAGTTCATTGAATTTCTTGCTGACTTTTTCTTTCATGGCTCTTATTTTGTGGTTTTAAGTTTGAGTATCCGGATTCGGATTGCACGAAGATAGGAAAAAAATCCGTGACGCCCGGCATAATTTTGCTTCAATTAACAATAAAAATCGACCATTTCATGCCCGGAATCCCCGAAAACGGCTGCGGCGACATCCTTATGCAAACGAAAGTTTTGCCTTCCTTTCGACTTGTAAATCCGGAAATGTTTGCTACCTTTGTAATAGTTTCGTTTCAGAAGTCACCAACTAACATTTCAAACGATATGACAAAAAACCTCATTTTGGCCGCCGCCATGCTGTTAGCAGGAGGCGCCGTCGCAGCCCAACCCAAGGTAATCGCACACCGCGGTTACTGGACAGCCCCCGAATCGGCGCAGAACTCGATCGCTTCGTTCACGAAAGCCGACGCCATCGGTGTCTTCGGCTCGGAAATCGACGTATGGCTCACCGCCGACGACAAACTGATCGTCAACCACGACCGCATTTACAAAGGCACGGACGTCAACATGGAGAAAGCCACCGCCAAGGAGATCACGGCCATCGTGCTGCCCAACGGCGAGAACATCCCCACGTTCGACGCCTACCTGAAACTCGTCGCCTCGAAACCCAACACGCGCCTGATTCTCGAAATGAAGTCTCTTTCGGATTACAACCGCGAAGACCTCGCCGCCAAAAAGATCGTCAAGCAGCTCAAGAAATACGGCGTGCTGGACCAGACGGAGATCATCGCCTTCTCGATCAACGCCTGCATGGCATTCAAGAAGCTCATTCCCGACACCAAAATCTACTACCTCAACGGCGACCTGGCTCCCAAGAGCATCAAGAAACTGGGGCTGGCCGGCATCGACTACTCGATGAAGGTGCTCCGCAAAAACCCCGAATGGGTGAAGCAGGCGCACGATCTGGGTCTCGAAGTCAACGTCTGGACCGTGGATTCGGAGGAGGACATGAAGTATTTCATCGGGCTGGGCGTGGACTACATCACCACCGACTACCCCGAGCGGCTGCAAGCCCTGCTGAAATAACGACCGGCCGATTCGTCAGACAGCCGCTAAAGATATGTATAAAAAAGCGCTACTGATGCTGGGATTGCTGAGCCTCGGGCCAGGAGATGCGGTCATTGCACAAACAGACATTGTAAACATCCCGGAGGCGTTCTGGGAGTCGGGATTTGTTCTCAACGGTTGCAAAATCGAATTTCCCTGCAAACTTATCGACCTGATGCAGACCTCGAATTATAAAAGCGGCTCAGTCAACACCAAAATTCCTCCTACCGGCGAAAACGAATTTTGGGCCGTAACTTTAACCAACGGGAAGGGAGAGAGAATCGAGGCTACGCTATTCAACCCCACGGCGCAGGAACTCGATGAAGCCGACTGCCTTGTAAACAGCATCAGCATCGGACCGCGTTCCGATAATTGGCACAATATCTCGGACTTTGCCGTTTTCGGTTTAAAGAGTAAGACGGCCACGCGGGAAGAGGTCGTCCAGGCGATCGAGAAATATTGCGGCGCACCTGCATACGTCATCGAAACTCCGAATGCGGATTATTACCAATTTTATGATAAAAAGCCTACGGTAGCTAATCCGGCACATTGGACAAATATCAAAATAGAGATCACGATTTCCAAAATGAAAGACACGTATAATGAAAAAATGATAGGATTCGACTTCCAACATGCAGGTGACTTTTACCGTAAACCGGAACCGAAATGATAAACCGTGCCGAACCTCTATTTTTCGCTTAACCTGAAAGCGGCCGTGATGTTCACGGCCGCTTTTTTATGATTCCACGTTCGGGGAAGAATGGCATATCAGACATCCACCACCGTCACCTCGATTCCGCGTTCGCGCAGGCGCTCCAGATAGAGGGGCTGCACGCCGCTGTCGGTGATGATGCGGTCCACCGCCTCCAGGTCGCAGATCTTGCTGAACCCGCGGCGGCCGAATTTCGACGAGTCGGCCAGCACCACGACCTTCTGCGCGGCATTGATCATCGCATCGTTCAGCGAGGCTTCGAGCACGTTGGTCGTCGTCAGTCCGAACTCCGTGTCGATACCGTCCACGCCTACGAACAGTTTGCTGCAATTGAAATTGCGGAGCATCGCCTCGGCAAAAGGCCCCACGACCGACACCGAACTGCTGCGGGTGATGCCGCCCAGCTGGATGACGTCCACATCGGCGTGCTGCGAGAGAATCTGCGTCACGGGAACCGCCGCCGTGATGACCGTCAGGCGGCCTACGGGTTTGATCTCCCGGGCCAGAAAGGCCATCGTCGTGCCCGAAGCGATGATGATCGAATCGTCCTGCGACACGAGGGCCGCGGCGGCGGCACCGATCGCCCGCTTCTCGGCGACGTTCTTCTTCTCTTTCTCGTTGACGTGGCGATCGCTGATATAAGGGCTTATAAGAATGGCGCTGCCATGCGTCCGGTAGAGTTTCTTCTGCTGTTCGAGGTAGGACAGGTCCTTGCGGATGGTCACTTCCGAAACCTTGAAAAGCTCGGAGAGCTGTGTCACCGAAATCGAGCCGTTCTGCTGCAACAGCGACAAAATACGGCTGTGCCGTTCCGGAAGGCTCAAAAGTGGTTCTTCACCTGGTTTGTTCATGCGCAATTAAAATTTTAAAGTTTTGAGAGACTAATATACGAAAAATATTCGAAACACGAACATTCCGCCGCGATTATTTTCCCTCCCGCAAGAAATTGCATGCCCGATCAGAATATTTCAAATTAAAAGGTTTTTTATTTTGAAATCGCCGAAATGATTTGTACTTTTGTTCCGAAACGAAATCAATCATCAAACCGATATTTATGGAAAGAGCATCACAAATCAAAAAGTTGTCCGACAAGGGCAAAATCTGGGACATGGTAGTCGTAGGCGGCGGTGCGACCGGACTCGGCGTCGCGGTGGATGCAGCCACGCGCGGCATGAGCGTAGCCTGCCTGGAGAAGACCGACTTTGCGAAATGTACGTCGAGCCGCTCGACCAAACTCGTGCACGGCGGCGTGCGCTACCTGCAAAAGGGCGACGTGATGCTGGTGCTTGAAGCGTTGCGCGAGCGCGGCCGCATGAAGGCCAACGCCCCGCATCTGGTGAAGGACCAGGCGTTCGTCATTTCGAACTACCGCTACTGGGACAATTTCCTTTACTTCTGCGGCCTGACCTTCTACGACCTGCTCTCGTTCGGCTTCGGCTACGGACGTTCGAAGTACATCTCCGCCAAGAAAGTGATGAAATACATCCCCACCTCGGTCGAAAAGGGGCTGAAGGGCGGCGTGGTCTACCACGACGGACAGTTCGACGACTCGCGCATGGCCATCAACCTCGCCCAGACCTGCGTCGAGAACGGCGGCACGGTCGTCAACGAGGCCACCGTGACGGGCATCCTGCACAATGAGGCGGGCAAGGTCGCCGGCGTGAAGTTCGTCGACAACACCACCGGCGAGGAGTATTCGATCAAGGCGCGCAGCGTCGTGAACGCCGCCGGCTGCTTCGTCGACGACATCATGCACATGGACAGCCCCGAACACCGCAAGATGGTCACCCCGAGCCAGGGCGTGCACCTCGTGCTGGACATGAAATTCCTGCAGAGCGACTATGCGATCATGGTTCCCAAGACCTCGGACGGCCGCGTGCTGTTCGCCGTGCCCTGGCACGACAAGGTCGTGGTCGGAACGACCGACATCGTGCGCCCCACCCCGGAGGAGGAGCCGCGTCCGCTGAAGGAGGAGATCGACTTCATCCTCGGCACCGCGGGACTCTACATGAACCCGGCGCCCACCTACAAGGACATCCTCTCGGTATTCGCGGGTCAGCGTCCGCTGGCGGCGCCCAAGAAGGAGGGCAAGAACACGAAGGAGATTTCGCGCAGCCACAAGGTCATCACCTCGGACAACGGTCTGGTGACGATCACCGGCGGCAAGTGGACCTCCTACCGCCTGATGGCCGAGGACACGGTGGACAAGGCCATCGAAGTAGCGGGACTTCCCCGGCGCAAGTGCGTGACCAAGAAATTCCACATCCACGGCTACCGCAAGAATCCCAACCTCGCCGACCATATGTACGTTTACGGTTCGGACGAGCCGAAGATCCTGAATCTGATCAAGGAAAACCCGGCGCTGGGCGAAAAGCTCTCTCCGAAGTTCGGCTACACGCTTGCCGAGGTGGTTTGGGCCGTGCGCGAGGAGATGGCCCTCACGGTCGAGGACGTACTGGCGCGCCGCGTGCGGCTGCTGTTCGTCGACGCCCGCGAGGCGATGGCCGCCGCTCCGAAGGTCGCCGAAACGATGGCCCGCGAACTGGGCCGCGACCAGGCATGGATCGATGCGCAGGTCGAAAGTTTCACGAAGATGGCGAAAAATTATATCTTTGAAGCTTAAACGGACTTTAACCCAAGCTTAAAATGTTCAATTTTTTTAATCCTCCGGCTCCCAAACCGAGGCTCTCCCAGGACAAAATCCCGGCCAAATACGCGCAGATGCGTCTGCGCGTATTTTTGGGTGCGTTTCTGGGATACGCAGCCTACTATCTGGTGCGCAAGAATCTTTCGCTCGCAGCGCCAGGCATGATCGAGTCGGGACTCCTCGACAAGGCCAGCGTAGGACTCGCGGGTTCGGCGATCTCGATCGCCTATGCCTTCAGCAAGTTCATCATGGGCAGCCTTTCCGACCGTTCCGACGCACGCAAATTCCTTGTCGTAGGACTTATTCTCTCATCGTTGCTGATGATTTGCACGGGACTGATCCCTTACAGCCACACAAATCCCGGCATCAACGTAGGCATTATCTTCGGTCTGATGCTGCTGGTGGGCTGGCTTTCGGGCATGGGATGGCCTCCCTGCGGGCGTATCATGGCCCACTGGTTCTCCCAGAACGAACGCAGTTTCAAAATGTCGGTATGGAATACGTCGCACACGATCGGCAGCGGCTCGCTGGGACTGCTCGTAACCGCCGGAATCGCCATCTTCGCCATGCTGGGATGGGGCGACACGTGGCGTGCAGCCTTCATCTTCCCGAGTTGCGTGGCGCTTCTTCTGGCCGTTTTCTGCTGGTGGGCGCTGCGCGACACGCCCCAGGCCTGCGGGCTGCCTCCCATCGACGAATACCGCAACGATTACTCGGCGGTAAAGGCCGCCAAGGGAGAAGAACAGAAAATCCCCTTCAAAAAACTCTTCGTCGACTACATTTTCAAGAACAAGATTCTCTGGCTCATCGCCCTGGCCAACGCTTTCGTCTATCTGGTGCGTTACGGCATCAGCGACTGGGCGCCGGTCTACCTGCAGGAGATGAATATCATGGATGCCTCGCAGAGCAACCTGGCCTTCTCGCTGCACAACTACGCGGGCGTCCCCGGAACGATCATCTGCGGATGGATCTCGGCCAAATTCTTCAAGGGACGCTGCGCCCCGGCCAACGTGATCTACATGGTGTTGGTGCTAATCGGCATTCTGGTCTATTGGAAAGCCGCTCCCATTGCCCAGTCGCTGGCTGAAATCTTCGGCGGCGACCCTGCCGCCATCGGCCGCACGGTCGTCTACACGGCGCTCTGCGAAATCGGGTTCTGCATCTACGGTCCCGTGGCGCTGATCGGCATTCAGGCGCTGAACCTCGTGCCGAAGAATGCAGCCGGAACGGCCGCAGGATTCGTCGGGTTGTTCGGCTACCTGTTCGGCGACGCCGTGCTGGCGAAAATCGTCATGGGTTCGGTCGCCAACGACAACTCGCTGGGATGGAACGCCACCTTCTGGATGTTCATTGTCGCCAGCCTGCTTGCCACGGCATTCTGCGCCACAACCTGGAAACGCGAGAAACAGGCTCTCTCCCGATAGAAAATTCCCGCTAACGAATCGTGAAAGCCCTTAACTCCCGGTTAAGGGCTTTTTCACGCCCTCCGACCAGACGGTCGACCAAGGCATGGAAACGGGGCGAATGGTCGTGGTGAACCGTGTGGCAGAGTTCGTGGACGATCACATAGTCGCGCAGGTGCTCCGGAAGAGTCATCAGAAAGAGGCTCAACGAGATGTGGTTGCGCCCCGAGCAACTCCCCCACTTCGTGCGCGAGGCGCGGATCGAAAGTTTTTCGCACTTCAGGCCCGTCGCCTCCGACAGCCGCCCGATGCGGCCCGGCAGGTCGGCTTTCGCCGCACGGCGCAGCTCCTCGATGCGGGCTTTCCGCTCCTCGGGCGGCAACTGCGGAGGCAGGGATGCCCGCTTGCGGGCGAGCCGTTCGCGCGCCGCCCCGATCCATTCCGCTTTTTGCTCCAGAAAATCCAAAGCCCGTTTTTGCGGCACCCCGCAGGGGAACGAAAGCCGCACGGCGCCCGTGGCGCGCACCGAAATCGAAATGCGGCGGGCGCGCACGGTCTGCGAGAGGGTCACCTCGCCCAGCCGGGGATGCACATAGAGGGAGGTCATCGCATCAGCACAGCATTGATCGCCATTCCCTGTATTACAACGGCAGAATCCGTACGTTCCAACTTAATATTTTCGAACAGAATCCGGCAACGGTCATCGCGGTAATCCAACAGCCGCAGCAACTGCTCCGGCGCAGGCTCGCACGCTTCGGCCGGATCGAATCCGCTCCTTTCCAGCTGGCGTTCCAGCAAATCCCGACAGGAAATCCGGTACACGGCACACTCCTCCCCCAAAAACAGACGAAGCGTATCGTTGCTGACATCATAACTATGATCGTTGTACCAGTTCCGGAGATTCGTATAATAATGCGGATATTCCGCATTTACCTCGAACCGGACATTAACGGGCGCCTCCAGTTCAATAATATTGGTATCGACACATGTATCGACACAGCTCCAATCATAGCCCCACCTCACGTAATCGCGCATCGCTTCGGGAAAAATCGCGGCCAGATCGTCGAGGTCCTTCACGCCGAAACGGGCGAAAGCCGCGCTGTCGCGGCGGATATAGTCGAGCGACTCGTAGAGTTTCCGGTACTCCTTCTTATAAACGGTATCGGCCAGCGGCATCGGCGTCAGCAGCAGCCGTCCGTCCCCGCCGAGGCGTCCGAGCCGCTCCGCCACCCGCTCCGCGCGCTGCGTCTGCGACTGCACGGCGATACGCTCCGGCTCGAGGAAGGGAACGTAAGCCAGCGCGGCGAAGCTCACCCATGCCGCAAGACACACCCACAGGTAACGGCCCGTACGCTGCGAAAGGAACAACAGCACGCAGAGGGTCATCAGACCGCCGCACACCACGAGGTAGACGCGCGGTTCGGTCAGGCCGTATTCGTTCGTGCGGCGCACCACGCCGATCCAGAACAGCGTCAGCACGGGCAGCGACACAAGGCTGAAACGGTCGAAAAACCAGTCGTAAATCCGTTTTTCAAGCAGCCGCCCCAGCGCCTTCACGGCCAGCGCCGTCATCGTGAACCCGAAGACCAGATAGGCCACGCCGCCCTCGGGCAGCGTCCACGTGACGAGGATTTTGGCCATGTAGAGGTAGAGGATCGCGGCGTAGATCAGCAGCGCGGGGGTCACGATGTAGTTCAGCAGCATTTCGAGGATGCGGCTGCCGCGCAGTTCGGCGTCCCGCCAGCGGTCGGCCATCATCAGGAACAGCAGCGGCACGGCCAGCGTCTCGCAGATCGTCACGGACCACACCGCGACGTGTTCGATCCACGCTCCGCCGAGGCCGAAGATATAGGTCGCCGAATAGAGTATCGCATAGAACAGCCCCAGCGCGACATTGGCGAACAGCAGGGCCAGCGCACCCGAGCGCAGCCAGACGAGCGCGCCGTTGACGAACCGGTCGTTGCGCACGGCCCGCAGGCTCAACAGCAACAGCAGCGGCGCCAGTATGCCGAGCGAAATGCGGAAAGACGCGCTTTCGATCCAGTCGCCGAGACCGCTCCAAAGCGTCAGCGGCACGATCGGCGCCCACACGACCCAATAGACTTTCCGCCACGGTCCGCGCCCCGCCAGGTTGTTGACGGCAAGCGCCAGAGCGAAGAACAGCGGCACGAGGCCGAGTCTATTAAACAATTCCTCCTCGCTCCAGTCGAGTTCGTAGGTGAGCAGGCACCGGATGCAGGCGTAGAGCGCCAGGAGCGTTTCGACCGGGTACGACCGCACGACCCGCACGGCCCCTTCGCGGAGCCAGCGCAGGCAGTATTCGAGTTTGGCTTTCACAGAATTATGATTTTGATTATCGGCTTTGCATATTCGTTCGTCATGGCGAGGCGTCGTCAGATGCCGCGGCCATCTGCGGAGAGTGTCGTAACGCCGCAAAGATTGCCGCGTCGCTGCGCTCCTCGCAATGACGGGACTCCGTCTCCTCCTTTCAGTTCTCCGGCCCGATGCGCTGGCGCACGACCTCGAACAGCATCACGGCCGCCGCGGCCGAGACGTTGAGCGACTCGATGTGGCCGATCAGCGGAATGGCCAGCTGCTCGTCACAGAGTTTGAGCACCTCTTTCGAGATACCCGTATCCTCGGCGCCCATCACGATCACCGTAGGACGGCGGAAATCGGCATCGTAGAGCAGTTTGCGGCTCTTCTCCGTGGCGGCCACGACCTGAAAGCCCTCCGCCTGCAATGCCTTGAGCGTATTGCGGACCGAACCGACGCGGCACACCGGAATCGTCGTCAGCGCACCGGCCGACGAGCGGATCGCCTCGGCGTTCACGGGCGCCGAGTTCTTCAGCGGCGTGATCAGCCCGTGCGCCCCGGCACACTCGGCCGAGCGGGCGATGGCCCCGAAATTCCGCACGTCGGTCACCCCGTCGAACAACACCACGAGCGGCGTCTCGTCTTCGGGCACGCGTTCCAGAATGTCGGTCAGCTGCACATACTCGATGGCCGCGGTCTGCGCCACGACGCCCTGGTGGTTGCCGCGCGTCAGGCGGTTGAGCTTCTCGACCGGAACCTCCTGATAATGCAGACGGTGGCGCATGCAAAGATCTTTCAGCTCCTGCATCAGCTGCCCTTCGGCTCCCTTGCGGATGTAGAGTTTCTCGATCTGCTTTCCGGCCTCGATCGCTTCGGCCACGGGACGAATCCCGAAAATAAGGTTGCTATCCATAGTTAGGTATATTTGCTTTGTTCGTTCTTCGCCATTCCCGATTTCCGATTATCGCGGAGCATATTTTGAGTTTCGCGAGTCAGGCAAGGCAGGAGCATACTCCACGTATGTGACTGTCTCGACCGGCGAGGGAAGTTCGAAAGGTGCCCGAGAGAATTGGGAATCACTCGTTTTCGATGATTTCCAGTTCATACGACGCCTTCTCCCACTCGTGCATCTGGTGGTCGTAACGGGTTTTCAGTTCGTTGTAAGCCTTGTAGTCGGCCTCGTTGTATTCGGTCGCGGCGGCGAACCGCGCATCGTACTCCGCGATCCGCTTCTCGATGTCGGCCAGCTCCGCCTCGATCGTCTCCACGACCTTTTTCGCTTTGCGCAGCTGCTTCTCCTGCTCCTTCCTCTGCTCGTAGGAGAGCTTTCCGGATACGGCCGGCTTCGGTTCGTCGCCTTTCGCAGGCATTTTGGCCGGAGCGTCGCGCCGCTCGATCTCCTGCAACGACTCCAGCTTGCGCTTTTCGAGGAAATAGTAGATGCCGCCCAGATACTCCTTCACCCCGCCGTCGCGGAACTCGTAGACCTTCTCGACCATGCCGTCGAGGAATTCGCGGTCGTGCGACACCACGACCACCGTGCCGTCGTACTTCATAATGGCGTTCTTGAGGATGTCCTTCGAGCGCATGTCCATGTGGTTCGTCGGCTCGTCCAGCACCAGCAGGTTGCGCGGTTCGAGCATCATGCGGGCCATCGCCAGACGCGCCCGCTCGCCGCCCGAGAGGACCTTGACCTTCTTGTCGATGTCCTCGCCGCGGAACAGGAACGCCCCCAGAATGTCGCGCAGGCGGGTCCGGATGTCGCCCACGGCCACACGGTCCAGCGTGTCGTAGACCGTGAAATCGCCGTCCATCAGATCGTCCTGATTCTGGGCGTAATAGCCGATATTGACGTTCGCCCCGAGGCGCACCGACCCTTCGGTGGGCGTCAGCTGGCCGATCAGCATGCGTGCGAGGGTCGTCTTGCCCTCGCCGTTGCGGCCTACCAACGCAATCCTGTCGCCCTTCTCGATGACGAAATTCGCGCCGCTGAAGACATGTTTCTCGCCGAACGACATGCCGGCCTCGCTGATCTCCGCGACGATCTGCCCCGAGCGGGGCGCGGGCGGGAACTTGATGTTGAGCGTGGCGAGGTCCTCTTCCTCGATCTCGAGACGGTCCAGCCGCTCCAGCTGCTTGATGCGCGACTGCACCTGGTTCGACTTGGTGGGTTTGTAACGGAATTTCTCGATGAACTCCTCGGTCTTCTCGATCATCCGCTGCTGGTTCTCGTAGGCCGCCATCTGCTGCGCCCGCCGCTCGGCGCGCAGGACGACGTATTTCGAATAGGAGACCTTGTAATCGGTGATCTTGCCCAGCGACAGTTCGACCGTGCGGTTGGTGACGTTGTCCAGAAAGGCGCGGTCGTGCGAAATGAGCAGCACCGCGCCGTTGTAATTCCGGAGATACTCTTCGAGCCACTGAATCGACTCGATGTCGAGATGGTTCGTCGGTTCGTCCAGCAGGAAGATCGAGGGCCGCCTGAGCAGCAGTTTCGCCAGCTCGATACGCATGCGCCAGCCGCCCGAGAACTCGCTCGTGGCGCGCCCGAAATCCGACCGTTTGAACCCGAGGCCCAGCAGCGTCTTCTCGATGTCCGCGTCGCGGGTCTCGCCGCCGAGGATATGATAGTGGTCCTGCGCGTCGTTCAGACGGTGCAGGAGCTGTTCGTATTCGGAGCTTTCGTAGTCGGTGCGCTCGGCGATCTCGCGCGTCAGGGCCTCGATCTCGGCCTCGAGCCGCAACACCTCCTCGAAGGCCTTGGCGGTCTCCTCCGCGAGCGTCGTGGTGTCCGCCACGCGCATCGTCTGCGGCAGGTATCCGATCGTGCAGTCGCCGTTGAGCGTCACGGCGCCCGACGTGGGCTGCTGTTCGCCCGTGATGATGCGCAGGAGCGTGGTTTTGCCCGCTCCGTTCTTGCCCACCAGTCCGATGCGGTCCTTCGGGTTGATCAGGAACGAAATATTGTCGAAAAGGGTCCAGCCCCCATAACTGACGGTAAGGTTGTCTAATGAAATCATGGCGAATCTAAAAACACCGCAAAGTTAGCGATTTAATCCGACATATCGTATCTTTACGGTCCCGAAACAGAATCCCGGAGATGGAAAAACTGGAACGATACCTGCAATTCATGCGCGAAGCCGAACGGCTGAAAAACGTCCTGCGCTCGGCCCGCACCTCGACCGGACGGCACGAAAGCACCGCCGAACACACGTGGCGGCTGGCCCTGCTGGCCCTCGTCCTTGCGGACGAAAAACCGGAACTCGACCTGCCTCGGGTCCTTGCGATGTGCCTGGTCCACGACCTCGGGGAGGCTTACGAAGGCGACATCCCGGCCGTTGCGCAGTGCGACCCCGCCTCCAAGGCCGCGGCGGAACTTGCGGCCATGGAGCGGCTCACGCCCCTGCTGCCCGCAGAAGCCGCAGCACGCATCCGGACGCTCTGGGAGGAGTACGAAGCCTGCGCCACGCCCGAAGCCCGCTGGGTCAAGGCGCTCGACAAGGCCGAGACCATCCTCCAGCACAATCAGGGAGCCAATCCCGCCGATTTCGATTACGAATTCAACCTGACCTATGGCGCGGAGTGGTTCCGCGACGATGCGCTCCTGCGCCGACTGCGCCGCCTGCTCGACGCCGAGACGGCCCGGCACGCCGGACGCTGACGGAGTGTTTTTTCCGAAATGAAATCCCCTGCGCTCTTCCGGACGGACCCTCCGGTCAGGCGTTGAGCATCTTCACGACCTCGGCCTGCGGATCTTCGGCTCCGAAAACGCTGCTGCCGGCCACCAGCACGTCGGCGCCCGCCCCGTAAACCGCTCCGGCGTTGCGGGCCGAGATGCCTCCATCGACCTCGATGATCGTTTCGAGACCCATCTCCCGGGCCATCGCCCGCAGCTGCGCGATCTTCTCCAGCGACCCCGGGATGAACGACTGTCCGCCGAATCCCGGCTCGACGCTCATCACCAGCACCAGGTCCACCAGCGGCAACACCTCGCGCAGCGCCTCCACCGGCGTCGCCGGCTTGACCGACACGCCCGCTTTGGCTCCGGCCCGGCGGATCAGCGCGACGCACCCCGCGGGGTCGTCCGTCGCTTCGAGGTGGAAGGTCACCAGATCGGCCCCCGCCTCGGCGAAGCGCGCGACGTATTTTTCCGGGCTGACGATCATCAGGTGCACGTCGAGAAATTTCGCCGTCGCCTTGCGGATGGCTTTCAGCACGGGAAACCCGAATGAAATGTTGGGGACGAAAACGCCGTCCATCACGTCGATATGGACCCATTCGGCCGCACTGGCGTCGACCATCCGGGTATCGCGCTCCAGATGGCCGAAGTCGGCCGAGAGCATCGAAGGGGCTACTATACGTTGCATGAATCAAAGAGTTTGTCGGTCAAAGATACGAAGAATTCGTGAGATTCAGGCAGATTTTGGCGGAATAAAGTAAGTGATTGGAGGCTAAAGGGATTGGGTGTTGAATGACAATGTTCTTCCTTTTACTGAAAAAGCGGTATGTCGAGGAGTTGTGAGGTGATTTTGCTACCTATCCGTTGCCTTTTTTAGTGTCGAACGACATCGAAAATGAAACGTGAAACCACCCTGATTTCGCCTCCGTCATCTCAAAGAACCCTTGTTTGCGAGAACAAAGATACGCATAATTTTCCGTGTATCGACCAAATATGCCTATTGTTCTATGTTTCAAGGGTCTGTTTCTATGTTCTGCCATATTTTTCATGCTGACAGGTAACTCTATACCGGTTAATTTTGCAATTAAAAGTATAGAGCTATGAATCAAGAAGATGTAAGGGTTTCGTTCTACCTGAAAAAGAGCGAAGCGGACGAGCAGGGAGAGTGCCCGATTATGGGCAGGTTGAATGTAGGCAAGTATTCCGAGGCGGCCTTCAGCGTGAAGATGACGGCTCCGGAATCGGCATGGCTTTGCGGTCGTGCCACGGGGAAGAGTGCAAGGTCAAGGGAAATCAACCGGCAATTGGACGAGATACGCGCTTCGGCACTCTCCATCTATCAGGACTTGTTTGCCCTCCAGGAGAAAGTATCAGCCGAGGAGGTGAAATGTATCCTTTTGGGCATGGCCTACGGGCAGGAAACTTTGGTGGCGTTCTTCCTCCGTTTCATAAAGAAATTCGAGAAGAAAGTCGGAGTCAATCGCGTGGAAGGCACGGCCACATCCTACAAGTATGCTTGCAGCCATCTTATGCAGTTTCTCAATAAGGAATACAACTTGTCAGACATTCCGTTCACGGCGTTGGACAGGTCTTTCATCGACAAGTATGACCTGCACCTGCGGACGGACTGCCGCCTGGGTGCTGGAACCATCTTACATCTGACCACATTGCTTATGACGGTTATCCGGAGAGCGAAGTCGGCAGGTATTCTGACGTCCAATCCGTTTGCCGGCTATGAGGCGGAAAGACCGGCAAGGGAAATAAAGTATCTCACGGAGCAGGAATTGGAACGCATCATGTCAACACCGCTCCATAACAGGAAACTCTACCATATCCGCGACCTGTTCCTTTTTTCCTGCTTTACCGGGATTCCATACGGGGATATGTGCCGCTTGTCGGATGGAGATCTCGTGGCTGCCGAGGACGGCACTTTATGGATTAAGACCTCCCGCAAGAAAACAAAAATCAGCTATGAGGTCCCCTTGCTGGATATTCCGCTCTATATCCTTGAAAAGTACAGGGATGCCGCACCGGAAGGGAAACTGCTGCCGATGTACAGCAACAGCGAATTGAATAATGCGCTGAAAACCATTGCCGACTTGTGTGGTATCGAGCAACGGCTCGTATTCCATCAGGCCCGCCATACCAACGCAACGACCGTACTTCTGTCGAACGGAGTCCCGCTTGAAACCGTGAGCAAGATATTGGGGCATGAACGGATAAGCACCACCCAGATTTATGCCCATGTGACCGATGACAAAGTAGAGAACGACACCCGTATGCTTGATGCCAAGATTGCCGAGCGGTTCTCGGTTGCCATTTAGCTTGTATGTCGAATATCAAATTTATCAGCCATGAACATAAATAATAACATTCGGAATAAAGAGATAAAGCACCGCAGCACGTTTGCAATCCTGTTCTATATCAACCGTACAAAGGTACGCAAGGATGGAACGTGTCAGCTGTTGTGCAAGGTAAGTGTCGATGCCAATTGGGAACAAATCGGCATTAAGGTAGCGGTAAATCCCGCCCTGTGGAATCCGGAAACGGGACGTGCCGACGGCAGAAGCGAAAACGCCCTTACCGTAAATCGTGCCATA
The DNA here is from genome assembly GCF_003461645.1 of Alistipes sp. AF14-19. NCBI lineage: Bacteria > Pseudomonadati > Bacteroidota > Bacteroidia > Bacteroidales > Rikenellaceae > Alistipes > Alistipes sp. AF14-19. Next base: position 93,872 of record NZ_QTXM01000012.1, read on the forward strand.
GACGACCTGGACAAACAAATCCGGGGGCATTACAAGCGTATCAAAAACAGCCTTGGTTTCGTTACGGCGGAATTGATCAAGAATGCCATGCTGGGTATCGGTGAGAAGAAATTGACCTTGCTGGCATTGTTCAGGGAACATAACGAGGAGTTCAAGAAAAGAATCGGTGTGGACCGGGAGAAAGGGAGTTACGAAAGCTATACCCGTTCCTACAAACATTTGCATGAGTTTATACGGGATAAAAAGAAAACGGAAGATGTCACCTTGAAAAGTCTCGACCAGGATTTTTATGATGATTTCGAGTTGTACCTGCGAAGCGATTGCGGTATGCAGCAGAAGACCGTACATGAACATCTGTACCGCTTGAAAAAGATGACTAAACGCGCATTGAGCCAGGGAACATTACGTCGTGATCCTTACGATGAACTGCATCCGGCCCTGCCGAAGCGCAAAAGCCGTCATCTGAAATACGAGGACCTGACGAAACTGATGGCGACACAACTCGATCAACCCAACCTGCAACGTGTCCGCGACTGGTTCATCTTTTCGACGTTCACCGGTCTGGCTTATGCTGACCTGAAACGCTTGTCGGAAAAGGATATCATACAGAAGGAGGACAGAAGTCAGTGGATTCGTATCCGGCGAAAAAAAACGGATGTCGCCTCTTATGTCCGGTTGCTGGATATTCCCTTGCGGATTATAGAGAAATACAAGCCGGAACGGCGTAGCGATAAGATTTTCAACGTGTATTGCCGTAGTTACCTGATTAAACTCACGAAAGAGGTCGGTGAACAATACGGATTCTACATGACTTTCCACAAGGCGAGGCATAATTTCGGAACGCATATCACGCTCTCGCTGGGTATTCCGATAGAAACTGTGAGCCGCATGATGGGACACACCAGTATCACGACTACCCAAATATATGCCGAAGTGGAAAGCCGGAAAGTGGACGAGGACACAAGAGCGTTGCGGGAAATGTCGGCAAAGCGACCGATAAACCTCTACGAAGAAGAAGTTATCGCCAAGCCCAAGCGGAAAAGAAAGACTGTATAAACAAACGATAATAAAAATAAGAGGAACAATCCGTGTTGCCGGGCTGTTCCTCTCGTACTGTTCCGTTGGAACCGCTTGCTCAGGTCATAACCATTTCCGTTGTTCGTCAAGGCACTTTCTATGCGCCTCTTCCAGCAGTTGCTGAATTTCCGATTCCTTGTACAGCACCTTGCCTTGTATCAGGTAGTAAGGCAGGATGCGCAATGAACGGTATTCCTGCAAGGTGCGGCGGCTGATACGCAGGAATTTTGCCAATTCCACATCATTCATGAAACGTTCGCCGTTGAACGAGCGTTGACAGTTCGGTTCCATTTTCTTCAGTGCCCTGCCGGTATTCTCCAGACGGAGGAGAAGGTCGGCCACACGCGGGTCTTGTTTATCGATGAAATAATGGCTCATAGTTTCTTTGAATTTGCATGATAATACGATTGTAATACTTTCTCCACATCTTCCGGCTTGTAGAACAGCTTGTTCTTGATCCTGCCGAAAGGCAGTAATCCTTTGGCCCGGTACTCCTGTAGGGTACGCTTCGATATGCCGAGAATGTCGCATACCTCCTGGTTGTCCAACCATTTTTTCAAGCCGAGGTCTTCCTGCCGTTTGCAGAGCATGTCGGCCTTTTCCTCGATGGTTTTCACACGCGCCATGAGCGCGTCGAAAGTCCGGATGTCCATACTGATAATTTCCATCGTAATTCTTCATTTTAATTTGTTAAACGTTGATTTTATTTCGCTCCATTTCCGCGAGGGAGAGCCTGCCTTTACGGTTTAGAAACTCCTTGACCTCGGATGATTTGTAATAGGTACGCCCATCTATCATGTAATAAGTCACGAGTTTTTTCTGTCGGTATCGTGCAAGGGTGCGTTTCGTGATACCGAGCAACTCGCACATATCTTGGTTATCCAGCAGCTTGTCGCCGTCAAGGGCGGAGGTCTGCCGGTTCATGCGGCCCAGTTTGTCTTCAATCTTGTCGAACCGTTCCATGATTTGGTGAAGCATCATCTGGAACGTCTCACGGTCTATCTGTATCATAATATGATCTGTCTTTTGAGTGTAAATAATGACTGATTACACCTTGTCGCGCAACAGGTTATACTATGATATAGGGCTAATGGCGTACCAATGACCCTGCATTTCACGGAATGGCACAGGCATTCCACTGAAATACAGCGAAATAAAAATTATCGAAGAAAAAATTGAGATAAAAAACGGTCTTGCAGAATGCAAGGATTCCCGCAATGTGCAAGTTACATCTTGCGAGGGTTGCGATAAATCAATCGGCAGATGCCGTTAGAAAAGGTAGTGGCTTTATGCAACCGCCATTGCAGAGCGGGAAGAATGCTTTGTATGGAAGTTCCCCGATTGGAGGAAATGGGAAGCAGGTAGATGACCAGTTCGTCCACGAGGTTGTAGTGGAAGAGTCCACGGAGCAGTTCCAACGATTCGGAATCGGAAACTTCAGCCAGATAGGTAAAGGTATTGTCTTTGCCGTCTTTCTCGCACAGCAGGTCCAGAATGGAATGGGGTAAAATCCTTGCGTCACAGCGTTCACGCCAATGGGCAAAACCTTTCCTGTGGTCCATTACCCATTGCATCGACTCGTTATCGGATTCCGGAAGGAACCCGTCCAATGTCATCACCGTTACTGCCTGTATCTTTGCCATGCCGTCTGTCTAAAAAAGAAGCGTGGTAACCACGCACTCAGACAGAGGCTCTGGTAAAGCCTAAAGGAGAATACGCAATACCACGCTATGACAAAGCATAGCATAAGCATTACGCAATCACTCTCCTTTAACGTCAATTTACCAGATTTCTGTCCGAGAAGCTTGCGCTCTTATGTTATATAGTCGGTAACTGCCCTATTGGCAGTATGCCGATTTTTTCTATTTAATTGCAAAATTACATATATTCAGCGATATTTCCATTAATTGCGGTTATCTATTTCACTTCAGCCCGTATTTCTTCATTTTCCGGTACAGCGTTGCCGGATTGATATTCAGCATCGCCGCGGCTTGTTCCCGGTGTCCGTTGCAAACCTTCAGAGCATTGATAATGCTCTCTTTCTCCATCGATTCATCTCTCAGAGGCAGGACGGCACGTGAAGGCGCATCGTCATTTACACTTGGACGTATTTCCATATCCAACGCTTCCATATTCAGCATCGGCGTTTCCGTGACCAGCACGGCACGTTTGATCCGGTTCTGCAACTCCCGCACGTTGCCCGGCCAGTGATAGGCAAGCATCCTGCGCCTGGCATCGTCCGTAAAGCCTTGCGTTTCCCGTTTCAGTTCTTTGGAATGACGTTCACGGAAAAATTCGGCCAGCGGCAGGATGTCTTCAGGACACTCCGCCAACGACGGCTGCCGAATCTCGAACTCGTTCAGCCGGTGGTAAAGGTCTTCCCTGAAACGTCCCTCCCGGATGGCCAGTTGCATATCCTCGTTCGTGGCGGCAATTATCCGCACATCGGCTGTCCGCTCCCTGCCGCCTACCGAAGCATAGGTATTCTCCTGCAATACCCGCAGGAGCAAGGACTGTATCTCGTAGGACATCGTCCCGATCTCGTCCAGAAACAGCGTGCCGCCTTTCGCCATGTCGAAATATCCGGTCTTGGCGCTGTCGGCACCGGTAAACGCCCCTTTCTCGTGCCCGAAGAAGAGCGAGGCGGCCAGTTCACGCGGCAACGCCCCGCAGTTTACCGCGACGAACGGCATATTCCAGCGTTCGCTGTTGTTATGGATGGTTTGTGCTATCGATTCTTTGCCGGTTCCGTTGGCACCGAGAATCATTACCGACATATCGGACGGAGCAACCAGCCTGGCAAACTTTTCCGCTTGCAGAATCTTGGGGCTTGTACGGTGAAACAGCTCCTTCTCTTTCCTGCGCACCGTAGCCACTGGGCGGAACACATCTTCAGCCAACTCCAGCAGATGCTCCCTGTGTACCGGTTTGGGCAGGTAATCCCTGGCTCCGAGTTTGATGGTACGCACCACATCCGAAACGGAAACATATTCCGTGGTCAGGATAAACGGGATGTCCTTTCTTTCCTTGCGCAACCATTCCAGCAGGGAAATGCCGTCCCCCTCCGGCAATCGCACATCCGACAATATCAGGTCGAACTGCGTTCTGCGTATCAACGAGCGTGCTATCGGCTCATTCATGGCCGTCACGGCATCATAACCCGCCTGGGCGAGCCAGTCTTTCTGCATCTGTGACAGACCTACATTGTCTTCAACTATCAGTATCTTCCGTTTCATTCGTCATTCTTTTTATCTCGGCTTCCGCCACTTTAATAAGTATGGCGGCGTAATCCATAATCTGTCGGGTATGTTCATTCAATATCTTATCGTTTATAGTCTCGTTTTTCAGTAAAGCGCGATAAGCCGACAAGGCTTCTTCCATTTGCAGCAATTCCCACATCGGTTGCATCCGGTGGGTGATTTCACGCAATTTCTGCCTGTCACCGTTTTTCATTGCCGTACCGAGTTCCTCCCGGTCTTTTTCCGACTGGGATATAAAGGAAAGAAGCGTTTTCGACTTGTCGCTGACTTCAGAGAGTATCAGACTGAAATCGACGCTATGGGTCTCTTCCTGTCGGTTTCTTCTTATCGTTGAAAGCAGGCTGAGCAACTCGGAGGAAGAGAAAGGCTTGTAGATATAGTCTGTAAATCCGGCATGGAGAAATGCCTCCTTGTCACTGTCACCGCGTGCTGTCATGGCCACAACGGGTATGGTACGGGAGTTCCCGATATTTGAGTTTCGCAACAGAGTCAGCAGATCGAAGCCGTTGGTTCCCGGCATTTGAATGTCTGACAGCAGCAAATCATAATCCTTGCCCCGCATTGCCTTTACGACCTCTTTGGAAGTGGCACAGGTTGTACAGTTCATTCCGTTCCGCTCCATCATCTCCTTTATCACATCCAGCAACATGGTGTCATCATCGATGACAAGTACATTTTGGGGCAGGTGTACCGGGTGCGGGATTATCCGGTTCTCGCCCTCTATCGGTTCATCCGTTAGCTTCATGGGAAGCGTCACGCGGAAAGTGCTGCCTTGGTCTATACTGCTTGTCACATTGATGGTCCCGCCAAGCAGGTTGACAAGTCCTTTCGTGATTGGCAGACCCAATCCGAATCCCTGGGCGTTGGCCACTGAACTCAAACGTTCGAACGGACGGAAGATACGGGAGAGCGTCTCCTCACTCATGCCGATACCGGTATCTTTTACCTCCAACAGCAGCACTCCTTCGCTATAACTCGCATTCAAACTTATTGTACCGGTTTCTGTGAATTTGACGGCATTGCTGAGCAGGTTGTCTATGATCTGCTCGATGCGGTCCACATCGCCGTAAAGTTTGACATCGGTATCCTTGAAATCGTGACAGAACAGGATTCCCTTGTTATTGACCACGTGGGAGAATCCGAAAACGGTACGTTCCAACAGGTCTTTAAGGCTGAAAGGCACATCGTTGCGGGTTTCTTTGGCCTCGTTCAGACGGTACACGTCCAACAGGTTGTTGAGCAGGTGTACCACGTGTTTACACACAATCCTGATGTTGTTCATGTGATTGTTCCTGCGTTTCTTTTCACGGGTATCCATAGCCAACTCGGCACTACCGCTGATGATGTTCAGCGGGGCGCGGATGTCATGGGAAATGGTCAGGATTATGTTCTTGCGCATTTCCAGCAACGCATTGTTCTGTTCTATCGTTTCTTCCAGGCGTTTCCTGTTCCTTGCCTTAATCTTGATATCCCGTTGTATGATAAGATACAAAACAAACAACAGGATTATGGAGAAGATTATCAGGCCGGTTATTACAAGGGTGGAATGCTCGTATGAATCCTTCAAACGGACTTCTTTGTTCCGGAGGGCGGATAATGCCTGCTCATCCAGGCTTGTGATTAACGTGCGCAACTTACCGTTGAGTTCACGGTTATGCAACCGCAGACTGTCCGTATAAGTCTCGATGTTTCTTCTGCGTTCTTCCTGCAAGGAAATAAGCTCGTTGCCCCGTGCTCTCACTTTGGTATTAGCGGATGGCAATTGTACGGTTTCCTTGCCTCCGAATAATCCGGCTATCCCTTTTTTCTTGCGGGTGACAGTACGGGAGGTATTTGCTTGTGATGTGACAAGTGAATATTGGCCGGCCAGCAGGCTGTCGATTTGTTTTTGTTGCCGGAAAATTTCTTTCATCCGCAACAGATGTTCCTCCTTGTTGAGCAGCTGGGAACGGAGGGAATCCACTTGTTCCGGACGTACAAATTCCTTGCATTGTTCACGTAAAATTTGCAGCAGGGAATCCGCTTTCAGACGACGTGTACGGTATAACTCACAATCTTTACCGGTCCACGTCATGACGGATTCCCCGAAAGTAGCAAGCACGGTGATATGGCGATGGGTGGTGCTGATATTGCTTTGTGTCTGGAATATGGTTATTGACTCCTGCTCTATCTCCGACACACGTTTACGCTCGTGTAAAACGATGGCGACCATACAACCTATGACCGCCATTAAGAGAAAATAGCCAATAAATATCTTATGTTGTAATAACAACCTCATTAGTTTCAAATACTTTGTTTATATAAAATCCACTTATGTCGTTTAATTTTTAACAGCCGCTTATTACATTCATTAATTGTAGTTTATGCTCCACCTCCCAGCGCATGATAAAGTTTAATAATACTCTGTATGCGTTCAAAATAGGCTTGTGACTGCAATGTTTCTGCTTCAAGCAGTGATTGCTGGGCAGTAAGCACTTCCAAATAGGTTGCGCCGGAATGACACATCAGCAGTTCTGTCTTCTGTACAGCGTCGTTCAAAACAGAAACGCGCCTTTCACCAATTTCAATTTGAGATTTTGCCGTCTGCCATACGGTCAAAGCATCGTTCACTTCTTTTCCCGCATTCAGCAATGCTTGCCGGAACAACAGTTTGGCTTCTTCCTGACGGCTTTTGGCTATATTCAAGTTGGCTATATTCACGCCTCGGTTGAATAACGGCTGTGTAAGGGAACCGATGACGTTGAGCAACCATTGTCCGGGATTAGTGATTACTCCGCCTCCATTGTTAGTCCAACCAAGTGTCCCCGAAAGAGTGATATTAGGATAGAAAGCGGCACGGGCTACATTGGTGGCGTAAAATGCTTGTGCCAGTTCCATTTCAGCCTGACGTACATCAGGACGGTTAGAAAGCAACTGCAAAGGAACTCCGATAGAGATTGTATCGGGAAAAGACGCCTCTGTCAAATTATTCCGTTCAATCGAGTGTGACGGCATGGCAAGTATCGCAGACAAGGCGTTCTCTGTTTCAGAGATACTCTTGCGTATGGCCAGTTGCGATGATTCGAGTTGCATCACGTTTGCCTTTGCCTGTAATACGCCGGCTTCATTCGCCTTGCCCACCTTTTTCAACGCTTCAAGCGTGCGTACTGTAGCCCGCCAGTTTTCCAAAGTCCGATTGTTTATCGCCATCTGCGTATCAAGCATGGAAAGTGTATAGTAACTGTCAGCTATAGTAGCGACAAGTTGTGTCTGTACGGCTTGCTGATAGTCACGGCTTCCTTGCAGTGCGGCGACCGCACCACGCTTTGCAGCCGTGAGCCTGCCGAATATATCAAGTTCCCAACTTGCAGACGCACCAACATTATATGTCTTTGCCGTCGTCCCGTCATACTGGCTGCTACCACCTTCGGCATTAATCCCAAGTGAAGGGAGATATGAAAGCTTAGCCGTAATCAAAGCTGCCTCGGCTGCTTCAACCCTCAAACGTGCCACATTGAGATCAGTGTTCTGCTTAATTCCTGTTTCAATCAGAGACTGAAGTTTCCGGTCAGTAAACATTTCCCGCCATGACATAGATGCAATTGTTACTGTATCAATACCTGCCGGTAAGGTCCGATATAGATTCTCTGTCGGGATTTCAGCCCGATGATATCGGCTATATGTGCTACAGCCGGTAAGCATCAAAGCGGATATTATATATATTGCTATCTTCTTCATTTAATTATGTTTAACACGTTCTTGAATATATTGGAATGCGATGAACAATGACGGTACGAGGAACAGCAATGCCAACGTACCTATAATCATGCCTCCGATTACGCCTGTGGCAAGCGAGCGGCTGCCGTTGGCACCCACGCCATGAGCCATCATCAGCGGAACAAGGCCGAACACCATAGACAGTACGGTCATCAGGATGGGGCGCAGACGAACCTTCGCCGCACTGTATGCCGCCTGTGCCAAGGTCATGCCCTCCGCCCTCCGCTTGCCGGCATATTCGGTCAGCAGGATGGCGGTCTTGGCAAGCAGTCCGATAATCATGATCAGTCCGGTCTGCATGTAGATGTTGTTCTCCAGACCGAACAACCATGCGAACAGGAAGCTGCCCATCAGTCCGCAGGGTACGGATAGCAGCACGGCAAAGGGAATGAATACGCTCTCGTAGAGGGCACACAGTATCAGATATATCAAGACCATACAGAGCAAGAATATCATCGTGGCATTGTTGGTGGTCTTGCTTTCCTCGCGCGACAGTCCTCCGTACTCGTAGCTGCAAGTGGCAGGTAGCACCTCTTGGGCAGTCTCGCCGATGGCCTTGATGGCCTGACCGGAACTGTAACCCGGAGCCGGAGAGCCGTTGATGGCGATGGCATTGAAAAGGTTGAAGCGCGTAAGGTCGGAAGGACCGTTGGTCTTGGTCAGGCGCACGAACTGGCTCAACGGAGCCATGCTGCCGTCGGAAGTGCGCACGTACATTAGGTTGAGCGACTCCGTATTGATGCGGTACTCCGCCGGCGCCTGCATGGTAACATGATAGAGCTTGGAGAAACGGTTAAAGTCCGATACATACGACCCGGTATAATAGCCGGAAAGCGTGGACAGCACATCGGACGGAGACACGCCCGACTGCTCGCATTTCGCAGCATCGATGTCCACCCAATACTGGGGATAGTCGGTGGCAAAAGAGGAATAGACCTCACCGATTTCGGGACGGCGGGACAAGGCTTCGACAAACTTGTCGGCCTCTTTCTTGAAGGCGGCGGCGTCGCCTCCCGTCTTGTCCTGCAAGTAAAGCTCGAAACCGTTGCCCATGCCGTAGCCCGCAACCATCGGCGGCGACATGGCGAATACCGTGGCATCGGGAACGTCGGAGGAGGCGGCATAAATCTTTCCTATCACGTCGTCCACCGACTGTCCTTCGCCCTTGCGTTGGCCCCAATCGCTGAGGGTCATGAAATACATGGCTTGCGACGGGCCGGAACCGTTGAACGAGAAGCCTGCCACCGCTCCGCTGTATTCGATCTCGCCGATGCTGTCAAGACGGCTGTTGAGCTGCTTCATCACCTCGTTTGTCTGCGCCATGGAGGAGCCGGGCTTCGTGTTCATGCTCACCATTACCGTGCCGGTGTCCTCCTGCGGGATAAGCCCTGTCTTTGTGATATTGACCAGCAAGACCAGCAAACCGAATGAGGTAATAATAGTTCCCCACAACAGCCATCGGCGGCGGATGATGTATAATACTCCACGCACATAACGGTGGCTCAAACGGTCGAAGATAGCATTGAAAGCCTCGCGGAAGCGTGCCGCGAAATTGTTCTTCGTGTTTCCGTACTCGTCGGTATAAGGTTTCAGGAACAAGGCGCACAATGCCGGAGAAAGGGTGAAGGCATTGACAGCCGAAATACCCACGGCAACTGCCATCGTGATGCCGAACTGGGCATAGAACGCCCCGGATGTGCCGCCCATCATGGCCACCGGGATAAACACCGCCATAAAGATAATGGTAGAGGTGAGAATGGCGGACGAGACGCCTTTCATGGCATCGTCGGCGGCAAGCACCGGCGACCGGTAGCCCTCGTCGAATTTCGCCTGCACGGCCTCCACCACCACGATGGCGTCATCAACCACTGTTCCTATGGCAAGTACAAGGGCGAAAAGCGTAAGCAGGTTGATGGAAAAGCCAATCATGGACATGACGGCGAATGTGCCGATAATTGAAACAAATATGGATATGGAGGGGATAAGGGTCGATTTTATATCCTGTAAAAAAACATAGACGACAATCACCACCAGCAGTATTGCCTCCAATAGTGTGCGGAGAACCGATTTTATGGAAGCATACAGGAATTTGTTGGTATCGGTAAGAACCACGAACTCCGCCCCTTGCGGCAGATCGCGCTTCAAGTCGTCGAGCACCTCGTGAATCTCATTGATGGTGCTCGAAGCGTTGGAGCCCGCTTTCTGGTTGATGAGCATGGTCGCCGCCGGACGACCGTTCACCTCGGTGGAATAGTTGTAGTATTCATCGCCCAGTTCCACGTCGGCGACATCCTTCAGTCGCAGCACGTCGCCGCCGGGCAGGGACTTGATGACCAGCTCGCCGAACTCTTCCGCCGTGGAAAGGCGGCCGCGATACTTCATCGTGTATTCATTGGCTGTAGGATGGTTAGCGCCGAACGAGCCGGTTGCCGCCTCGATGTTCTGTTTTGCAAGGACTGAAGATATATCATCGGGTATCAGCCCGTACTGCGCCATCTTGTCGGGGCGCAGCCAGAGACGCATGCTGTAGTTGGAACCGAACAGCTGTGCCTTTCCCACGCCGCCGATGCGTTTCAGCCGCGGCTCTACGTTGATTTTCACGTAATTGTTGAGAAACGTCTGGTCGAAACGGCCGTCGGGCGAGTAAAGCGCAAAGGTCATGAGTTCGGCATTCTGCTGTTTCTCCGTCATGACACCGCTTTTGGTGGCCTCCGCAGGCAACTGGCTCAACGCACCGTTCACGCGGTTCTGCACGTTTACCGCCGCCATGTCGGCGTTGGCGCCCTGCTTGAAATAAATGTTGATGGAAGCGTCGCCCGTGTTGGATGCGGTCGAAGTCATATAGATCATGTCTTCCACGCCGTTGATGGCTTCCTCAAGCGGAACGATTACCGCTTTCTGCACCGTCTCGGCATTTGCGCCGGGATATGTGCAAAATACGTTGACGGTCGGAGGTGCGATGTCGGGATATTGTTCCACAGGAAGGGCTTTCATGGCGATAACGCCCATCAGGACGATCACCACGGAGATAACGCCCGAAAATACGGGACGGTCTATGAAGAAGCGCAGGTTCATGGGGTTACGGTTTTAGGTGTGACAATCATTCCTTCCTTTATCTGCCCCACACCTTCGGTTATGATGGTGTCGCCGACGGACAGGCCCTGCTTTACGACGAAGCGGTTGCCGTCGTTCAGGCGGTCCACGGTCAGGTAGGCGGCTTCTGCCTTCCCGTTTTTAAGGCGGTAGGCGATAATCTTGTCCTGCAACTCGACGGTGGCGGTCATGGGAATCAGAATGGCATCCTCATTCAGTCCTTGCAGGATGACGTTGCCGATGGTTCCGCTCAACAGATGCCTGTTGATGTTGGGAAACAGTGCCTTTATCTGTACGGCACCGGTCGTGGGATTGACTATTCCGCTGATTGTCTCTATTTTCCCTTGTTTCCCATAGACGGAACCATTGTTAAGTTGAAGGCTAATCGGAGGCATTTCACTTATAATTCTGTCAATAGAACCATATCTGGCCTCGAACTGCCTAAGTTTGTTTTCCGAAATGGAGAAATAGGCATACATCTCCGAATTGTCCGACACCACTGTAAATGGTTGTTCGATGGTCGGACCGACGAGTGCGCCGATGCGGTAAGGGAGAGTGCCTATAACCCCGTTGCTCGGGCTCTTGATTTCGGTGTATGACAGTTCGTTTCGGGCATTTGCTTCCTGAGCTTTTGCTTGTTCCAGCTCTGCCTGTGACACTACTAATTGATTTTGGGTAACTGACAGTTCGTAATCGGATATGACTTTTTCATCGAACAGCGACTGTTTGCCGTTCAGTTCAATACGCGCTGTTTCCACTTTTGCCTGTGCCGCACTCACATTGGCGATTGCGATGCGCAGCGCAGCCTGATAGGGCGCTTGGTCTATGACAGCCAGCACTTGCCCTGTTTTTACTTGCTCTCCCTCTTTCACGCATAGGCGGATGATGCGACCCGATACTTGAGGTATGATGTCCACATCCTGTCGTCCGCGAATCGAAGCGGAATACGTTTCTTCAAATTCAATGGGTTGGGAAGAAACTACCATGACGGGCAGCGTCTGTCCTGTTTCCTGTTCTTTCCGTTCTTGTTTGCAGGCTGTCAGCGAAACAGCCAAAATTGCCGTTACCGTGACACCGGCAATCCATGTTCGTCTATTCATCATCTGTTTTTATTATTTTTTCCATTCATTTCGTGCATGTATGTCATTTTGCTCTCGCTGTTCCGCCATTCTTTATTCAGTATCTATTATATATGTTTGGGAGCAAACCGGATAAACCGATCCATCGACAACAGTTTGC
>NZ_QTXM01000013.1:0-105669 GCF_003461645.1 Alistipes sp. AF14-19
GCTTTTCTACACAGTGTGACTGTTTCCGCATATCGGGGCGGTTATTGTCGCTTATCGTAAACGGTTGTAAACCCTTGTCAACTACCTGCACGATGTGACAAAAAATAAGCTCCGCAAATTCTCCACGTCAGAAATATGTATCAAAAATATGTGGAAAATTGGGAAGCGACAAATGGCAACCGAAAAGTGTTAAATTTTAGAATATGCTGGTAATTAAAGATTTATACTCGGATATTTCTGATTGCTTTTGGTTGTTCTATGGTTCTAAATACAGAGAACAAATGCACTATACCCAATTTCAGTAACCTTGTCCGGTATATCTATATTTTTTAAACTACTACAGCCATAAAATGCACTCTCGCCAATTTCAAGAATATTATTCGGAAGAACAATTTTGCTCAACTTGGAACAGGTATAAAACATCTCATCTCCAATTCGAACTTTTAAATTATTGCTTAGATCGACTGTAGTGAGTTCGTGACACTCTTTACAATTTAATATTTCGAGATTAGAGAAATAACCAATACCCGTCAATGTTTTAATCTCCTGACGCGCAAGATCAATTTTAGCAACAGCAGAGGCTTCTATTTTAGAAACTTTCCCATCCTTATTAACATCGAAATTATCATAACAATATTGCATAAAAATGATATCGTCCATGCAAGAACAAACATCATTTGGGTCCGGTAAATCAGGTAATGGGCTCGGTTTATCGGGTTTGTCTGGATTATTTTCGCTGTCTTCGCTTTTACTGCATCCTACGCCCATCATTATGGCCGCAACAAATAATATGGTTAGTGTTTTCATTTCTGGTATAGTCTAAAATTAATTTCAGTTATCGAAACAATCGTTTTTTCTTCGGTCTTTGAAAAATCACCTAATCCCTCAGTCGAATATTCCGTTCCCAACTTTTTATTGATAAATAGGCAAGCTTGTTGGGTTAAATCAGGTTGCTGCGTGTCGGGAACCACATCTTTAACTGTCAGAAAGACATCCATTGTTTGTGGTGTGACAGATTCAAAGGCTTTTTCGAAACGAAATTCACCTTTTTCATAGATTAAATTAATCATTGGATTTAGATATTTACCCCAGCCAACTCCGAATCAAGGGGATTATAAAAAAAGAAAGTGTGGAGTTGTTAGTTTATCTGACAATAGGCATTTGGCGTGGCCCGAGAACAAATAAACAATACCCCACACTTGAGCAGTGATTGTCATATGCATAGTATATCAGCACATTACATATCCGTACATCAAAAATTCATCAACAAACAGCAACCTTGTTGATTACGCTATTTAGGCTAACAGGGATAGAATATATTTTAGTCATTGCCGAGAGACATGAGTATCTGTTTTCCGGCCTCGATATTCCATCTTTTCAAGTAACACTGCCAGCAACCATTTCCGTAGGAATACCGATAACCTACATGTTGTAGCTTTTGGCGAATTTCTTCTGCAGGTTTCTTCACGAAGAATATTTGGAAGCGGTTTTCCTGGGGATTCTCGACAACGCGGATTCCGTTCACTTCGTATGTCTTCTCTTCTTGGGATTTGAGTCTTTTGACTCTTTCGAGGCGTTTTTTTGCATTGCGGATAGTCGCACTGTTGTTTGTCAGATAGCACGCAGCATAGCCGATGTCATTACATACATCGGGGACGATTAGACCTTGAGCCGCTTTTTCCGTCATTCCGGTTTCAATGAGCTTGGCGATCTTTTCTTCCTCCGTGAGTTTCTTGTCCCTCACGATTTTGTTCCGATCTTTCATCGCCTGTTGCAATTTTTCGAGCCGTGCGATCTTTTCCTCCAGCCGTTCTACGGAGTCTTCGTCTTCGGTATAGATCGCATTGTTGTTTTCTGCGGCCTCTGCTTTTTTGCGATAATATTCTGCTTTCTCGCTTTCCTGAACTGATTTCCCCATAGCATTCCAGCTTTTGTCCAAATCCCTGCGATGTCTTTTCTCAGAATGGTGTCCTACCAGAATCGGTTGGCCCATAGGGATACATTTCACGATACTGTTCGAATGTTCGAACGCTTCGATCGACTTTGTTTCCGCTTTACGAGCCAGTTCGTTGTAGCGGTCAATTCTGTTTTGTTTTCTTTCGCTTCTTGTTGACATAATTGTATTTTTTAGGTAAATATGAAAAGCACGGCCATTTTGACCGTGCCTGTGTTATCTTATTTAAAAAAGAGTCACATCGAAAAGGGATAGGAACGGGGCCTGCTTTTTGGCTACACCGACAAAAGGTTCGATGAGTTTGGCTGGATTCTGGGGATGCTTCCCATATGTCGCGATTATCCTTTTGCGCCTCCATTGTAAGTCCGCTTTAAATGACCATTGAAAAAGCGTTGATAATTTTTAACATCAGCCTTGAAAAGCGCATACGCTTGTTTCATATTACTGGCACAATAAACAACATCCGTAGCTCGTCCCATTGAGTCGTAAACTCGGTAGGTGTTTGACTGTTCGTTCATGTTTTATTTTTGTTATATGTTTTTCACCACTCCGCCGCGGTCGATTGCCACATTTCACCAGAATTAGGGTTGATGCGAATACAACAAAGCCGCCCTTGGGCGGCTTCTTTATAAATGTCTGCAGTTATTATTTGTCAAGATACTGTTTGAGCGAATCTGAAAGTTCTTCGTCCTCATCGAATCCCCATTCGGTAATGTCTATATGGTCTTTTCCGCGGAAATCAAGGGGTCTATCTACTATGAGCGAGCCAAAGTAATTTACCGTTGCCGATGGTTCGATAGTGCTGGGGACAGAATCATCGTCGTCAGAGTGCCTTACTCCATAAGCAATGAGGCCCTTCGGCAAAACAGCATCTTTTAAGCGATATTCAGAAAAAAGACCGTAAATATCACCTGCCTCGGTTTCTAAATAAATTGCTTTAAGGTCTAAATTGGAAATAGTTTCGTTTGACATGATTTTTACATTTTGTAATGAATTTTTTATATAATAATGGCTAAAGATAATCGATTTTTAAACTTGGTGTTCATTTAGTCGGAAAAAATCAAGATAATTCATTGTGTGTTATGGAGGACCATATCCCGATGCGGGGACAATGCAGATCGATTCGCAGGTTCCCGACTTATCGCTACACTAACTGGCATAACTATTCCTCCTCTTCTTTGATTGATTTGACATTGTATTCGCGGGCCCATATTTCTACGGCATTCCATAGCATATCGGCGTCGACTTCGACATGCCCAGCGATTTTAGACAGGATGCCGGCATCCTCGTCGGTCACGTCATAACCATGCTCCCGCATAGATTCAACAGTAAGAGATGCAGAGGTGACCTCGAAAAAAAGGCCATTCTCGCGTATCTGCTTTTTGAGATTGCCGATGATGGCTCGTTGTTCAGGCGTGGCAGTTCCGAGCGTAGCTTCCAATTCGGTCACACCTGCCATAAGTTGCATACTTGTGATATTCATGTATAGTGGTATTTGCGGTTTGATAAATTCGGGGTTACAGGTTAATATATATCAGGAAGTTTAGTTTGCCCGGGCAACTGATCTCCCGCCCAAACATGGCTTTGTGGTCAACTCAGCGATAATGCGGTGGCGAAATATTCCGTGCAATCGAAATCTACCCCTAAGTTTGAGCAGGCAGCTTCAAGATCGTCATAGCGCAGTTCGCCCGTGTCACGTAGTTCCCGGAGGTTCTGTATTTCCGAATCGAGGTATCTTTGTGCCTTGCATTTACCGCAATGGCATGCCGAGCAGATATTTTCTATGAGTTTATCCATAGTAATTACATCTTTGATTAAAGGGCGGTTTAAATATTCTTGTCTTGTCATAATGATGTAGTTTTAATTGTTATGCAACCTTCTGATTACCCCATGAGATATAGAAATTACCGTCTTTATCCCGTTCTCGTTTGAGCAGGTTTTCAATCAGGTTTGTTGATACGTCGAATTCGTCGAAGATTTCGGATTCCTCCATGATTTCGCCGACTTTAATGAATTCATTGAGCCGCTCTTTAGTCAGGATCAGGGCGATGAGATTTTGTTCGATGGATTCATCGTAGCAGACATAGTGTACGCGCGTCTTATTTCTGGAATCCATGCGGATGAAGCGGAAGTAGAATTGCTCCATCTTGGGGATATTCCATTGCAGGGATTCGAGTATCACGTCATCGCAGGATGGAATATTGGTCGAACTTTTGAGAGCTTGTTGTGTACATACGAGAATACCGTCTGCTGTTTCTTCAAACTGGGCAATAATCTTTTGGCGGCGCTCGAAACTTATTTCTCCGTGAATTGTGAACAGCGGTCTTTCCGGAAACATGAGTCCCAGATAATCGGTATACATATTCATTGCTTCGATTGTCGTGCAGCCGACAGCAACTTTTGTTGGAATCTCTGTTTTTATCAGGTTAGCGATGTAGCGAGTTTTTCTGGGGAAAGGTTCCCCATCGTAACCGGCTAATGTGTTGGGTGTGGAGCATGCGCGAATCATTAGCATGATTTGACGGACTAAGCGCAATGCTGCATCTTTCTTCGCATCGCCGGTGCTTGTGAAATAGAAGGAGCATATTTCGCAAAATTCTTTCAGTATCTTGGCGTATACTGCCTTCTCTCCCGGTCCGGGGATTACGGCATGATGCCTGATCTCATATTTGTCGGCCGCAAACTCTTTGAATTTCCGGGTCAGGATTGTTTTCTTAATCAACTCGGCGAGTTCATATTTGTTGTAAATATCCTGATTCCGTTTCTCAATTCCGAAGACGGTGACTTTTCCCGGACAGAAACAGTTTTTGAAGAGGCGGGCTCCTTCTCGTGGCGGGAACGGTTTTCCGACGTTGGTGTTATCTTCGCAGAAAATGTCATGCGTGATCCGATCCTCGATATACACTTTCTTGCACCAGCACATGAAGTTCACGGAGTTGTTATAGAGTATTTCGAACTGTCCGTAGAGTTCGGCTACGTTGTTGCGGGTCGTCGTGCCGGTGGCGAGTAATTTGTATTTGCAGCGGCGGAATACATCGAGCGAGTTGCGTGTACGCTGCGTTTCGTCGTTGGTGATTTCGTCTGACTCGTCGAAGATCAGGCAGACTTTGCGGGAAATCCCTCGCATGAATAGTTTCACCGACCTTTTGTTTTTTTCGAGCATGGTGGTCGAAATGAGAATGAACATACCGGGGCGAATCTTTTTGAAATCCTCTTCGCATGTCAGGATTACAAACCGTTTCTTGTGTTTGATAAGAAACGGTTTCCATGTCATTTTAATCGCAATCGCCGGGGCCAGTACGACGCTGTTGCGTATGCGGCCCAGAGATCGCAGGTATTTGCCGTAATAGTACGCTACGGCGGTTTTTCCTGATCCCTGCTGCCAGTTCAAGAGTGAATAGCGTCTTTGGAAAATCAGGTTCATATCATGTTGCTGCAGGTCGTTGAACTGGCAAACTTCCATGTAGTTGTTGAAGAAGCGCAACCCCGCGATATGCTTGGCAAGAGCTTTGTTGGGTTCCACATCGAGTATAGGTGTGCTGTGTCGCAGGTATTGGCGATGTTTGCGGTGGATTACCCGCATGGCCTGTGCATACTGTGCCGCCGCGTTTGGGGACATGTCCTTTACGGGTGTGGGCAGCCCGCCGTCGTTCAAGGTTAGCTGGTATATGGGGGCCTCTTTGCATTCGACATTATCCAGCATGTGCGGGGCGTATGCTTTGAGTTTGTATGTGTAGTTGGTCTTCACGAGTGCCACTTCTTTGCGTGGCACTACATATTGCCGCCGGATGTAACGATAGATTACTGCCAACACCTTGGCATGGGTGAGTTTCTTTTTTTGAAATTCGTCGTATTGGGTCCGGGTGTAGTTCTGGGGAGGTTTCTGATTGCGGAATTTCGTTACAAGCGCCAGCGCCTTTTCATATTTTCCCTGCATATGAGGATGTGCTTTGAGTTCATACAGATATTTTTTGAGTTTCACTTGAAATGCAAGGTCTTCGGAATAGAGCAGTTCGTTTGTTTCGCGCAGCAATTTGAGTTTTAGCGGTTGTCGGAGCTTCCGAAAGTCCGCAACGCGCTGTTTCAGGCATTCCATAGATACAAATTCATCATCCTTGTATGAATTTCTCTCGATATGTTCCGTTCTGCGAGTGAAAACCATGATTTTGGTAGCGAAGTTTTCAACATCCAATGAACTGAAGGTCGATACAGGGAGTTGTGTTTGCCCGATGAATGAGAATCTTCGATCAATAGCCCCGATCTGCGACTTGTCCCAGAATTCACTTTTCATAAAGGTCATGGGCACGACGAGAATGAATATTCCGGCAGGATTGAGTGCGTTGTATGCTTTTTCACAGAAGTAAAACTGCGACGGCTCCCTGTCAAAATCGAGGTTGTAAGGCGGGTTTCCAAGGATAATATCGAAGCGCTGATCGGGGTCGAAACACCGGATGTCCTGAGTTTGGATGTTGGCGTCGGGATAGAGATATTTGGCCACTTTCACGGCGTTGGGATCGATGTCGAAACCGTAGGCATTGTAGGGATTGGGCAGATAGTTGAAGAAGTTGCCCATGCCGCAGCACATATCCAGAATGCTTTCTGTTGCTTCGGGAGCTGCTATTTCGACAATCTGGCGGCAAAGGTCGTGAGGCGTGAAGAACTGCCCCATCTCGAATTCTTTCTTGGCTTGAGAATAGTCGTTATAATTTCCGAAATTGGCTTGTTTGAGGCCGTGCAAACCTCCGAGGCCGGTATAGCAGTTGAAGATCGTTTCCCGGGGTATTTCCCCTTTATTCTTGTCAATGGCTTTCAGGATTCTCTTGTTGTAATCTTCCCGCTTTTCCTTGGGGATCGTCTGATTCTTGATCTGATAACTCATATGTCAATGGTTTGCGAGTGAATAGAGGCGCAGGAAGTGGAAGCACTCTGCGGCGGCTGTGGGTGTTGAGAAACGGACATCGATACGGCCGTTTACATAGAACCTGATGGCCTCGATTTTGTCCATTTTCATGTCGTACCACTTTCCGACCTGTACGTTGTATTGGTTGAATTCCGGGATGGAGCCGATATTACCTTGTATACTTTGGGTAGCATAGAGGACCAAACCCGCGCATATATTGTTTACAAACGTATCTGTGCCGTAAGCAATCTGGTATCGTCCTATGCTGCGTTGGTAGTCGTCCATCTCCACGATGTCGTAGAAGAGGATTTTATTATCCCGTAATTCGGGTGCTGTGCCACGCTCTCGGCGTTTTGAAGCGAATAACGAGCGGATGATGATTTCCTCTTCGGCCTTCTCGCGGAACGTTTGTCCGTTCAGGCGGCTGATGATGTGATCCACATATAACTTGTAATCGGGAAGGAAGCCCACAGAGATCGTATCCTCACAGTCGGGACGCAGGATGGAGAATCTGTATTTTTCCTCAAAATACCTCATAATAACACTACCGAAGAAATAACAGGCGCGTCGATAGTTATCGGCAATATTGTTGATGATTTTGAAGGGATAGAAATAGTATTCCTTGAATTCATTTTGTTCTTGTTCGTCTTGTCTGACGAGGAGGCTGATTTCTACAGATCCGGACGGAGAGTACGAAATGGCAAATTGATCAGAGTACTTTTCCGCTTCGGACCGGAATCGGTCATGCCATGTTTTCAGATGGCGTAGCGCGGCATGACATTGGGCTTGCATTCGTTCGCAATAAGCCTTATCATCCATTGGGATTTCCGGCTCCTGATCGACCTCGATTTGGTCGAATACAGCGAGCATATCGCTGTTGTCTGGTGTTTTGTCTTGCATGATGTGAGGAATTATAGGGAAACAAAATCGGCGGCAAGCATTTGCCTGTCGCCGCGTACATATGGTATTAATGGTGTTACTTTTCGGGAATCTTTTCCAAACGGTTTTTAGCTCGGCTGATTTCCTCATAAGCCTTGTTGATGGCGAGGTCTTCGCCCGGAGTGAATTTTTCCCGTTGCAGGAGTTTGGTTATGATCGCCATCAACTGTCCGCACAGGAATGCGACAAACTGAAGGTTCGTTTGTGCTACTTGCTGTTGTTTGCTGTTATCCATCTTCGTAAAGTGTTAGTGGGTATTCAATGCTGAGGGATGTCCTGCGAATGTAAAATGGCGATAAGTTCTTCGCGCCATATTTCGGCGATGTCTTGATCCTCCATATCGAGGTGCGAGCCGGGCGGCATGTGGAGTTTTATCTTTGTAAACTGCTCGGCCAGTTCTGCAATCTGCTGCATCCGGTCATTTCCGATCTCCCGGACTTGAAGCGACGACGGAAGTTCTTCGAGCATGCGCCGTGTCAGGTGGGTGGACTGGCTGTAGAACCGGGTGTCGAGCAGCAGGATTTCGGACAGCTCTTTCATTATATGGAAAACATGCCCTGTGACAGCATGAGGGTCGTATTCATCGGGTTTGGTTCTGTTTTGTTCAAAGACCAGTTCTTCCCAGCTCTTTTTTTCCTCCTGCCACATGTAATCGAGTAGTATGCTGAGCAAATGGACCGGGACCGGGACTATTGGGATTTTGTCCGCGGATACCGATGATTCCTTTGGCCGGGGAAACGCGGGCAGGTTTTCATTGGGAATTTCAAACCCGGTGTAGGGATTGAAGATTCCGATGTGCAGTAGGGGCTCGGATTCTATAGCAAACATACCGCGGCCACAGTCGTAGAAGAGTTCCATAGCTACAGGTGTTGTTGCGGCGTTGTGACGGGCTTCCCCTTCTGAAAGACCGCTCAGCATGAGTTCTTCGACACGACGTTTGAATGCTTGGGGAGTCTCTTTTTCGGAGAGAGATATTTTGAAGAAGTCACCTTCCTCTTCGTGTACTGTTAATTCAGCGTTTTCCATGTATTTAGGATTTTGCGGTTATTTTGTCTTTGGAGGTGGATGCACGGCATTTGCGATGGCATGGGGATTCGATCAGCACCCCGTTCTCAACCATTTTCTGATAGATTTCCTCCACGAATTTCTCCGCAAGGAGTCCAAATTTATAACCCTGTTCTGCACGTAATGTACGGATCTTTATGGTGCGTCCAATGTCGTACATCATGTCTTTACTTTTGTAGAGATTACGGCGTTTGGTCCTGAATATTCCGATCAGCACCAGATGGACAAATCCATTAAAAAACTGATGATAGTATTTCATTTCCTGTTCCGGGGTGATGTCGTAGATTTCATGGATCGTTTCTGATGACGTAAGAATGAATGTTTGAGACGCTGAGAGGTTCTGCCTTATCGTCTCAATCGAGCTGGCGTCGCAAAGGCCCATGATATGTGTGGGATGGCAGTAAAGATTTGTGTGGCCCTTTGTTGCGGATAAGCTGTATTCTGGAGTTTTCCTTGTGATTTCAAATCCGAGGTCTGAGAATATCTTTCGGATTTCCGTTTCAAAGAGTTGATTCTTGTACTGTGCAATCCCCTCCGGACCGTATCCGGATTCGATATAAAACCTTACGAGTTTCAGGCGCGATCGTTCCCGTATCCGGGGCGTGTCGATCATGGCGGGCATGACGATCTTCCGGCCCCATTGGATACGAATATCAATATCTTCAATTTTCATCGACGGACCGATATTGAAAAAACGGAACATATCGCTGAAGCGACACGCCTGATAGATGGGATTACCCGTTTTCCGCTGGAAAATCCGATAGGAGTATTTCGGGTCATGGTCTGCCTGTTCGATTTCGGCGCTGAATTCGAGCTGCAGCAATACGATCATATCTTTAGTTTCCTGTGTCATAGTCGTTGATAGGTTTAAATATGGGGCAGGTGGCATTCCCGCACGGTATCTGCGATCTTCCTGCACATCTCGTAGCTGGCGCGGTTGCGGTCGTCGATACAAACGTTATCCGGTTCGGCCATATAGAGTATGATACTTTGGATCAGACGGAAGAACGTCTGCTGTGTCGTGTGATGTTCCACGCTCAGGGCAGCAAGGAAGTTATCCGTATGAAAGCCATAAGAATTCAACTCGGATAAAAGGCTTTCCATAGCGATGAATTCCTTGCTATTCTTTCTCAGTTCGATGTCGTAGTGTTTAAACTTTTTATTCATAATGGAATACTATTAAGCCTGCGGATTCCACGTTTCTTTGGAGGCCGCAGGCTGTATGTGAATATCGATGTGTGGAATTACTGTTTTACGCGGTCCATCAGTTCTCCGGCTATTTCCGCAAAATCCCGGGTGCGGGCAGAGTTCTGGTTCCGGCCGTAAGCCGTGAGTGCCTGTGTAAGGTTCAGCAGCGACGGGCTTCCCTGCAGTCCGTCTTCGGGATTGTGGTCCATGAGTATTTTCTGGATGGCCACTTCCTCGTTCTTGAGGATTTTGTTGTTCTTCACCAGTTTCTTCAATTCGGCTTCGAAATCTACCGCCGTATCTCCGGCCCTCTCTATCTCCAGCGCTTTTTTACGGATAATATCCTTGTTGTAGAGTTGTCGGGTAGCATCTCTTACCGTGAGGAGGACCGTTTTCGTGTCCTGCCGGTAAGTTTCCTCCGAGAGCTGCAGGTCTTCGGGGAGTCGGCCTCCCAAGTGGACTTGTTTGAGGGTGCGTTCGCGGACCATGCCGTTGAGACAGACGCCGTTGAGCAGGAATGTCCGCAAGTCGAGCGATCCGTCGCCGTAGTCGGAGGTGGAGAACCGCACTCCCATGTAAATAATCACCGTACCGTTCAGGCGGGTCGGGATGCAGATGGGTTCGGGAAGAATTGTCTCGATCCATACTTTCGTGTCGGTCATCAGGGCGTCGCAAGCCACGGCTCCTTCATTAAGAGCGGTTTTCATAAATGCGGTGAGGATAATTTCGCTGTTGAGTCTTCGGTAGCTGTCGGAAAGCACGCCCCGCACCTGATCGCCTACGGTCCGGATCATCACCCGTGTTCGGGGTGTCCAGCCCGAAGTTTTGTTCAGGATTTCAGCCGCAAGCTGTCGCTGCCATGCGCTTCCTTCTGAAAGCTCTCGGAGGTATTTCGAGGGGATGTCCATTTTCTCGGCGAGCTGACGCACGGCGTTGTTATGCAGTGTGAACGGCTCTCCGCGTTTGCGCATCATAAGTTTGTCATCCCCTTCGAAGGAGATGATCGGATTCTCGCACGTTCCGCGTTGTTCGACACCGATCGGGACGATGAAATCCCTTGAGATTTCAGCTTCCCGGAGCAGTCTTTCGACGGTCTGCATTACAACCGGCTGGTGGTTGTCGATCATGCGATGAACTTTGTTGGTTACGACTTCGTTGAGTCCTTCTTGATATTTGAATTGATCCATAATAATAGCCCTTTCTTTCTGCCGGGCCGGCAGGGGTTTGAGATTACTATTTGATAAGTCCGAGGTTGCGAGCTTCCTCTTTGGTGAACACCTTATAGGTTGAGCGGCGGTATCGGCCGCGGGAAATTCTACGTTCCC
Organism: Alistipes sp. AF14-19; assembly: GCF_003461645.1. Lineage (NCBI taxonomy): Bacteria > Pseudomonadati > Bacteroidota > Bacteroidia > Bacteroidales > Rikenellaceae > Alistipes > Alistipes sp. AF14-19. Next base: position 11,372 of record NZ_QTXM01000013.1, read on the forward strand.
GGCTGAACTCTATTTCTTCATCCGTTGCAGCTTCCTGTATGTTATCCTGATAAGGGCCGAGGCCATATCCCAACAAAGGATCTTCGTCCATGCTTCGTGCTGCATGGTCGCGTAAACGCTCTTCCGGCGTTTTATAAGGTTCATCCCAGTCTTCGTCCCAGCGATTAGAATCCCATCCGTTTTTCATGGTTATAATTTTTAATGAAACAATAAGTACAGAACAGCGATCGGCACAACGATGGGAGCAAGTACTCCCAACACCCGCAGGAAGAATCGGATGATACAATTCAAGATGATAAGCCATCCTACTATTCGAAGCAGGGTTTGCCAGTATAATACTGCTATAATTGCTATAATCAGCAACAAGATTATTTTGATATATTTATACATAATCATAAGATTTATAATATTTTAATATTATTTCCCCAGGAAGCATGTCTTCTGGTTTGTGCACGTCTTTTAAAGCACGGGGAAGAGCCACGCGCAAGGTTTTCGGCAAAAAAATGCACCCCTGCGGTGCATTTTTTTTGTCGAAATTCATATAACCTTGCGCGTCGCGGCCCGTGCTTTATTTTTGTGCACGAAACCAGAGGACATGCGGACCCCCTCTCTCCCTTCTCCCTTATATTTTACGACCGTCCGGAAACTCACGACCGTCCGGAAACTCACGACCGTCCGAAACCCGACGACGGCCGGTCTTTTTTCGGTATAAACTCACCTCAACGACAGCGAGAACCGCTATCAGTCCCGATGTGCCCTATAGTATAACAGAGGATTGAATTTTCCACCCTTTTTCTGATAGTACATTCCGATATTTTTTGTAACTTGTATTCAAATCCAAATACAAAAACAATGGAAACCCTACCTGATTATTATGCAAAAATTGACAGCCCGGAATTTGAAGGGATAACAAGCGATGATGTTCTTGCATTGCTACCACATCTTGATTCCAGCCACCCGGACTATAATACCGCGGCCCGAGAGTGTATGGCTTTTTGCATCCGCAAATCGTTCGATAATAAGGACGATCCTGCCATGGGAACGGTTTTCGGGTTATCTTGGATGAGAGCCGGCACAAGTCGAAATGCGGCCGGAGAAGAAATAGACATCTATGAGCCTGATGTGAGGAATTTGAAACCGGATGATTTCGAATACTACGAAGATCGCTATAAGGCATGCCACAGCCTCTTTCCTAAAACGGAGTACGGTCTGTTGGTGTATTTTGGGCATGCTACTCCTTATTCCAAAAGGAACGATTTCAAGTCCGAATTAGGGCTTAAATTATCCGAGTTGGCGAAAATATACTGGGATAAATCTTTAGAGGGCGGAGAACACAACCACAATTTCCAGCATTATTTTAGGATTCTGACATTAGCCTTCAATATTTTCCAGCGAGCGAAGCTCACGGCAGAACTCGATGTGTTGTGTGCGGAAATCATCGACCACCATGATAGCTGGGATATTCACCGAGGAGATTCACTCCGGGGAATGCTTGATCTTTCAGGTTTGATGGCCGATAATTATTCCTTATTCAAGGACAAGGTGGATTTCAACCATGTAGTAGAGAAAAACTTGAGTGCGGCGCATGAACTCGAAAAAACATATACTTGGGGAGCAATATACATCGTAGATCGCTGTATAAAGATTAGAACCAAGCAGAATGCCGATTCTAAGGACCTGATTTACTATAAAGCTCAGCTTTATGAGAAAATGGCAGGTGAAAGAGACGAGGAATTTGTATGTCTCACGTTCATCGAGAAAGCCTTACGGTTATATAAAATTGCGCAATCTGCGGAGAAAGTTGCACAAATGGAAGCCGCTTACATGGCTACGCGGAGTCAGATCACGCTAAATACCCAATTTTTCAAAGAATTCCCGCCTGAATATTTAAAATACGTCACGAAAATGATAAATGAAATAATTGCGACATCCGACGAGAACGGTATCCTTTCGGAACTCACCGACGCGAGTTGGTTTACAGATATAGCGCAAATTAAAGCCCAAGCGGAAGTAAACCAGCGAGGAAGCCTCGTACCTTTTTTAGCGACTACGGTAATAAAAGATAAGTTCGGGAATACTGTGGATCAATATATTACCGATGAGGAAATTAAGGAGATGTTTTTCTGGGAGGAGTATGGGTTTGCACACCAGATAGGCATGCGAAACCTGCATCAATTTATCCTTGAAGTCTATAAAGCCGGCAAATTATCTTATGACTCTTTGCTGAGGTATCTTGAAAACACCTGGTTTAATGTTCCAGTTCCTCGCACCTATAATGGACAGCATATTGAGGTCCGGGTTTTGGATGTGTTGCGCCCCGGTTTAAAGCTATTCTTCAGCGAATTGGAAGCAACCATGAAGGAATCGGATAATTATGAATTCGACTATATTACTGTCACCGACACCTTAACTCTTAAAATCGAATCCATATTACGTCTGTACTGCGAAAGAATAGGTATTCCCACCATGAAGCCCCGAGAAAAAGCCGGCGTACAATTAATGATGGAAAAACTATTGGATGATCTCTTGAGCGATTTAAAAGATACCCCGGAGAGGGCGACCGGGTTCAGGGAAGAAGATAGGTTATTACTGAAGTATGTACTGACTTTAAAAGGACACAACCTGCGGAACCGGGTTGCTCATGGATTAATGGAGGCATGGGAATACAATTATTTCCCTAACATAGTAATCCTCTTAGTGATCCTGTTACGGTTGAGTAATTATTTCAAATAACTTTTCCTTGAATTGGCTAATAATGAAAAGGCAGCGAATCGCTGCCTTTTTTATTTACGGTCAGGGAAATAATCAACGACATCTACGGTCCTCTCCCCTGTGACAGCTTTTTATTCTTCGAGATTGGAGTTGCAGCATACGGTTAAATTCGTATTTTACATTTTCAGTTTCGGATAGGCTGATAGTTCGGGTGTGTCATCGGGATTGGAGATGAGATGTTCTTGTGTTTCGGCCCGTGCGGGTTCCCGGCGGTAATGCAGGTCCTTAAAGTCTTTTTTGAGAATTCTGCCCGCAAGTTCCCGCACCCACTTACCGATCTCTTCGGTTCGGGGTGTGCCTTGGGCGGCATCCAGCTCTTGCATCATGGAACAGAAGCGGTCCTGATGGGAAAACTCATTGATATTATCTTTCGGCAACTCCCTTGTGTGGGTGCAAATTCCCTCATGCAAGTACGCCAGACACATGAAATCATGGACGCGGGTATTGGTTTGAAGATAGGAAAGGTCGTTTTGGGTCATTATTTTTCGTTGGTTGCTGAGTGTAGGCCGCATGTCGAACCAGTGTTCGGTGATGCAGATCAGTGCGGGGTCTTTGCAGAAGATGACTTTCGGCAGTTTGGAGGGCAAATATTTATGTATTTCCATTTTGCTTATCTCCTTGCCGATGGTCGGGGGATTTCCCAGCGGGTATACGGTAACAATTTCCAAACTATTGCAAGGCCGTTGTTTATTGAAAAAGTTGTTGCCGTAATAGTGCAGGAAGTTACGGATGCCTTCTTGTCCGTTGGCGTTCTGCGAGAAAAGGTGGAGTCCTCGATCGGTGCGGATTCCTTGGAAAAGATTCAATTTCACGTCGCTGTTCCGGGTGTGTTCATTAACCATTACATCGTATCTGAAATCTTGTGCAATTATCTCGTGCCTGTTTTCCGGTGCAAGGGCGTCGAGGTCCTGTTTTCGGCAGAAGAATACGTCGATCATGGGCACTCCGCTCTTTATAACCGCAACTTTCCGTGAAAGGGCTTGTATGACTTTTGGCAGCAGGTCAGTCGAACTGAGTTCAGGTATATCCTTCTTGTGTTTGTAATCGACGTGCAGGAACCAGTATCCGGGGACTGTGCGGGGATCGTCCCCGATATGTTGAATATCGGAGTTGATGAAGGCCGGGAAATCCTTTTCGGGGTCTGAGGTAATTCGGGCATGTATTGCCGTTTTATAGGGTGTCAGGGTCAGCAGCAGACTCGCTGGTTCATTTGCTTTAATGTGTTGCACCATAGCTGTGACAATTTGGATTCTATATTTTCAGTTTCGGACTCGTTGATTGTTCGGGTGTGTCGTCGGGAAGATATTCTTGGGTTTGTACGGGTTCCCGGCAGCAAATTTTGTCGGGGTATTTTTCATTGATAAGCCGGTTGGCAAAGTCCTTGATTTCTTTTTGGATTATTCTCAGTTGGGTATTGTCTTTACACTTGCCATATTTTAAAAACAAGTCGAGGAAATCGGTTCCGAATGCAGTGTTGTCGGGCCATTCGGGGAAAAGACTTGCCAGATGGTGAGAATAGCCATCACGAATTTGAGCCAGGCATAAAAATTCAAAATTCGGGGTGGAGGTTTTCATGGGGTCAATCCCGTTCTTCGTGCAGAATATGGAGTAGTTCTGCATCGTCGGATGCATATCGAATTTTGAGGTTGTAATTTCCACCAGCGATTTGTCATGGCAGAAATAGTTCTGGGGAAGATGCAGTGGCGTTGTCTCCAAATTGTTGTTTTCTCCGAAAAGATTGCCGCAGGGAGCCGGCATTTCTCCGATCGCCTTGATATAAATGACTTCAAGCCGGTCCGTAGCATGTTCACGACAGAAAAAATGTTTTTCATAATAATGAAGGCAAGCATTCATTGCCTTCATTCCTTTTCTGTCCGGAGAGAAAACATGTACACCCCGGTCCGTTCGGATTCCCATTAAGGAATGCTCATGCATATATTGGGTTTTTGAGGAGATCATCAATAAGAAATAGCCTTCGGTTTTTACGATGTTGGCATATTTGTTTTCCTCCAAAAGCGGGTTGATATGTTTTAGGTAGCAGTAATAGGCATCCATCAAAGAAATTACGTGCATGATTTTCCCCTTCTGCTGTTCAAGTTCCGATCTGATAATACCTTCAATTTTCGAGGTCGCTCTTTCCACTTTACGGCGATTCTCGAAATTGATTTGCACGAGCCATATATCAGGAATAGCACATGAACTGTCATCAAATTTCTGCACCTGTTCAGTGAGGTATTGCCTGAATCCCTCTTCGTCGGAATCCGAGATGTAGACATTTTTAATCTCGTTTTCGGGTAAAAGCGAAAGATACAGGCTGCAGGGATTACTTTGTTTATCCATAACGGTTTGTTGTTTGTTAGATTTTCATCTTGGGTTTATTGCTGTTCTCTTGGAAATCCTCCGTTTCGGGCGTTTGAATCTGCTGGAGTTGTTCTTCGATTTTCTCCGGTTCCCGGCAATAGCGGAAGTCGGCGAATTCTTCCGTGAGGATCTTCGCGGCCAGTTTCTTGATTCGGGAGCTGACATTCTCTCTTTCGATGTTGTCGTCACAATCATCCAGTTCTTCGAGCAGATCATCGAATCGGTTCTCTAATGAAAAGGATTCATACCATTCGCCTTCGATCATATCGGGTCGTTGAATATCTCCTTCGCAGATACCGATCAGGCAGCAATAATCGTATACGTCGGTTGAACTTGAAATATCGGAAATTTCATTTTCATGCGAGAAGCTCCAATAGTTGCTGACCGTGGGGAGCATATCGATTTTCTTCTCGGTAAGTTCCAGCATGGTCACGCCTTTACAGAAGAAGTCGTCGGGCAAATCGAGGGGCGCTGTGTTCCAATCTACCGTATCTGCAAAAGGATTCAAAATACCTTGAGGTATCTGGTCGATAGGCCGCACGGTGATGAGATCGAAGCGGTCTGTTCCTCTTTTTGTCGAGAAGAAATGCCCTTCGTAATAACTCAAACAGTTCTCGATGGCGTGGTCCCCGGTTTCATCGGAAGTGAAAACATGCACGCCGCGGTCTGTGCGTATTGCCCGGAAATCGTCCGTATACGCATAAACACCAATCCTTTTCGCTATTTTTTCGTGCGCACCCTCGTAGGATAGCGGGTCGAAACCATGAAGGCTGCAAAAATCGAGATCATGTACGAGGAAGGCTTTATGCTCTTTTATACCATATAGCTGGGGGTTGCGCAGAAGTTTCTGCAGGGTTTCATATTGGTCCATTATCGCAATGTCCGGGATGCGGGATTTATCTGTGAAAACCATTTTCAACACCCAGATATCCTTCATTGCATAGAAGTCATTCTTGAATTTTGCGATGATGGCATCGAAATAATCCCGGAGTTTATCATCCGAGTGGGTGCAATGCCGTACACGTTCAATTTTGTTATCCTTTGTGAGGGTAAGAAGGACGCAATCCTGTTCTTTGGGGCTATTCATGGCTAAATTTTAATTTTGGGAGTTGTGGCCTTTTCCTGTTCCGGGGTTTGGTGTTCTGCGATCTTTTGCCAATACAAAGGGAATTCCTCTTTCAGATGCTTCTCGCCATATTCTCGGTAGGCTTTCTCTTGCTCTTCGGACGGCTTGTTGTAGAATTTTTCGCGGATTGCATTGAGGTCCGCTTCATAGGGACATTGCTGATGTTTTTCAGGTGAGAGATGATGAATAGGCTCCCCACATTCACAGAGGTGCAGTAACGATGCAAGGCGGTAATTATCCAACGTTACTTTGATCTCCTTGTAGATATGCATTCCAACGGCAAAGAGTTCATAGTTTTTGCCGGTGGGAGTCATATCGAAACGCTGCTGGCAGAATCCTGTGCGCACGAGTTCGCGCGGGGCAAAGAATTCTTGGGGTATAGGCGTGATAGATTCGCGTTCGATGCTCCGTTTTATGCGCAGATCATAAAACCGGTCTACATGGCTGGCATACGGGTCCATGAATTTGGGTACATGGTATTCATTGAGGAATTCGATGTGAAACTTCGGGTCGAAAAAGTGATCGGTGAGGTATTGCCAATATTTCCGGAATGCGAGTTTCCCGTTCTCGGTTTCACTGAATAACAATACGCCGCGTTCGCTTTCGAGAGCTTTCCAGCAGGGAAACTGGTAATTCCCTTCTTTCACCAACTTGTCGTCGTAGTAATTTGAACTGCTTGTAAAATGGGGATGATTCAGCAACACGTCATGGGAGCCCTGTTCGCTCAGGGGCTCTATGTGCATTTTATGGCAGAAGACGGCATCCCGCAGCCGCACTACATTCGAGGGCCAGATACCCAATGAGTTCGTTACGGGGAGCAACCGCGAGAGATAGTCGCCGTTGTCGGTGTTTGAAAACGGGGGTATGAGACTTTGATCCTTAAACCGGTATTCCATCAACCAGTTGTCGGGAATATCCCGATCCTTGCACAGGCGGTAGGCACTGACCTCTCGTTCGATGAATGAGAACAGCCAGCCGCAATCGAACAACCGCAGGTATTCAACTTTCTGATCCGGATTAATGATTAAGTAGACGGATGCAGGTGTGGGTGTATCGTAATCGGAGAACATGGCGTTGTAGAATTAGAATTTAAGACCTTTGCTCCTGCTTTCATAGAGCCTGTCCAGTTTATCCTGCGCTTGCTGTTGCATTTGGTTTTGCTCTGCCAGGCGGCCGCGTAGGTCGGGGAAATCACGATCGAGCAATTCCTTGGCACGACGTGACACTAATTCCGTGTATTGAGGCGTGCGGTCTTTTACCAGATCACTGAAAGAGGATCTATAGCTGAAAGTTTCAGGCATGCCATTCTGAAATTTATATATAAAATGTCCGGTTTCGGCGATTGCTAATAAGCGCATAATATTGAAATTGCGCTGGGTGCAGCTAAGGCCCGTCCTATTGTTCGGGAACACCAGTTTGTGATAGTTGCTCCATGTCGGAGCCATGTCTAAATGAAAGTATTCCAAACCATTGCCGAGGATTTTTTCTGATTCGAAAATTGCCGGGGCAAGGATCATTTCCTTCTGCCGTTGCGTCAATGACGGCTTGTAAAGCGGACAGAGATCGGCAAAATCCTGCAATTCGGAGTCAAAAGCCGGGAGTTTGGATATGGTGATCTCTGTCTCCGGCATTTGCGGTAAGAAGAAGTTGTCGGCGATGTTCTGCATGAAGCCTTCCAGCAGCCGGGCTCCTTTTGGTGTAGGGGTAAATAAAAGAACTCCCTGACAGGTTTTTACGGCTGTATATGCCCGGAACGGCGGCCGTGCAAGGTTAAGTTCAAAATCCGGATTCCCGTCCCGCGCGAACAGGTCACTAAGTGCAAGTGTGGGAATATCTCGGCAGGATGCGAGGAGCGGTTTGCAATGGATATGCAGATACAATGCTCTGTCCAAAGGAAGAATATGTAAAGGGGTGATCCCTTCCTCTAACAATGCAGGGCGGAGTTTTTGGAAAAAATCTCTGCGGTGCATTCCATCCAAGGATTTTATCCGCGGGATTTGCTCTTCGGAGAAGTGGTAATGAAACATCCAGTTATTCGGAAATAGCGCTTGGTCATGGGCACGCTGCACATTCTCCAGTGCGAACTCTTCGAAACCTTTGTCCCCCAAGTTGCAACGCCGCAGGTGGAGCGTGTCGTAAATTGGGCTTAACATCAGATAAAGGTCGGAATAGCTGTTTTTTTGTGTTTCCATAGTCATGTAATTAGAGTTTGGGCCCTTGGTGAAAATTTTCGGATGGAATCTCGATCATCAGACTTTGTTCGGGGTTTTGGGTGATTTGCCGGCGCTCCGGGAAATCCCTGTCGAGTAATGCCTGAGCCAGATGTTTGGCTTCTTGTTGCAGCGAGTCCATTTTTTTCGGATCGTCGCAGATTACAATTTCATCGGCTAAGTCCTTGAAATTCCCCAGATAGTGACAGACAAAATGCCACTCCGATGATAGTCGTTCCCTTGGGAAACCATTCTGATGTATCTGGTCAAGGATGGCGATGTCGAAGGTATGCGTATGGGGCTGGAGATTGACATTTTCACCACTGAGGAACAACGAGTAATTTTCGGAGGTAGGATGCATGTCATACTCTTTTGCCGGCAGTCCTTCCCGTAGAATATCAGAGTCGATAAGCGGCAGTTGCATCAGATCGCGGAAGGTAAAATCGCGTCCGTGGTAGTTGAAATTAAAGTTCAGGGTCGCACAATGTTCTTCAAGCAGTTTCTTATCGAGGAACGTATGCAGCTCGTATATTTTCATACGATCGATGTTCAGGCTGGGATCGAAATAGTGATCGGCACAGAATTGCATAAAACTTTTGTAAGCATCCTCCCCGGATACGCTTTTCCGGTCATAGAGGAGAACTCCGGAACCAATATCTACAGCCCGGCATGTCGGAAAAATATCGCCGCGTTGTCCGAAGATGGCGAAGTGCGTACTTATTGATTTGTAACCGGGTTGCTGAATGACATTGCGGTGCTGCCCCTCATCGGAAAACATATCGATGCCATAATTATGGCAATAACAGGCATCCCGCAGAGGAATGATGCTGACGGGTTTAATATTCTCGCGGGATGCTATGTCGTGTATACAGCGGAAAAAATTGCTGTGGTTGGCACCCGGAGCCAAAGGCGGCAGTTTGCCGCCATCTTGAAACTCGTAAGCGAACATCCAGTTGTCGGAGAGTGTTTTGTGATTCTTTTCCGGTGTTGGAAAGGACTTATGGATGAATGCGCGGAAATCCTCTTCACAGTATGTTTTATGAAGGATCTGCACGGCATCGGCCGAATAACGAGGATTTACCGAAATGAATACTGTGGAGGGTTGTTCGTTTTTAGGATTCATGGCAATGGATTATGAATTATAAATGTATGCAAGGCCGGTTTTCCGGGATGAGGTTTTCATCGATCGAAACAGCGGGTTCCAGCTCCCTGCCGCGTATTACGAATCCTTCTTGCCGGAGAATTTCTCCGGCAAGGGTCTTGAGCTGCTTTTCTATTTCCATTTTCTCATCAATATAGCTCGTATTATACTGTCGCTCTTTTAAATTCTCGAACCGGTCGATATAACTATAATCGTGATATTCGTCCTTCTCGACAATAATTCCTGTGCTTTCTGCAAAAAGTAGCCAAGCTATTTCGTCACTGCGGTTAAGAGGGTCATTGGGGTATTCACTGAAGAATCTCCAGTAGTTTTCGGGATAAGGGCTAAAATCATGTTCAACAGACTTTTCCCGGATCGGGATTTTTTCCGCTTCGATCGCATTTGCCAACAACAGATGGTCTTTCGAAGAATCATCCACTGTAAATTTATTTGCCTGCCTCGGCATATTGTCTCTGTCAACCCATACTGTTGAGATGGTGAGCCGATCGATGTCCATGCGGGGGTCGAAGAAATGCTTGTTGAGAAGAGCATAGAATGCGGACATCTGTTTAATGCCTGAATCGGTATCTGTAAACAGCCAACTGCTTTGTGGGCTTTCGATAAGCTCACAGTCCAGAAAGTTATTATGCAGAAGTACGTCCCGCACGAGGGGTTTGTTTGTACCGTCATAGAGTTCCGGGATGTTGATTGTATGGGGACTGTCGGGTACGATTCCATAGCGGGATATAAGATGTTGCCGAGGAACTTTAGAAATGAAAAGTCCGATATCATCTCTAAGATATTTATCATACATTATGGATATGTGGTTGTTAGGATGCTTAGACATTTCTCGTATCTGCTTTAGATAGGAATCGTTGTTGTCCGGTGAAATCGGCGGAATCATTTTCGGGTCCTGAAATTCAAAGCTCACGACTCTTCTCTGGAGAATATCGGGCGTTTGGTGCAAAAGAGCGTCCGCGGCTTCATTCCGGCAGTATCTATTGTAGTCCCGGAGTTCATTGCTGATGATCTTGATATGAACGGGCTTGAAGAACTTATCCACTGTGATGCAAAGTCTTGCAGGTTTGGATTTCGGCGCAGGATTCAAGTCCTTTTTAAATTCAGATTCCATTAGCGCTTTATTTTGAAGGTTTTGTTCTGCGGATTGCTCGGAAATCCCAAACTTTCCGTACAAACTACTCCCTTTTCTTTACCCCGAAGCATGGATGTGAAAAATTGATAAAGTTCTTTGAGCGTCATGTCGCCCAAGTCTTTATAGGGCGTTTTATTCGGATCGGTACGTTTGCAGAAAATGGTATAGTTCTCAAAACTCTGGGTGAGGTCGAATTCGCGTATCGAATGCCCTTGTTTGAGGATGGCAGGATCGACATAAGCCTCGTGGAATAAATCATCTTTGCTCTGCGAATTGAGGTTTGAGAGGCAATCTACTTTGTCTTTCAGGTCGAACGGACTGGCAATGATTTCCCAATACCGGAATTTGCCGCCCGGTTGTGACGGATTGAAGAAGTTTAGTTCGAGGTATTTTTCATAGGCTTTGCGTTGTCGCAGACCTTCCGAGGTATTTGTAAACAGCACGACTCCTTTTTCGGTTTCAACAGCCATATAGGAGCGGTATTCAGGTAATGCGACATTCGTTTGCGGGGTATTGTTCCCGAAGCCGTCTGTGGGCAGGGGGTAGTTTTCCTGTTGGCACAACACGCTTTTTTCCGCTTGAGGGGTTAAGGGAACAATGCCGTTTTTGAAGCAATAGATGACATCGGCGGCATTGACCGTATAGCGGCAGCGGGCATTGGAGCGTTCTGCGGCACGTGTTGTTTTCTCGAAGAAAAGTGACATGTCTTTAAGCGCCAAATTGGGAATATCCCGTTTGTCCGGGAATTCGAAATAGGTAAACCAGACATTAGGATCATGTCCTTCTTGGAGAATAAGAGAAACATCGTCGTGAATATGTCGGAGAAAGCCATCTGTTCCCTCTCCTTCCCGACTTGCATGAAGGATGTTGTGGAACCTGTCGTAGGTCAGATATAAGCTGCCGGATTCTTTATCAAAAAGGTCCATTGCGAATGTATTTACTGGTTTTCGATAAAAGGATATATCTCCTGTTCTGTTTCCATGTCCCACGGCGGAATAATGATCGAATCGATGCCGATCTCCGGGCATGGGATTTCTTCGATCGCTTCAACTTCCGCCAGTTTGCAGTGCGTCAGGCTTACCAGAGCCAGAAGCACGATTATGATGCTTATGAGTTTTTTCATGGTTCTTAGTTTTTTAAAAGTTCAGCTATTTCCGGGTCCAGATTTCCACGGAAGAGCATTCGTTCGTCCAATTCGCAGGCTTTCAGGAAATGTTCCCGGCCTTCGGTTTTGCGGCCCAGCCGGGCGCATGCAACGGCTTTGAGGTATTCGGTTGTATGCGAACGCTCCAGTCCGTTCAGCATTTCCAACGCCTGAGCGTCATATCCCAGCGAAAGGAGCGTTATCACGGTGTTGCGGTCCCGATAGTCATTGAGGATATATAGCGCCTTTGCATATTTTCTTTTTTGTAGCAGGTTTATGCCCCGCATATAGGCGGTATCGACTTCTCGGGTGTGTATGGTGTCTTTTACCATCCCGACACGCCGCAGGTCGTAGCGCATCGTCACAGCACGCAATGAGGGATAAACCGATTCTTTGAGGTATTGGTAATCCTGCGGATATAGTTCACGTATTGTCCGCTCCCGGCGGTCGGGATCGGAGTCGGTGTCGATCAACTTCAGTATTTCGGCGCGGTGCTGTAGGTTCTCGTCGCTGCGGATACGGGTTGTCAGCTCGTGCCAGTCTTCTGCGATCCACCGTATCTGCATAAGTGTATCGACTTGGGGGCCGATACATTTGCGCAGGTAGCCTTTGAGGGCATGGGCTCTGCCCTGCGCCAAAGTGCTGTTGCGGGCATAACGGCCTTCTGGGGAGGCCGAAGCGGTCAGCACGATGCTGTCCACGAAAAATTCCCGCTGGCCGATCAACCCGGCCATACGTGTCCTGATCTTGTCAAGTTCGGCGGCGTTCCGGCCGAGGGAGTCGAGAACGTGCGTATCGTTCAGGCGGAATTGGATGTAGTTTCTGTCTTGAACCGTGGCGTATTTTTCGATTATTTTGATTTTATAGCGGGTGGTTGTATCGGCAAAGGATAGCATTGATGACACATGGTAGGTCAGCGTATCGGAAGGGGGCAGTTTGTAGTAACTCTCGTCGAGTGCCATAACCCAGCCCTGTAAGGTGACAAGCATCGTTTTCGAGGTTTCATCCGTAGGTACTTCCTGCGAATAGTAGTATGAGATATGCCCCGGATGTTGAACGATGCTGTCCAGTCGTGAGCCTTCGCTGTAGGGATATTTTACAAAGCGGGCGAAAGCTCTTTCGGCTCCGATTTCCGAGGGGTTGAATACGTGCAGGTATTTGTTGTATTGCCAATAATCGCGGTCCTGAACACGGGAGAACAGTCCTCCGCGGATGGTAATGTCTTGCAGGGGATGTGCTTCTCCGTATTTATGCAGATAGGGAATTACCGCGATGCTGCGGCATGTACCCTGTAATTGCCGGGGCATGTCAATTACAAAGTCGATTGTAACTTTCCCCAGTCGTTCCGGGAGCGTTCGGGTTGTGGCGCGGATCGTCACCTCCTGTATCTGCATCGCCATGATGCGTTCGCCGTTCTCCTGCACCTCTGTCGGCACGAGGTAAAATCGGTTACTATCGCGCTCGATCTTCAACGCGGGTGGCTGGTAGGTCTGCTGCTCGCGTTCGTACTGTTCGCGGCTGACGTGCAGCACGTCCGCGCGGTATTGGCGACGTTCCAGATGCCCGGTTATCGAACAGCCGCAAAGCAACGCGGCCAAGCATACGGCAATAGTTTTCATTATCCTTTTCATTTTCTACTGCAATTTATATTCGACCAATCCGTTATCCGATGTGCGCTTAAATTCTGCGGTGTAGGATGCCACCGTGAACGTTGCATAACTCCCTAATCCGCTCAATGATACAGACCCTTTTCCTGTCGTGTGGTCGGCTTCGATCTTCACCGTTACGATATACTGCTTCTTTGTCACGGTCCCGCCGAAAGAATATATATCCGCATTGGCAGTCACTTTCACGGTCAGGTCGTCCACTACGGGCTGCGAAGATTCCACGGTAACATAGAGCAGACCCGATGATGTGCTGAATGTCGGTTTGAGGTCGGCGGTGGCCTTAATACCCATTACCGATGTGATGATCTCCGCGCTGTGGCCGTCGGCGTCCGTGACGGTAATTTTCAGGGGATTGGGACCGACCATATTCGGTTTTACACGCAACGTATAACTGCCGTTCCCGTATTGGGTGAATGTTGTCAGAGGAACGTCGGAACCATAGCGACCATAGTACACGGACGGAACACCTTCCACTTTTACGGTGTAGTTCCCGGAGTAACCGGGTTGTGACACGGTATAGTCGATATATGCCCGGTCATAAACCGTCAGTTCATTTCCCTGCTGGGTATAGGTTATCGTCAGCTCCGGGTTCTTGAATCCTGTTGTCAGCACGCGCTCCATGCTGAATCCGTATTTGTCCGTAACCGTCAGGCGGAGCCGCACGTCGCCCGGCTCTGCCTGCGTATAGCTGATGTCAGCCGTTACGGTTCCGTTGCCCGAAAAGAGCGGATAAGGTGTGTCGGGGTTCCGTTCCACACCGTCGATGGCGACTATCCCCGTCCCGGCGTCGATATGATAGGACAAGTAATAGACATTTTCGGTGTCGTTCGTGGATGTAAGCCGCAGTTCGGTTGTTGCAAGTTCCCCCGGCGCATGGTTCCCGGCAAATGGCGTGACGGTGAGTTCTGCCGTCGATACCCGCCAGTCCACGGTGTTCATGCCGAGGATGCGGGCGTCGATGTTGTAAACCCGGTTGCGGCCGACATTAAAATCCGTCGTGTTGTTCGCGCCGAGGTAAATGCGGTACACAACCTGCGTTCCGTCGGCTTCGCCCGCTATGGCTATGTAGGTGGCATGTTCCGGAGCGCGGGTTTGGTCTTTCTGCTGCTGGTAACCGATACCTGCAACCTCTCCCTGCCTGTTCTCCAATAAATAGTAGGTTGCGGCATAGGTCGTGGCCGACGTTTCTATGGGCGGCATGTCGGCAACGGCTTCGCTGCTCTCGGCGCGGCTGGAGCCGAAAAGAGTAGCAGAACGGGGAACGCTGCGAAGCTGTATAAACTTCACGCGGAAAGACTTTGCGAAATCCGCGGCCACGGTGTAGCTGAAATTGACCTTTGCCACGGCGCGAATGAGCGATACGGCGATCTGCGTGTCACCGCGCACGGTGACGGACTGCTGCGCGGACATGGGAAAGGGAGCATCCGCGAGGACCGCAGGATCCCGTTCGACGTGCAGCGTACGAACGAAATCCTGCGTCCGCTCGCCTGCGTCGTGTCCGAGGTTGGCAATGGCATACAGCGTGTAGTCGCCTTTGGGCAGTTCCAGTACGACGGGGCGCACCGGAGCAATATAGAGGTGTCGGGCCGGGTCGCCGTTCGCAGGAAACAAGTACAGGTTAATGTCGTCAATGCGGGTGTCGTCCGTCGCGGCGCGTGTCGGGGACATGGCCCCGCAGCGGAACGTCATTGCAAGCTGCTGTTTGGCCTGCGTCGCCGGGTTAAGCTCTATGTCCGAATCCGAGCAGGCGCAGCAAAAAAGCATCATGCAGACGACGGTATAAATAAGTTTTTTCATGCTGCTGTTAGAATAAGTAGTTAAAACTGATCTCCGCCCGCGAGGGGCCTACAACCCACCGCTTGTAGTGGTGTATGAAGATGGATTCGTATTCGGGCGGGATGCGGTCGCGGCGGGTGTCTTTCATGTAAAAGACCCCGATGCCGATTTCGGCTGTGACGTTCCATCGCTTTGAGAGCAGCCAAGCATAACCATAGCTGAATCCCAGCCCGGCCATGCCGCCTTTGTAGTAGCGTCGGGAACCGCCGTACAGGTAATTTCCATAGGTTAGCTGGCCGCCGATGAAATGGCCCACGAACGCTTCGTAAAGCCAGCGTTTCGTGCCGATCTGCGCGGCATATAGCCGACAACTGAACGAATCGGAGTTTATGGGATTCCAGTAGGCGGAAACGTCGAGCGTCCACTTGTCCGCGACGGCGGCATCCACTCCTACGTTCACCGTTGCGGTGAGTGCGGCCAATGCGTTTACTTTGGCGCTGAAAAACTGCGCTGCGGCCAACTGGGGTTTGCCCCAAAAAGCCAGCAGGCAAAGCGATAAAATGATGATGTGTCTTTTCTTCATGGCTTTTTATTCTCTGATGCACCGTATGGGATTTGCGGCGTAACGATAGTAATCAGAAGTGTCGATAAACGAGGGTACGGAACCCGTCGAGAAAATAATCGAGGTGCAGGAAATATCGCCATACCGACAGGATGACGTTCCCCAGAACATATAGTAGGGCGCATTGGTATAAAGTCGTCCGAGCTGTCCGTTATTCATAAAGCGAGTTTCAACGAAAGTCCCACCGATAGGAATATTCGTGGTACGATTACCATTGTAATGAATCGTTACATAATAGGGCGACGACTGACTTACCCGCTCGATTCCGGCAAAATCTTCGGGGCTGGGAACTTTCCAACCAACGGGGCACGGGTCATAGATAGATTTGTAGCTTACCTTGCTGATATTGTTGTTGCTTGTCGTGACGTTACCCCAAAGATTCGGATGATGATTGTAAAGCCAATCCACAACAGATGCCCATTCTTCCCAATCTTCGTACATGGCATCGCTCATAAAGGTTGTCGGGTGGGCAATCGACCACTCTACGGTCATTACGTCATAGGGGCTTTCAGTTCCGGCATTCCGGGGATAGCTGACATTAAATGCGAATCCTTCGGTATAGACCACTCTTTCACGTTCATCGCTGTTGCAGCTTGCCGGATGGATGAACGGGTCTTTGCGGCCCCATTGGTAATACAGCCCGCGGGATGCGGGCTGTGTGCAATCGGTAGTGATCGCTCCGAGGTTTCGATCCATGAACACGGCCCCGGAAACATAGGTCTGTGCTGTCGATGCCGGGTCGTAATCCACGGACCAGATATGCCACGACCAAATGCAATTATCTGTAACGTCGAACAATCCTATCACGGCGTTTCCCCGCACGGTCCCCGTCGAGAAAGAGATACGGCTGTCTGCAAACATTACATCTTCGACAACTTTGCTATCCGATTCCCAAAGCATACGAGCGGAAATCCCGTTAAGATTTAGGGCCCAAATATTCTTCGTGTTTTTGCCGTTGCCCTGCACGGTTGCATCGAAGGAATATTCTGTATTCAGTTTGGGTGCAATGTAGCAATTTGCCGTACCGTCGCTGTCCAGCGGAGATGTCGCAGGCGAGAATTTCGGATAGATAGCAGCGTTGGCCGATTTCGGCACATAGAAATAGGTTGTCGATATTGAAAGCCGCGTCTTATAACCATCCGTGGAGTACCATCCCTCGAACCGATAACCTGCCGCGGGCAGTGCTACCAGCGTGCAGCCCATTTCGTAACACATTGCAATATGGTCACGCACTCCGGTGACCTGTACGGAATACAGCGCGTCGGAAACTTTCACCTTGCCTTTGCCATTGTCAGGGGTATCGACTATAACGTCGAGTTTGTTGGCAAAGCGCCGTTCAAATTTGAAAGACTGCGCATAGCCGCCGTCGTCCTCGATTGTCACGGTGTAGGAGAATTGTGAATCGGCAGACGTATATACGGGTTTGTCGTAATGCAAATAATATTCGTTCAATCCCGGCTGGTCCGTTAGCTCCAGGTCACGCCCGGAACCGATGGGAGTATCGTTCACGAGAATATGCCCCGTGTCCCCCGAAGCCGTTATCCGCCCGCAAAGCGTCAGAGGTGCGGGGTTACCATCCACCTCGATTAACAATTCTCCATATTGATCATTGAGGCAATAGCCGCCGATCATATTGCCGGCATACGTGTCGTACACGTTAAGGGTGTAGCTGCTGATGCGGGTATCTACTTCGTTGTCCCCATTGATGGTGATATTGAATGTCTGGATTGTGTTACGCCCTATGTCGAAATTATCAGTATTATTTTCTCCAAAATAGATAGAATATGACAGTACTTTCCCACCCCGAACCGCCCGCACCAGCAAATAGGATGCGTTTTTGGGGGCGTTCCGGGCGCTTTTGTCGGCTTGCGAAGTAATGCCCGGAACGCGGCCCTGCCTATTCTCGAAGATATAGCATACGCCCGAAAATGCCGCGCCCCCGGCGGCCGGGATTTCCGAGTAGAATCCGGAAGTATAATCGGCCTTGTTTTCGGAGGGCCGGGCGGAGGTGAACAGCAGCGAGGTGCGGGGAATACTCATCAGCCGCACGGATTGAAGTTTGATGTCCCCTGCAGTATTGGCGACACGAATATTATAGGCGATCTTCGCCACGCAACGCCGGACCTCAATAGTCGGGAGCGTAACCACCTCTCCCTGCGCCGAAGCTGCAATCGTTACGGTTGTCTTCGCCGACATCGGCAGATCGTCATACGCGGGTCTGGAAGCTATGGAACAGGCTTCGAGTTCTGCCGGGGATAAGTCTGCCATATCCGCATGGAGGTTCGCGGCAATGTAAAGGTCGTATTCTCCGACGGGACATTCGAATTGCAAGAGCGGCGACTGCGTATAAATGTGAAGTTTGAATGTGTTGCTTTTCCCGAACAGATATACGTTCAGGTCTTTAATCTGCGTTTCGTCGGTGGCGCGGGTAATGCGGTCTGCGGGTCGGGCCGTAATGCCCACCTCTACGGACACGTTTTTTATCGGCGCATCCGCGGCTGTTTTATCGTGTATGCAGCCTGTAAACCAGATCGAAAGGGAAAGCAATGCGAACAGTAAATATTTCATCTGTGATTGTTTAAACCGCCCGCGCCCCGAAAGGTGCGGGCGGTGTTGGTGAATAATTCGGTTATGCTCCCAGATCGACGGACTGCGTGATCGGGCTTTCCCACTCGGCGACCGACACGGAGACTTGGCAATCCTGCCCCACGAGGCCCGTGAGGTTAGCTGCGATACGGTAGTAGCCGTTGCGTGCGATCTCGCCCCCGGTCTTGCCTGTCAGCGGTACGGTATAAACTACCTCCATGCGGTCGGCGGTCGTGGATGCGTTCCCGTCGGCGTCGTATGTCGCGGTGATCTCCAGCGCTACGCGGCTTGCTTCGGCGAGGGGGCCGTTCTCGAAGAGGTAAAAGAGGTTGTTATACTTCCCGGATGTTGCTGTCGCAGTCTGTGTGTGGGTAAAGCTCATGGCTCCGGGTGTCGGCGTGGCCGGGGCAATGATCGGCGTCTGGCTGGCGGCCCGCAGCAGCTTCGTACCCGTTACGGTCAGGGTCCCGGAATACTTGCTGGCGAACGCCGGGTCGATGGATGTCTGCACGGCGACTTTGGCGACGGTACGTTTGAGTGTCAGGGGCACGGATGTCGTGGAGCCGTCAGCAACGGCTTTGCTCACTCCGGCAGTCATTACGAAGCCCCCGCTGCGCTTGGCTTTGGTCGAAACTTCGGCGAACGTGCCGTTGTAGTCGGCGGCGGCGGTCTCCAGTTTGGCGAGCAGCGCGGATTTCGTGGCAATGCCCGACAGCGACAGATTAGCGACGGCATAAAAGTCGCAGGTCGTACCGGCCGTGGCATGCGGCAGGGCGAACGTTGCGGAGCGGGCCGTGAGTTCGGATGCTGTGAAATTGCGCAGCACGATCAGGTCGCCTTTGGCGTTGAACACGTACACGGAGAGCGAGGACAGGGATTTCTCCCACGCTTCGGCGGCCGCGGCTTCGGCAAAGAACGCACGGGTCGGGGTTTCGTCGGTGAACGTCATGGTTACGGTTGCTCCGTGGGTATCGGGCTTGGGGTCCGGTGTTCCGGTTGCGGGTTCGTCTTTGTCGCAGGAATACAGAGCGAGTGCGGTCAGCGCCGCGATAAACATTTTTTTCATTGTTAATAGTGTTTTTTCTGTTGTGACAGTTGTAATTTTTATCGTTGGTTTGCCGGGCGTCCCCGCCGTGGCGTGTAAATGTTGTTTTGTTGAAAATAGATTCGAAGTGTGTTTGTCAGCTCAACAATCAAGTGATTATATTCGCTGCGGGCTACCATGCCATCATCGAGGTTATATCTTGCGAAGACATCTTCGCAATACGTTTCCAGCGTTAAGGCGAGCGAACGTTGCCGATGGGCGGGAATCATCGGGAATTCAGTTGCCAGAATACATCGCAGCGTGTCGAAGCGGGAGAAGATCAGATCTTCATAAAGGACTGTATCGGCACGGGCTGAAGCCGCAAGAGGGCTTTCACCGGATTCAATAGCTTCCTTGTAAGTCTGGGCCGCAAGATTACTGCGTGTGCCGATGAGTTTATAAGCATGGATGAGCCGGGGGTGTCTCTCCCGGATGAACTCTTCAAGTCGGTTCCGGTAATAGAGAGGGTCTGTTAATTGGTTTCGTTTCATGCCTTGAAGAATTCGCCGGCTGTGACCGGCTTTGGTTTACATCCTTGGGCCCTGACTCCGGTCCTGTCCTTCTTCGGGGATGTGAGGCGCCATATAGGGGGCTTCCTGCGGCTCCATCGATTCGGGAGGATCACTGATCGGTCCCTGCGTCTGAGTCTGCTGTAGGCTTGCTGCCTGTTTCTGATAGTCGATGAACTCGCAGGCATTGGTCTCAGTGTTAAGTCTGAAATCTTGGGTGAATGGCCTTCCGTCCCGTCCTTTGTAACGGTAGCCTTTCATTACTTCGCCGGCGAAATATTTATCGACCTCTTCTTTCGGCATTTGGGTCCTGATATGTTCCGGGAGATAAGGACGTTCGTAATGCGGGTCGTCTACGACGTAATCCCTGCGGTGAACATCGAAATGCGCATGACCGGAGAAATGGTTGTCGTTGCCGGAGTAATTACAGTTTTCCAGCAGCACACTGCCGCCGCGTTCGAATTCTTGTTTCCGCGAAGGGCCGATGAATTGCCCGAAGATGTAATCCGGAATTCTGACATCTTTGCAGGGAACATAGATCATGCGCTGAGTATCTTTGTTGAAGCCGACAAAGCAATACTCTCCGTCATGCTGCATCAGACGGTTCAGGGTCTTCTTCGCGCGAAGATCGTTGATGTCTTGTTTCGTCAGTTCCCTTCGCAGACGTTCGTCCGTTCGGTATTCAGGTTCGGAAAGAGCAGATTGAGCCTTGAAGCCGATTTCCCCGTTTTGGTCGAAAAAACAGTGCAGAGAATAGGTACTCTCCTTGGTGATATGTCCGGTTTGCACCGCTTTGACCGGGTATAATTTGGTCTGTCTGCCGACTTCCAGCAGTTTGAAGGCTCCGTCCTTTTTCATTTGTTCGATGTCGAAGCCCTCGGCGGCCAGTTCCGCGATCGGCATACGGGCGATGTCGAAGGTGATCCGGTTGAGCTGTGCCGTGTAGGTCCGGTACTTCTTGACGGTTTCAAGAATCACGGCGTTTTGGGGATCGTCGGAGAGCTTGCGAAGTTCCTCGCCGATCAGCCCTACTTTGTCGAAGGGAACTTTGTAGAGTTCAGGAATGGTTTTCCTGTCGCGGTTTTCGGCGAACGCCCGACGGTACTCCATGTCGAAGAAATTGGCGACTTCGCGGCAGTTGTTGCACTCGTAAAAACGAGGCTGGTTTTTCCCGGAAGGTTCAACCCAGATTAAACTCGGCGAGCCCTTCTCGTCCTTGAGGGCGCTGACGACTTTGACGCTGCCATCCAGAGGATAGCGTAGCAGGATGGTTTCCTTGTTGGGATCAGGGCGAACGGGCATCGTTTTTTCCGCCGGTTCTGTTTGTTTTTCTTTTTTTGCCATAATTAAAAAATATAAGGTTTAGTGGTCCTATGATGCGAAGATATATTGCTGATTATTAGATTGTTCTCCGTGTCACCCGTTGGCGCTCGCAGTCCGTTCCTGACACTATGGACCAAGGAGCGATCCGGTTTATTTTCCGCCTGCAGGCTGTTTGGGCTGGGGAATAAGATGCCGGAGTTTGGGGTCGTTTTTGATGCGTTCCATCTCATCCTTGATTATTTGGTTGACCTCGGAACGGATGCGTTGGTAATTATCCTCGACTTGTGTTTCCATGCAGTCATTTCCGTTCTCATCCTGAAAGATTGTTATATCCGGAATCGGGACATAAGCGGCAGTCTCGCGTGCTACGGCGTCGTTGTCAACGACAATCTGGGCATGGAATATTTTCTGGTCGATTTTCTCATCGAAATTATCACAGACTGATCCGACGAACATGCCTTGACTGAGGTTTGAAATCTTGGAGGGAGGAATCAGACTGTCGAGTTGCGTGTTGATCGACGTGGATTTTTGTTCCGGGGAGATTGACATGGATTCACGTCGCTGGAGGATTTTACCGAAACGTTCTGAGATGGTTTTGGCGGTTTCTCCTACGACCTGTCCACAGAAAATATTTCCGACGGTATTTTGAATGACTTTGGACTCTTTGTCCCCGTAATCGCGGGTAAGCTGCGAAAAGTCTTGCAGTCCGAGGCACACAGCGACTTTATTGCTTCGGGCCGTGGCAATAAGGTTATCCAAGCCGCGAAAGTAGATCGTCGGAAGCTCGTCGATGATAATGCTGGATTTGAGTTTGCCTTTTTTGTTGATAAGACGGACGATGCGACTGTTGTAGAGGCCGAGGGCTGCGGAATAGATATTTTGGCGGTCCGGATTATTGCCTATGCACAGCACTTTGGGTTCTTGGGGATTGTTTATGTCCAGTGTAAAATCATCTCCCGACATGATCCAATAGAGTTGCGGGGAGATCATACGTGAAAGAGGAATTTTTGCCGATGCAATCTGGCCCTGCAACTGATCCTGCGCTCCACCGCGCCAGGCATCCATGAAAGGTGACAGGTAGTTCTCAAGTGCGGGATATGAGGTTAGTATGACAAAGAGATCAGCATAGCGTTTATTCAGCAGTTCGATCGCATGCGGGAAGGTGCAAAACTTTCCGTCTTTGTAAATTTTTAGATACCAGATAATTGCCGCCAGAAGAATAATTGGCGATTCCACGAAAAAATCGCCCTGTTTGGTAATCCATGTTTTATTGAGATTCAGCATAATGGTGTACGCACTCTCGTAAGCGTCCGAGATGTCGGTCATAAATGCCGGATTTATTGGATTGCATCGGTGTGATTTCCTCGGATTATCGAAGTTGATGACATAGAACTTCGGGGGTGTTTTGTAACAGTGGAGATGTTTGCGCAAGTGGTTGTATACAATGATCGATAGATCATCGAATTTGAAATCATAAACATACATGGCGAAACCTTTCTCGATCTGCTGTTTGATGAATTGATTAATTACGCAATAGGATTTTCCGCTGCCCGGGCTGCCGATAACGGCGACTGCCCTTGCTGGATTTACTACATTTGCAAATCCATTGTGCCATTGTTTGTTATAATAGAATCGTGTTGGTAGATTTACGGAATATTCATTCTTGATTAATCGGGTTTCCTGCATGAAACTTTCATTCTCATCGTTGAATGGGTCATCCATCATACGCTCCGACATCATCCGTCCAAGCCAGATGCCTCCGGTGAGTAGGAAAACATATCCGATCGCCAAGATGATAGCATACAGGGAACAAAGGAGCATTATGTCCCCGCGTATATGTAAAAAGATGCCGCAGCCGAAAAACAGCAGGGTCCCCAGTGATAAGCAGGAGATGATTTTTTTGCGGGTTATCTGTTCATTGCGCACGCTCCGCGTCCCCCAGCATGAAAGAGCGAGGAATAGCAGGCAGAAAAGTTTTGAATAGATAGGAGCTTTGAAAAGATGCGATGAACGGTGAAAACCGGAAAGGATTCGGTTTATGGTCGGGTGCGTTCAGCCGAGGGATTCCATCCAGTCGAAACAGAACCAGTAGATATGAATTAGGAGAATGAGAATGCTCAGTGCCCGCATAAATTGCATGACTTTGGCAAGTCCTCTCAGGTCGTCTTCGCTTTGCATGCCGTTAAGATTTAGGTCCGGCAAAGGTAAATTGCAGGGATGTTTTTGGTGCTGATTTCTGGGTCTTGGCACTCATTGGCACTCATAGGTCTCTCAGGACACTGAGGAAAAAAGGGCTGTTATAGAAACAGCCCCGGAAAGTTTAGGCGTTACTGTTGACTCAGGCGGATCAATATCTCCCGCATTTTGTCGAGCAGAGGTGTTTGGTGGATTTTGCGGTTGATGGCTGCGTTGCGGAGTACGGCATAATTGGGTATTGTAATATTGAATGCCCATTCGAAGACCCGGATAATTTCGGTGAGTTTTGCGAGTCTTTTTTCTGCCGTTACGCACAGTCCCATTTCGAAGAAAGGAGTAATGATTTCCACCAAGTTCGTAGGATGGAACCCTTCGCTCAGATGCAGCGGGGAGACAAACATCTTTTCATTTTGTCCGGCAAAGGTCGGATGAGACAGCTCGAAGGTGATGATTCGCAGTTCTCCGCGCAGCACGTTCAACGCTTTGCTGCAGTAAAGTTCTGCCGTTGTATCCCGGTCCGGGATTGCATACAGACGTTTTGGGATTTGCTCAAGTTCGATACGGGCGTGATCGATGGTCCGCATGACTTTAGAAGAACATTCGCTTTCGGTGAGCTTTTCGGCATGCCGGCAGAAGTTTTCATACGCATTCTGCCAGACGCATGGTTCCAACTGCACATGGGAGGCTTGGGTCGCTTCCTTCAACAAGGATAGCAACTCCTCTTGGATCAGGAGATTGTCCATAAATTTAAGTGTTAGGATTAAACAAAAACCCCAGGGCTGGGAATCTCTGGGGCAGAATTGTCTTCCATGTGCAGCTTGAAAACTATGAATGTCCGGATAGGAAAAGTAATAGTTCTCTGCGTTCGGATGAACTGAGAAATTTAGAATGGGAGAAAGGGTGTCATCAAGGCTTCTTGGGGAAGGCTTGATGATTAATGGTAATAGGACATGGCATAAAAAAGCAAAATACTCAGTTGCGGCTTTTAGTTTTAAAGTGGTTCTACGTTATTTACCTTCTATCTGAACATAATTGTAACTTTTAGTAAAGACGATTCATTGGGAGAAGAAACCCAATTCGCACCTGAAAATCATAATAAATATTTTAAGCCTGAGCATGAAGCAAGGTCCCATGATAGTATTAGAGACTACGGCAACTAAAATAAGTAATCGAAGGTTCAATGGATATTGTGTTGCTTTCGCCCCCCCCTATATCAAGAATGGATATGCCGTTGCATGGCGGGTGCGAAAAGCCGAAGAATAATGATCTTTTGGTTTAATATGGATCGGGAGATTATTGCGGCTGTATCCGAGAATTTTCCCCATCCCGGCTGGCGCGGGAAGCTGCATGCCTCCGCGGAAGGAGCAAAAGAAAGGACGGGACGATGTAAGCCATCGTATGCCCTAACAGACTTTGGTGCATCGCCCGTCCTGTACCCGGCGGCGTACACGACGCACCGGGCGGGGTTATTTAGATTTGGTTGGTGGGATCGAAAAGAGGGGGCAGCAACATCGCCGGCTCTTGCAAAACCGGCGTTCCCAGTTTGAATGTCTAATCCTACACAGTAAACTGCCCCCAGACTGTTGCCACGGCATAAAGCCGGGTGATGGGTTTGAAGAAAGCGGGAACGGCGGATGCGCGGACTTACCCGATCCGCGCGATCCTCACTTAATTCGTTATATTCTCCCTTTTCCGCTGTTCCCGCTGTGATAACGGGATGCGGGGACGTGTGACCCGCATCCCGACCCTCTGTAAATAAGCCGTGACAATTTGCACGTTGGTCACCATTGGTTTTATTTAGATTCGGGTTTTTGCAGCCCGGACCCTCGGCCTCGGCCGTGTTGGTGTCCGGGGGTAAAGATACGGATGCGGTTCCGGTTACTTGATTGTTGTGGGAGTACGTCCGGATGGACGCTTGGGGTGGAACCGCATCCGTTAAGAGTTGTGCCGCCGTTGTTTTTAGACAGTGAGAATCGGGATGGGGTGCGGAGGTCTCTGCCTTCCCGCAATAACCGTCCTTTTCGTCCGAGTTGCCATAGGCTTGAACCGAACGAAGAACGGCGGCATATATCGTGTTTGTGGTGAAGTCGAAAAAAGGGACGGCCGGGATTATCATCCTCACGCGGCGAATGCATGAGTTACCAGATTTCAGAGCCACTGCCGTCCCTGTATATTTCCCGCCGCACGGCGCGACGACGCCCGACGATATGGTTTCGCCGTGCATGTTCCGCCGTATGGTAAGGGATCGTGTCATTTTGTGCCGGATTTTTCGAGTTCTTCGCGGATAAAGTCCAACGCGGCCAGCTTGTCGAATTCGGCCCGGATTTTCGTCTTGGCTTTGCGGTTGAAGCGGTTGATGTAGGGACGTATCTTTCCGGCATCCCACTTGGTCAGGCCGTAGCGGTTGATGATTTCGGGGGTGAGCCGGATGGGAGTATTGAGCCGCAGATGGCGTTCGCATTGTTCCTGCAGGAATTTCATGTAGAGCTGTTTGAGGAGCTTTTGCGAGGGTAATTCCGCTTTGCTGTTTGTAAAACTCGTCCCCAGAGCAACGAGTTCGAATTCGTCGATACGGTGGAAGGTGCGTTTTTTCGCCAGAAATTCTTTCAGCGTGTATCGTTCGCGGGGGTACAGCCATCCGTCTACCTCATGGCTGCCGTTGCGGTTGTTCCAGTACAGCAGGCGGTCGTAAGTCCTTTCGACAGCGAAATAGTCGAGGGGCAGGTTTTCGAGCAGCACGTAGATGTGATGCTGTTCCTCGTACAGGGCCGTGAAGAAGTCGAGCAGGTATTGTTTCATGTACCTGATTGGATAGCCGTAGATTTCCCGAATCTTTTCGGCCGTCGCTTCGTCCTCGTAGGGCGGGAGGTAAAACAAGTTCTCTTTCATGGGGAAATCCGGGTTTGGTGAGAAGAAAGCGAGCCGGCTGATCCGCACGCAGAGACGGACTGCATTGGGGATGCTGCATCCGAATCAAGGCGAATCAACCTGCTCGCACGTCCCGCAGTAGGTTTGCAGGACGGAGTTACTTCTGATGCTATGAAAACTCCACTTGGGAAAGTGGCTGGAGAAAAAAGCGCACCGCGGCTGCCTATGCATCGGGAAAATCCGACATTCGGAACCACACCGAATTTAAGTTTATACCGGGGTGCGTTTGGTGAAAAAACGGGCGCGGGGACACTATGAAGAATTTTGTAGTGACGCAACTTCACACAGAAATGTGTCACCCACGCCCGGCCCGGATGCAGCGACATCGCGGGAAGGTTCAAATGGTTAGCTTGGTTGGTATTGATAGAAGAAACCCCGGCAAATGTCACGGCGGATCGGGCTTCCTTGCACTCGCCCGAAGTTACAATAACCTCAAATTTAACCTTTTTAAAATATATTGGCCGTGGCAAATTGCCGGGGTAAAACTTCGAGAAAAAAACGGGGCGCAGGTTGATCGGGCCTGCGGCCCCGACCCTAAAATTATGCAGCCGACTCTGCGGCCCGTTTTCCAATGGGGCATAATTTTTAAGGGTGATAGCGCCAGCGTTTTGGCCGGGAGACCGGACCAGATTGCAGGCAGAAAAAACGGGCGCGGGGACACTATGAAGAATTTTGTAGTGACGCAACTTCATGCAGAAATGCGGACCCCGCACCCGGCCCGGATGCTGTTGCATCGCGGGGAGGTGGTGAGCTTGGTGGATAAAGTTAGATATAGAAGAAACCCCGGCAACAGGCACAGCTAAGCCCGCCGATCTGAGCAGACCGCCGGACGCCAAAAACGCCTCCTTCTTCTGATTGATTTTCCGTGACATTGTAACCGGGGTTAGTTGTTGTTCAACTTTCCCGGCCCCTTACGAAAAACGAGCGCAGGTGCAGTCCACTCACCGGCCTTCGGAGCCTTAGCTGGTACTGTCCTTGCGCCCGAAGCTCCTGTGTGAAGCTGCGGGCCGGGTGTTTCGGATAACCTATGCACCCGGCACGATGTCAATTAAAAAGACACGGAGCGCAGGTACAGACCTCTCCCGCTCGGCCTTCGGAGCCTCAGATCGACGATCTGCCCTTACGCCCGTGCCCGTCCCCACACCGAGGTGTAGGGACATAACACAGGTTTCAGACAATTTTACGTCGATCCTTAAACCTACCTAAAAGGTAGTCCGAAGTTTAGCGGGAACAAGTAAAGGTTGTCCTAACCTTTATTCTTTACAATATGTCACGGCAAAGGCCGTGTATTACTCCGCAAAGATAACATAACTTTTTCGTTTTAAGTTGATGCTATCCGCCGAAATCGTCCCTATACTAAAAAGAGACGGAACGTGAACCCGGCCTATCGAGGATAGGCCCACGCTGTCCCCTGCACGAGAGGTATGCGTGCTTGCGTTACTATGTCCCGTAGGTCGTGGAATACCCGTAAAGCCTAATAACACAAGAAGCCCACGCCCGTCAAGGTGTAGTGCCTGTAAAGTACTGCTTTCCGACGAGCGTGGTTACGACCCGTCGTGACGCCTCTTATTGCCGCTTTACTGTAAATTTCCACGTTTACGGGGCAGCAACGCGATTCACGCCTTTCGGCGAGTTCGCAATTCAAAGGTAAGTACTAAATCTTTCTTCTGCAACTTTTTTCTCAAATAGATTACAGGGCTGGCATCTTTTTTTTCTATTTTTTCCGTGTAATGGGCGATCTGGGCCGTTATGAAGGTCTGCATCGACGCACAAATACCCGTCACCGGGGTATCGGTACAATCATCGCGCCGGGCTTGTCAGCCCGCTGCCCGTATATTATTGAGGGTAAACGGACTTATTTGCCTGAACTACGGCTGAACCGCCTGTCACTATCTGCAATTAAAGTCTCCATGTCGAATGTTATTCTGCCGCAAATATACATTATTTTCCTTTCTACACACGATTTCCGTTCCGAAAAAGACCCGGTAAATCAATTATTTAGCCTGTTTTTTTATTCTCTCAAATCAATTACAACATAATGTATTTGAGATTTCGAGTTCTTTGTATTATGGTAAGAATTCCCAGAAACGAAGAACTTGTCCGTTACATAGCCTACCGGCTGCGGGAACTGCGTTTGGCGCGGGGCCTGTCGCAGGAAAAGGTGTTGTTTGAAACAGGCGTCCGTGTCGAGCATATCGAAATGGGGCGCAACAACATTACCATCTCGACACTCCATGCCCTCTGCACCTTATACGGCACGACCCTACATGAATTTTTCACGCCTTCCGTTGAGCCGGAAACAACCGACGCACCTGAACCGACCGACAATCCGGAAATAAGCGACGACCATGAGCAAGAAACACATCCGCAATAACGAGGTGATCAATAGGATCGGGGCCGGGTTCCGCGAACTGCGCAAAGCCGCGGGCAAGGGCCAAAAAGAGGTGATAAAGGAGACCGGCATCAATGTCGGCAACATCGAAGCCGGCCTGTTCAATCCGATGCTCGACACCATCGATCGTCTGTGCCGCTACTACGGCACGACGCTGGGCGAGTTTTTCCGGGAGTTGGAAATGTAACACCAATATAAGGAGAATATGAATACCTACATTACATCTGAAAATATCGAAGAGATCAAGCGTCGGCTTGATTTTTTGGCGAATAATTATGATGTTAAATATAAAGATGTAAAAATAGGTGTAGATTCTATTGAAATTTTATTTGCAGAGGAAAAAGATTACATAATATATCCTGTTGAAGATTTTTTACTCTACACTAATAATATACAATCCTTAAAGGGGGTAAACGAAAGTACAGTCCGAACAGATAGTATAAGGCAGTCTGTTATTAACCTAAAACATGCAAGGTTATTCATAGATGTATTTTCTGACATACACTATACTGTATTGTTGGTTGAGAGTCCCTTACTAATAGGGCTATTAAATAATGTAGAGAAATGCACTGAAGATGAGCGATTATGTTCGCCATGTTCATCATTTTCTGCCATTGAGATAAGATATGATTCCCCGGAATATGTTTTACCCGAAGAACAAGAGAGTGATATTATTAACCGTGTTTTGTACTATTTGATAGATAAATACAATTTTATAAATTTTTCTCTCGACAACCGTTCTGTTCGCAAGGTGAAATATACGATCAAATTAGATTTGACAAAGGATTCAACCCAAACACATCCAATTCAAATAGCTTCTTTACCTCATTGTTCGCCTATTCTGGATTTATATTCTGAAGCCCTGCTAATAAGAAATAACGATATTAAATTCCTGTATTTCTATAAGGTGATCGAGTATATCTCTCCAATAGTCGCCAAAATCAAGGCCCATGAAGAGTTGTGCCGGAAATTCTCTTCCGGGATTCCGGCAACTGGGAATGTCGATTCTCTGGATTCCGGATTATCCATGAGGGCACACGATAAACACATAAAGGATCGTGACCTTGTAAAAATCGTAATGGAACAATGCGACATCGTTAAGCTCTACGAATTCCTTCCAGAATGGGTGCAGGAGCGGTGTCTCAAAGAAACAAAAGCCAGCAAACAACAATCCGCCATCGGCATTGTGGCGGAGAAAGAAAGGACGATCAAGAATAAGGTTGCGGTCATTCTTTATGCCACGAGGAATAGTATCGTACACGCGAAAGCCAATTTCAAACCAACAGAGAACGAGTGTCCTGAGAAAGATTTGTATCAGCTCAATATTTTCATGCGGAAGTTGTGCAAGGATTTGATCTCTTGGAAAGACAAACACCCGGAAATCACGCTCAAATAATAAGGGAATATGTATTCAGACAAATTACTACTGCTCAAACTCGATGACATTCAAGAGGGGCTGTATCGGCTCGACTACAATCTCAATGCTTCAGACAGCCTTGCTATTTCGAAACTGTCGGATATGTCTACAAGCCTTTCCGATATACAGAATTGTATTGTTGCGCACAGTCAGAACACATTTCTTGGTGTGTCTTGGGACATTCTATTACCGGCGTTAATCTCGCTCGGTATTTTTATTTTAGGAGTCTGTATTAACATTTTGTATCGGAGAAAACAAAAGCAGGAAGAACGTGAGGTTGTAAAAGACGCTATCGTAATCTGGGCAGAAGAAAATATACCTATTTTGCGGAAGTACATTCATTCGATAAAGACGCTCGCTGATAAAATTAAGAAATCGGACGAAATACTGCCTCAAGCCTTTCCAGTGCAGCAAATTACCATTGATGTACTTTCGCAATTTACCATTGATCGGCTGACTGATTCCCTGCATCGAGGTATATCAGAAAAAAATGAAATAAAAGGAAAAAAACTAAATTCCTATTTGTCAAGTGTATCATATTTAATCAGCATACAACCTGAGATCAGAAAGATATACGACGATTATAATTCATACAGCAATAAATTTCTTTTGGAATGGAATGAGCTTTGGCCTGCCTACCAGCAGGATGTAGCATTAAATTATAATAGAATTATTAATATGCCTATGATGTCCTCAGAAAAGGTATATTACTCTATTTTGACAAATCTTATTACCGTTGCTTTAAACGCCATTCCATCAGTAAATCCGCAATTTTCACGGTTACATAACCTTATATTAGTGATAAAACAATTTGACAGCTCTGTTGTAAAAAGAACCCCTGCAATTATAAAGACGCATTTTCTCGCAGGTAAAGTTTTTGTAATTGCAGAGCAAATAAATGCAATGAAAGAGTATAGCAAAAATTTTGCAGCTTATGCAAATAATATTGAAGCTTCTGTCGAGAAGTTCGAGCAGGCAGTTGAATTTTTCAAGAAAAATAAAATTGTACTTTAAAAATTATTCCTACGACAGTCCAGTGACACGCCCGGACTCTTCTCCGGCTTGAAGATGAGAGAACACCTGAAAGAAATGTGATGCTTTTAAAAGATTCCGGTCTTTTCCTGCAAACTTTATAAGAATGAACCCCGTTACTCACCCCGAACAATGGAACTTCAGACCATCCAAAATAAAATCTACGAGATACACGGCCAGCGAGGTCGGCGGTTACAATATATCCGTCACCACTCTCGAAAGACTCTGCAACTATTACGGCCTGACTTTCGAGGAATTCTTCGAGGAGCTGAAAATGTAGGGTAATTCGGATATTATTTTCTACCTTTGTTTTATCTTTTTTCCAATCTAATTAACCCGTTATGAAACCCGTACTGGAGCGCACGTTTATCGACGACATTAAACGTCTGATCGAGGATGCCCGTCTGAATACCTATGCTGCCATCAACGCCGTGATGCTGGAGACCTATTGGAATATCGGCAAGCGGATCGTAGAGCAGGAGCAGCATGGCAAGAGCCGTGCGGAATATGGAACGCAGTTATTGAAGGTGCTTTCCGAAGAACTGTCCGCGGCATTCGGCAAAGGCTTCTCGGCTCGCAATTTGCGAAATTACAGGCAATTCTATCTATCTTTTCCCCATGATGAGATTTGGCACACGCGTGTACCAAATCTTACATGGTCGCATATTCGAACCTTATTGCGGGTTACGGACGATGCGGCCCGCATCTGGTATTTGAATGAAGCTGCACAAGAAATGTGGAGCGTCCGTACACTTGATCGCAATATATCGTCGCAATACTATCATCGTCTGCTCCAATCACCGAAAAAGGAAAAGGTCGTATCGGAAATGAAATCCCTGACGGCGGCGTATGAAAAGGACAAGTTGGAGTTCATCAAGAATCCGATGGTTGCAGAGTTTCTGGGCTTGGCGTCCAACATGGATTTTACCGAATCCCGGCTTGAAAGTGCAATCCTCACGCATTTGCAGAAATTCATTATGGAGATGGGTAAGGGCTATGCTTTCGTCGCCCGGCAGCAGCATATCTCTACCGATGCAGGGGATTATTTCATTGACCTGGTATTCTACAATTACATTTTAAAGTGCTTTTTGCTGATCGACCTGAAAACCACCCAGATTTCGCATCAGGATGTCGGGCAAATGGATATGTATGTCCGCATGTACGATGAGTTGAAACGCACGGACGGCGATAATCCGACCATCGGATTGATCCTCTGTACGGAAACCAGCCGCGACATCGCCCGGTATTCGGTGCTGCATGAGAATCCACAACTATTTGCTGCAAAATACCTGACCTACCTGCCCAAAGAGGAAGAGTTACGCGAGGAGATTGAAAGGCAGAAAGAAATTTATAGTTTACAACAAGTAGAGGAAAAATAGTCCGCCTATGAACTTTTTGATGAGGGTATAATCGTCCGGGATATGTCGCACACAGCAATCCTGAAAGAGTAACAAGAAAACCGAATACACTTTATCCTATACGTCGTCCTTTATGGGCGACGTTTTTTACAGACCATCCAGAACAAAATCTACTAAATGTCCTTTTTGCGCGTGTTTTATATTCAATACCTGCCGAGATACAGCCATTCTGACCTGCGGTCCGAAGTCTTCATAATCGATTCGTTTCTGCGCATATACGAAAATTGACCGATTTCCCGAATCGTTGTGCTATTCGCAAAATTATCCTATATGGATTTATTAGTAGAAAATTCGGGCATTCGAGTAATAATTGAGAAACAGCCTCGAAGATTTCTTTGAAATAATTTATTATATTGAGCAAAAGTCGATAACTTGGATCATTCTAAAACATGAACGGTTATGACACGTCCCTTCCCATGTTTCACGCATCCGTTTCTCTGGATTTCTGCCGTGTTATTCTTTTCGCAATGCAGCAGAAGCGACAACGTGGATAATCCACCCGTACCACCTGATCCCGACAAACCTTTTCTAACCATCACGCAGGCACTACCCGCCGCGCCTTTCGGTGCGCAGGGCGGGAGCGCTGTATTGATCTTCTCGACCAATGAGCCGTGGCGCATTACCTCGGAGACCGCTCCCGAATCGGCCGTCGATGCCGCCGCTTGGTACGACATCGCTCCCCCTTCGGGCGATGCGGGCGGGGAGATCAATGTTACGGTGACGGTGGACCCGAATGAGGAGTATGCCGGGCGGGGCTTTACACTTATCCTGCGGGGCGAAACCCTCGAAGAGCGCATCGAGGTCACGCAGGCGAAGAAGAACGCGATCATCGCGGGCGACAACCGGCTTGAAATCGGCAGTGAAGAGCGGACACTCACAGTAGAGGTGCAGTCGAACGTAGACTACACCGTATCGGTGAAAGAGGGCGGCGAGTGGATCGAGGAACTTCCCGAATCGCGGGCCGCACCGGGGCTCGAAGAGCGGACACACCGCTTCACGATCTCTGCCAATCCGGATGCACAGGAACGCACGGGGCTTATCGTATTCAAGGATAAGGCGTCCACCCTGTTCGACGAACTGACCGTCGTGCAGGCGGCGTGGGACGACCCTGACCCGGAGCGCTCGGCGCTGCGGGCATTCTACGACGCGGCCGAAGGCGGCGGCTGGACCCACCGCGAGAACTGGTGCAGCGACAAGCCTCTGGGCGAGTGGTACGGCGTGGAGACCGACGCCGAGGGGCACGTCACGGCCCTGCGGCTTGCGAAGAACAACCTCGCGGGAACCGTGTCGTGGGAGATCGCAAAACTCACGAAGCTGCGGCATCTGGATTTGAGTTGGAATGCGCTCGAAGGGCCCATCAGCGTCAATGACGGAAAAGGGCACATGATTACCGGTCTGGACGACCTGATAGAACTGGAAACGATCGACCTTAGCTATAACCGCATCGAGGGCGGTTATCTTCCCGATTGGGCCAAACTGAACAGATTGCAGTATATAAATCTGTCGTTCAATAAGATCACAAGCGGGTTACAGCCTTGGGCGCATTTGTTCCAAAGCGGGCGGCCAATAGACTTGATCCTGAACAACAATTATCTCTATGGGAAAATCCCGGACGTTATTCAGAACCATCCTCAGTGGAGCCGCATCGCCCTCCAGTGTATCCGGCAAGACTACGGTAAATTCGGAGGAGTATCATACAGCAAGGATATCCACCTTCCGGACTTCACCTTTACGGACTTGCGCGACGGCTCGCAGGGCAGCATCCGCGAGGTGTACAGCGGCAACATCCGGACGATGATCCTGCACTGGAATCCCTTGCAGGAGGATTCGAAGACCTTTCTGGAGACCACTGTCCGGCGGGTGCATACGCTCTTCGGCGGACAGGGCTTCGCTGTGGTGGCGATCACTCCCGAAGGGGAGGAGTACAAACAGGCAGCGGAGCAATACCTCCGCACGTACGACGTGCCCTATCCCGTGGTGACGGACTATGCCGATGCCGAGGGACACCGCGTGATTCTGCCTGCCGAACCCTATCCGAGCTATTTTCTGGTCGATCAGTACGGCACGTTCTCCAACGACATGTTCACGGGGCAGTATTGCTCCACAAGCCTCTACCCCGAGGAGCCGTTTCTGATAGATTTCATGGCCCGGCCGTTCCAGCATACGGACGACCTGAACACGCAGTTGAAGAAGGTATTCGGCAACAGCTCCTACCAGAGTACCGACTTCTCGATGGATAAGCAGTTCGAGACCCTGCAACGGGCGACCAAGGGCAAGGGCATCGACATCGTATTGATCGGCGAAGCATTTACCGACGTAGACATTGCCACGGGCTACTACAAGCAGGTCATGGAGTTTGCTATGGAATCCTTCTTTGCCATCGAACCCACCAAATCCTACCGCGAATACTTCAACGTACACATGGTATATGCCGTGTCGAGGGATGCCTATATCGGTGCGTTTGACAGCGGCGGTCAGACTGCATTAGGTGTGCAAACAGAAAACAGCCGTCAGTGGTTTTACATTTACACCGCACAACAAAGGCTGGAATCCTATTATCGTCTCCCTGTCCTGGCATATGAAAGGCCGGTACATTCGGTCGGGATCGTTATCAATGGGGTCAAAGGAGGAGTTACTTATATGCGGGAACCGATATCCGGGCCAAATTTTGCCTTTACAGGCTATGTCTATGGAGGACGCAAGATGTCAATGGGGACATTTATTCACGAAACGGCCGGTCATGCTTTTGGCCTTTTAGGTGACGAATACAGTACTTCTGGATTCGACCCTGGACAGCCGTTCGAGATTCCGGATTATGAAGCAACAAGATTGAGAAATGAACAAAAGAAGGGTTGGTATCTGAATCTCTCGCTGACCAGCGATCCGAAATCGGTCTATTGGGCACATCTGATCGGACATCCGAGATACCCCTATGTGGGTGTGCTTCAAGGAGGATATTATTATGCATTTGGGGTTTGGAGATCTGAGTCTTATAGTTTGATGGATGAATCAGCCGATTTTTATTTCAATACCATCTGTCGGGAATTGATTGTCAAGCGCATTATGGCGCTAACTGGCGAAGAATATACATTTGATAAGTTTCTGGCCAAAGACAGCGATAAAGACAGACCCAATCTGTCAAATTCACAATCACAACGGACCAAAGATCAAGAACGCAGACACCAGCCGCCGATTATCGGGGAGTAAACTGAGAGTTAATAACCATATAAACTACATATCTATGTAGCCGATAACCCAATTATTAACCTAACACATTCAGTTATGAGAAAGCTATTACTGCTATCTGTTGTGTTGTTGTTCTTTGCCGGTTGCAGCAAGGATGAAACAACGAGTTCGGGGCAGGCTGACCAAACGGAAGCCTTTGTTCCGCATTTCTATGGTGCAGCCATGCTGAATACCCCTGCTCCCGCGACCCGTGGCGTTGCGAACGCCATGAAAGTGTGGAGTAAACCTATGGCGGCCAATAACCTGACCGTCAAATTCCTGAATGGTTCGGCCGGCTATCAGGAATATGTTAAGGAAGTAGCTAAAGAGTGGGAGAAGGCTGCCGGTGTCCGTTTCTTTTTCGTCGGAAGTGACAAGCCTGCTACTGTCCGTATCGGCTTCGACTATGTGCCGGGCATGATGTCGAGCTGGTCGTTGACCGGCACCGATCATATGCAGGTTTACGGACAGCAGAGCGAGGCTACAATGCACTTTGCACAATGGCGCCGTGCCGGAGATGCCCAAAAGCGGAGTGACGTACTACGGGCTTTCGGTCAGGTCCTCGGTCTGGAGCTGGAGTTCCGTCACCCGATGTTCCATCCGGCTTGGATAACCAATGCCGACGGCAGTGTAAACGAAACGGCCATTCGGGAGTACTGGGAAAATGAACTGGCGAATTACATTGCCTGGGATGAGTTGAAGAAGATCGTACTCGATCCGCTCGAAGATCAGGCGTTCTTCATCCACAAAACCGAGTACTACGACCAGTGGTCGGTGATGAACTGGCCGTTCTATGAGATGATTGCCCGCAATATTCCGCCCATCGAATTCGACGAGGATTACATAACCGAGTTGTCCGAAAATGATAAGTCATTTGCGCAGTTCCTCTATGGAGAGTCATTCGGAGGTACGCCCCCAGATAATCTATTCGTCCCATTGATCGAGTTCGAATGCACTGGTTCCAGCACAAGATTTTCGGTGACTACAACCAAGAATCTGGGGGTACGCTGGGATGGTGAGGTCTCGAAAGAGTACACTGCCTATGATCTTCCGGACTATACGACGTCTGAGCATACGTTTATGATCAACAAGACATTCGACGAAACGAAAACCCGTAAGATCGTTATCGGCGAGGTGCTGGACTACGGAGAGGCAAAGCCGGATTACAGCTATGCGCTGACCAGATTCGACTTTAAGGGTGCTAATAATGCAGGTGCGATTGACATCAAGCCCGTGAATCATGCGTTAAGCTATATCCGCATTATAGGCGGTTCGGATTTCATTAGTCGGGAGTTCAACTTCACAGGGTACGAATATCTCAAAGAACTGTATTTAGTCAGGATTGGCGACTCAAAGGTTATTTTGGATAATTGTTCGAATCTGGAAACTTTTGCGACAAGTAAAGGAATTTGGAAACCAGGAGAATCATATTCCGAGCCAACTGATCCTATTGACATCGGAGATTATGAGTCTGTGTTCGCATGGCCGGACTATCCGGAATCCTTATATTCGTTAAGCGATACCGGCGGGTTGACAATTCTGAATTGCAATAAACTCAAGCAAATCAGTCTGGAGAATACCCAACTCACGAATTTCAACTTCGGGGATCTTCTTGCTTTGGAATACGTCTATTTGTCCTCTTTCAGTGGTTTCATCGTTGGTGGCACAGATCCTTATGGAAAATTGCTGCTCGATGCGGTCAATACGTTACCCGCAAAAGTAGCCGCCTCAAAAGGATCGATCGTCCTGCGGGGAATTGCCTTCCGGTTGTATCCTTCAGAGAATGAGACAGGAAACGCGATCGGTCCAATCACCCCAGTCCGGCCGAATCCTGTATACGATCAAATTCCCATCGATAGAGTGATATATAATACTATAAATCAAAATCTTCCTGCAAAAAATTGGAATGTTGTATGGGAATCCGGATTTTATCATCCCATTATATATTTAAACAGCACGAATCATAATAACTAAGTAATACCCAAATCCGGGGTTTGGGTAAACCAGACCCCGGATTACTTTTAACCTTAAAAAACTTGAATATATGAAACCTACAACTCTCCATACGCTGCTTTTCACAATTCTATTCTCTGCTGTCAGCATTTTCTCGGCAAATGCACAGCTTACCTATTCCGGAGGCCGCTTGTCGCTGGATACCACCCCTATTGGGAGCTATAAGGTCTCGATAGCCGGAAACGGCGCATATTTCAAACTCCCGTCACAGACGAACTTCTTCCAGATTGACATTTCGTCAGAAAACACCCGGCTGGCGGGGCATGGTGATCAGATCTCTTTCTACAACTCCTCAACGAACAAGTATAACAGCATCAATGTGCTGAATGTTTACTACCACTCCGATGCTCGTGCCAAGACCAATGTTCGTGATTTCTCACAAGGCTTGGAGGTTATCTCGCGGATCAGACCTGTCACCTACAACTTCATTAACGAGGGTAAAAACTATCGCAGGTCTTCTGATCAGGAGATTGGCGTCCTTGCACAAGAGTTGGAGGAGGTCTTACCGGGCGCTGTCATCACGGACAAAGAGGGCAATAAATGCGTCAACTACAACATGTTGATCCCCGTGCTGATCGATGCCGTAAAATCTCTTCAAGCCGAGGTAAATGCCTTGAAAGAGAATCGGTGACAACTCTCGTTAGTCGAGGAACAGGCGGATGCGGGGATGGTAACCCGCTCTGTGCTTCTCAATATAATATCTCTTATATGTCTTAACGAGATATAATTAAAAAACTTGAAACCATGAAAAAAATAATAGGCATTTTCAGTATGCTATTCCTGCTGGCCATTACTCTTGGTTCTTGTACTGACGCTCCTGTCGATGAGCCGGGACAAGACGGCCTGAGTAAGACACGCTCGGCAGGGGCAGATGCGACGTGCTACTACTGGTATAGCGGAGAAAAGATACCCTTGACTCTGAATACTGAATATGTGAATATTGTTGCAGATGATGCGTCGTTGAAATCTTCAAAGACCGGTTCTTCATTTCAAGGGCTGGACTTAGTACAAGAAGATGGCGCTCGGAGCGGGAATGTAGTCAAATATAGATTGACTTCGAAATCGACTGCTACAGACTACTCTAAACTCATAAAAGACCTCAAGCAAAATAAGCAGATTAAACACATTCTGCCATTCTTTAGCCGAGGTGCGAATGCTCAACCCATCGGAACATCCGATATTTTCTATTTGAAATTAAAGGATGAGAAAGATTTCGCCACATTAAAGCTGCTGGCAGAAGAACAGAAAGTTCAGATTGTAAAGGAGGTTCCTTATATGCCTTTGTGGTATATTATGTCTATTCATAACTCCAGCTTCGGCAGTTCGGTAGATGCAAGCAACTACTTCTATGAAACTGGTCATTTCGCAGATGTGGACCCTGCATTTATGTTTGATTTCAAGCCGAACGTTATTCCTAATGATCCGATGTTTGGCCAACTATGGGGATTGAAAAATAATTCTTATCCGGATATTGATATCAATGTTACCGCTGCGTGGGATATAACAAGAGGAGCCGGTGCGAAAGTCGCGGTATTAGATCAGGGGATTGACCGCAGCCACAATGATTTGAATGCCAATCTTCATACCTTGAGCTATGATGCGCAAACGGGCAAATCTCCCAGCGTATTTGTGAATGGATTGAGTCATGGAACACACGTAGCCGGTACTGTTGCCGCCGTATGGAATAATAATCTGCAAGTGGTTGGCGTTGCTCCTGAAGCCAAGATTATCGGAGTTAGTCACGACCTATATTTGTCAACAACATTCTCGGCTGAACTTGCGAGCGGATTTAGCTGGGCATGGCAAAATGGGGCTGATGTACTTACTAATTCTTGGGGCGATCAGGGTGGAGCATTTTACGACACTATGCATAGTGCGATTTTGGAGCAGGCTATTATTGATGCCATGACAAAAGGCCGGGATGGATTAGGGTGTGTAGTAACCTTTGCTGCAGGAAATTATTCTGGAGTTATGGATTATCCCGGCAATTTCCATGATGATATATTAACTGTCGGTTCTATTGACTCAAATGGCAGTAAATCGTCTTTCTCCGGATATGGTACGAAGTTGGATGTTGTGGCTCCCGGATCTAATATTTTGTCTACAATTCCGGGCAATAGCACAGGCCAGAAGAGTGGAACGTCTATGGCTACCCCGCATATTGCGGGTGTAGCAGCTCTCGTAATATCGAAGAACCCTACTTTTACACGCTTGCAAGTGGTAACTGCTATAGAAAAATCAGGGAAAAAGGTCGGAGGTTATTTATATAAAACGACTTCCGGTCGTCCCAATGGGCTATGGGTTGATTACATGGGCTATGGCTTGGTCGATGCTTATGCCGCAGTGAATTACGTTCCTGATAAAATTCTTTTTTACGATCAGCATGTAACGACAGATCAGATTGTTCAGGGTCGTAAAGTGGAGACTAAGAATGTCACTGTTAGTAATAACGCAAAATTGACAATCATAGGAACCGAAAGTGTTACATCGCTTGAGACTTTACATGTAAATGCTGGTTGTAAACTTGAGATACGCAATTAAAGATGCAGCAATTCACTATGATGGAAACCGTTTAAAACGGAGCGGTTTGCCCCATTCATGGTCGGAAGATTTTTCTTCCGGCCATTTTTAGTTTTGAAGTATATTGTAGGGGCTTCGCCCTACTGGCCCTCCCCCGTAAGCCTTATTTCTTTAGTCGGTCGGTAATGATGTCCTTCGCTATATCCCAGATTTCGCCCTTATATTGAACAATAAAGCGAATGAATTGCTTGAACGAAGAGGAACTACATGCCTCTTTCAGGTATTCGAGTTGCGTTTTGGTTCCGGGACTCCAGTTTTTTTGAAGCTCCCGTTCGATCTCTTCTTTCCACTCGGCGATCGTTAGGGGCGACATGAGTTCCAGAAAGTCGGCGGTCTGGTATTTGTCGCCGATCCTATCCACCATGTCGATCATCTTGGTCATCTGCGCCGGTTGTAGGGCGTGCGTTGCTTTGAGAGCGATGTTGACGATACGTTCGGTGCTGATAGTGAAGCGGGATCGGCGCTTGAGTTTAGCCTGAATATCCGTTACGAAACGCAGGAATGCCTCCTTGTTTAACTTTTGGGGATCGTCGTTCAGGATCAGAAATTTATATGCCTGAATCAAAGATTGGGACTCCAAATGAACTTGAAATAGCGCGTTTCTCAGTTTGCTGGCGAAGCGGGCGTCTGCCGTCAGCCATTTCTGTATTATCCAGCAATGAATCTTGGTATTCGCCCGTGTGTAGACGAAATGATAAAGTGAGAGTCCCTGTTTAGGAAATTTAAGCACCAATTCGGCATGCTGAGGCCGGAATACGATTTCCCCGGCCGCAGATTCCAGAATACACAATGTCTCCCCGCAGCTTACACGTAAATCATCGTGGAGCGGCTGATTCGATGTCGAATAGTCGTAAATCGCAGGCAGGAATTTCCCGACAGCCAAAAGAGTGGTCGGGGTGTATCCTTTTTCGCAGTTTTTGACTTTGACGCCCAGGCTGAACAGATGGTCTACAAGCTGATTGGCGTATACTCTCATTCCCGTGAATTCTAAGCCCACTTCATAACGATTAGCCATTTTCCCGTTGCAGAAGAGGCGTCGGAATTTGCTTTGGCAGTTGTAATATTGTTTGCCAATCCTAATCCTAAATCGGGGCAGTTCCTTAAACCTCACGGTATTTTCACCCCGGAAAAACCAGTCTTCTCCGGCGTAACACGGAAGGGCTGGGATGTAATTCAAGGATACTTTGCCGAAGTTGCGGATAAAGTCATTTTCTTCCGGAATCGGAAAGACGGGACGCTTCAACCTCTGAAAGGATGAACACAGACTTCTACAGTCGATGATGGGTATGTGTATGTGTACAAACATCGTTTAAAAAAGGGAGGAGGCCACTAATCACCTCCTCCATGAAACATCTATGAACTGTGAGGTCCACCGACCCATAAAGCCTAATATTTATCAGACCGTGATATAAAGTTAGCGATTATTATTCAGAAAACAGCAAATCTTCAAGTAATTTTCTGATGTGCCGGTTGATATGGGTATTCTATCCGTTTCCACGGTCGAAAGTCTCTGCAGCTACTACGGGCAGGTGTTTGCGTTTTTTTCGAGGTTCTGGATATTAGGATAATTCGGAGATAATTCACTACCTTTGTTTTATGAATACTTTTGACGAAGCCAGGAAATATTTCGAAAAGTTCGTGCAGAACCATTCCCGTGAATACTTCGAGAGTATGAAGGAATACGGTAGTCGTTCGTATGGAGAATTTATAAACAGCAGTGAAATCATCCAAACATCACGGGATATTGCTCATAATTTAAGGGAGGAGTTTTGTGATTTAGAGATAGGCAATCATTTTGTAAGCCCGAAGCATCTTATCGATACCGTCAAGAACTTAAAGAATTATCTTCAGTCGAAAGATGCTGTTTTCAAAAAGACGATCGATTACTATACTAAGCGTGAAGGATCGCTTCCACTGCCTGTTTCCGGCATTGAAATCATGCGTCAGGAAACAATCGAAGCTTGCAACCATTTTTTGAAATTAGTGGACGAGGAGCAGCAGAAGGATCAGGAACAGGAGCAAAAGAATGCCCATAGCCGGGACGACAAGCCGCTTCAAGTTAATATCAACGTGAATAACCAAGTTCAGGCGCAAGCCGCGGCACAGGCACAATCCCAGATTCAAAATAACGCGGGAAAGAATAGCGATGACTATGCGATTGTCGTAAGGTACATGGAAAATATAACTTGCAAAGAATTATGGAAATTACTTGGCCGGGTTAAAGTTAAATCTCTGTGGTCTATTATTACGGCAGTTAGTTTTATATTTTCGGCTGGTTATGGGTTCTGTTTTGTTGTGAATAAAATGAAGGATTCGAAGCCCGACAGTGTGCAAACAGTAGTTCCATCTATCCCCCGTGTTTCGAATTTGCCTTCTGAATCCGAAGAAAAGAATAATATGCTTGAATTAGAC
Source organism: Alistipes sp. AF14-19 (assembly GCF_003461645.1). Lineage (NCBI taxonomy): Bacteria > Pseudomonadati > Bacteroidota > Bacteroidia > Bacteroidales > Rikenellaceae > Alistipes > Alistipes sp. AF14-19. The sequence goes on from NZ_QTXM01000013.1 coordinate 54,459, forward strand.
ATAACGTCGGATGAAGCTGTAGCTGTCTGGGGAGGGGAAGTTATGATAACTATGGAATTCAACTCTATTTATAATAACCTGATCTTCTCAGGCATAGTTGGCTGGACAAAGGCCCCGGAATCCAGTCAACCGTATTATTCAGAACAAGAATGTCCGGTAAAAAAGGGAGAGAAAGTTGTTATTAAAAGAAAAAACGGTGAAAGATGGGTTATAAATATCCTGAGAACGGGTGTCAGTTCGGTTAAAATAGCCATGATTCCCTATATACTGCCCCAAGAACTGAAACCTGTAAAGTGATTATTATATGATACCGTCAGAGCCAATGGGCATGAGTTGCCCCGTATGCAGTGGTTATATTCCTTTATCGGTAGAACAATTACTCAAGGCTGATAATATCGTCTGTCCGCATTGCGGCCTACGGTTGCATGTTGACCGTCAAAAGCTGGGAACAGGGGATAAAAAAATCACCTAATCCGGGCGTGTACCGGAGAATCCAAAATGTAAGCTGTCTATGACAGCTTTTTTTGTAAGCCTGCTTTAAGTTTTGACGGGTATTATTTCAAGTGCCGGCGTTTTTTCTTCTTTTTTCTTCGTTGGTATTCCTGCGCCCATTCATCCCAATAATCGGGTCTGGATGCCTCGTTGAGCAGCACGGAGAATAAATCCAGGTCCGGGAATATGTCGGATATGGCTCCAAAGTCGTGCGATTGCTGCGTGAACCAGTCATTTCCCGTGTCGGAGCTCTGCTGCGAACGCTCCGCACGGTTCTGAGGCTCAGTGGCCGGAGCCTTGGTAAACAGTTCTTGGAAGCGGTTGGCCGCAAAAGCCTTGTCGAGCCGGGAGCCGTTTATAACAAGTCCGTTCCTATGGTCGATGAATGTAACGCCGTAGATTCTGTTTTCATGTTCGGCGCTTCGATGGAAGACTACTGATATTCCACCCGGACGTATCGCCGCTGCAAATTCCTCAGTAGTCCGGGCGGTCTTCATCGCCTCACGGATTGTTATCCGTGTCGGCTCCAACTTCTGTTTGTTACCGGCGATCCATCGTTTGGTTTTGCTGTATTCCTTTTGCAGTGCCTTATAGCCGAATTTCTTGCTAATACGGCTTGACTTGATGGGTTTTCCTACCCGTTGGCCGTGTTCATCCAAGGCTCCGTATATAATGCCGGCATAGGGACGGCCTTCGACTTCTCCCTTGCATTCCTCCATCCAGATGTTGAAGATTTTCAGCAGGGTCGTAAATTCGCCTTTAGAACTGAATCGGTAGCGGTCCGTCAGGTTGTTGAGTACGGAAGATAGCTGCGCTTTGAGGTTGCTCTGCGCGTATTCGACCTTGCGCAGTTCCTCGAAAGCTGCGGACTGCTGGCCCTGAACGGTCGGAATAAGGTTGAATTCGCGTTCTATTTCTTCGGTCAGGGCCTTCGATCGTTTCTTGTATTCGAAAGAGTCGATCGTCGTGCCGTCGGGTTTTATCCGTGTCGAAACGATGTGGTAATGCTTGCGTTCGATGTCGTTGTGTTCGAAAATGACATAGGGCTGATCCCCATAGCCCATGCGCTCCATGTAGTAATGAGCTATTTCAAGCATTTTCATCTCGTCTATCCGGTCTTTTGGATTGGGGTTTAACGAGACATGAAAGACCGGTTCCCCGAGTCTGGGCCGGGGATGCGTCATCCAGGGGCGGAATGCTTCGCTCAGGCGGCGGATGTCGATCTTGCCGTCTTGGGGAACGATGGGCAGGTTGTGGCACAGGACGACCCGTGCTTCGCCTTTGTCGGTCTTGAACTTGTTGTAGAAAAGCACCCCTTCGATATGTGCGCCGTGGTTTATTCGGGCAACCATTGTTTGCGCAGTTCTTCGGTCAGGGATGCGATCTTTTCGCTCAGGGCTTTGAGCTGGCGTGTGTAGCCGATGAGCATGTCGAGCTGCACGGGGATCGCCTGCTCCGAAAAGTGGGTGTTCACTTGCTTTACGATCTGGTTATAGTTGTTCCCTATTCGGGAGAACTGCCAGTAGAAATCATTCAGCCGCGCGACATATTTTGCGCCTGTAGGATCGCTTTTATAGACCCGGAACTCTCATCCGAACAGACGTGCGAGGATGAATTTCGAGATGTTTTCCCGGTAGCCGGCTTCTTCGAGCATCTTCCGGAAATGTAGTTCCTGTTCATCGTTGAGCTTGAAATTATACCTGTGAGTTTTGGGGTCTTTGGCCTTCGGACGCCCCGATTTTCCATTTGCCATAGTAATTTTTTTATAGGTTATGCGACTTTGGAGCGAAAACCAGCCCGGACGACTTCGGAGTCCGGGCCTTTTTGTATGCCGCAAATATTTGCGGCATACAAAAACACAGCTCGCTATCGGCAGGCGCCGATAGAATCCGCTTATTCAGCGGATTATTCCCGGCGGCGGCCAGCGTGCCGCCGCTCATCGGATGCGGTATCGTTCTCATGTGCAATGTTAGGGATAAAAAATCAACTGCACAAGAGACGATTGCGGACTGGGAGTGTCATTGAGTGACATACTGAATCAGGGCTTCGATTCCTGCTTTTCTTTGTGCCGGATGATGTGGATGCGTGCAGGTCGCTGTATGAATTGAGGTCGTTGGAAGCAGGCCGTTCATGCAGTGAATTCAGTTCACGCACTGCATTCAGTGAATACGATGCATTCAGTGAAATGAATGATCGGGGTTCACGGCGGTCATTGCCTGCATGCAGTGCAATGACAGCATTCCACTCAACGGAATCAATATATGAATTCAGCTATGAAAAACAAACCTCATTTCATCTCTATCTGCAGTCAGAAAGGCGGCGTCGGGAAATCTACTTTTACAATTCTTCTTGCGGGAATGCTTCATTATCGTCTCGGCCGGCGTGTTGTAGTCGCGGATTGCGACTACCCCCAGTGGAGCATTCTTGAACAGCGCCGCCGGGAGTTGGAAATCCTCGACCGCTCGGATTATTACAAACTGATGATGATTCGGCAGTATAAAGCTACAGGGCGGAAGATTTGGCCTGTACTTGAATGCCGGGCCGCCACAGCCTTGACTACAGTTAAAACCTTCCTCGATTCTACTGATGAGGAGTACGATTACGTTTTTTTCGATCTCCCGGGCACTACTGCGACCAAGGGGGTTCTACCCCTTATTGCCGGCTTGGAGCGGATTTTCATCCCGCTGAAAGCTGATAAGATGATTATGGAGAGCAGTGTAACTTTTGCCCGCACCATTGCGGAGTCTTTTATTCCCAGCGAGAAGTCGGAAATCAAAGGAGTGCATCTTTTTTGGTCGATGATCGATCGCCGTGAACGCACGCCACTATACGATCTGTACGAGAAGGCTTTGGCCGCATTCGGGCTCCCGATGATGCAAACCAACATCCCGCAGCGCCTTCGTTTCAGTAAAGAATTGCGGCCCGAAGGCGGCGCTATATGCCGTTCGACGCTTTTCCCCGGTGAGCGGTCTTTCGTTGCGGAGTGCTGTCTCGATTCTCTGTGTGCTGAAATCTGCAAAATCGTCGAGGAGGAATAGGCATGGCAGGAAAGAAAAAATTGGAGGAGATTGATCTTGATGAAATCCTCCTGCGAGAAGTGGCGTCGCGCCGCAGTCCTTCGGGCTCCGTGCTGAATAATCCCACGGCGCAAACCGGCAAGACCGACTCTGCGAACAGAACCGAAGAGAATGTACAGCAAGAGGTGAAAGGGGCTGTTACTGAACAAAGACCTCCTCAACCAGCGAAACCTCGCCCTATATCGAGCTATGAGCGGCTTTTCCTCTGCGAACATGTCGTGCAGCAGCGCAGTGCAATATACATCAGTTCAAAGACTAAAGAGAAACTCTCAGATGTAGTACGCCGGTTGGGATGGAGCAGGATTTCAGTCACATCCTTTGCCGAAAATATCCTTGCCCATCATCTTGAATTGTTTCGGGATGAGATTAACAGATTGCATCGTCAGAAGAATACGAAAGACATATTGTAGCATGAAGACAATCCTAATAATACTCTTGGGAAGCCTTTCTACATATCTCTATGTAGACAAGTTCCTGTTTAAAGGAAAACTCGCACAACTTTTCTTTGACGGATGGCGGTCTTTGCTTCGGGAATGGTTCGGTCCTATACTCCGATTTTCCTGCCGCAGTTCGCCCGAACAACCCTTGGCGTCTCCCGAACAGGAGGTAATATCTACGCTGACGGACGATAATCTGGTTGAAAAGAAGCGGTATGTTTCACGCCAGAAAGAGCCAACGGGTGACATCGGCCCGAAAAGAGAACCAAAAACTGCCGGGGATGATACATTTGCAGCCACGACGAAGGTTGAGCAGGAGCCGCGGATCATGGAATGGAGGGCTCCGGCCTTTCAGAGAACGCAGACACCCCGCCCTGCAGAAAAGAAACAGCCGCAGAGGTGGGAAGACAAAGGTTTTGCTGCGGCGCGATTTGTTCCTGTCAATGGCGGTGACGGAGAGGAGGAGATTATCGAGATCATCGATGAAGAACAAATTCGCCGGGAAGTTGCCGAACAGTTGGAACTTGCACAAGCCGATGAACAACGGGACCTGCTGGAACCTACGGATGAAGAGAAGTACGGCATTGATAATTTCGATGCAGGTGCTTACAGTTAAATTGTTAAACCCAAAAACTACGAAGCGATGAAAATGCTCTATTTCGATTCAGGCTGACTGACCTGAACGCACTAACGAAGACTGACGACCGCAGGCCGCCAATCTTCCGAAGTGCGCGGTCTGCGGTTTTTAATAATTTTAAAACGCAGACATAAAAAATGAATAAAAAACTGATTTTGACTTTGATGGCCGTCGTTCTTGCCAGCGCAGCTATGGCTCAGGGCAATGGTATTAAAGGCATCACGGATGCCACCTCAATGGTTACGAGTTATTTTGCGCCTTTAACGAAATTAATTTATGCCGTAGGCGCTGTCGTTGGCTTGATCGGCGGCATCAAAGTCTATCAAAAGTTCTCGTCGGGAGACCCGGACACTTCAAAAACGGCTGCCAGTTGGTTTGGAGCCTGCATTTTCCTTGTAATCGTGGGTGTCGTTCTCGAATCGTTCTTCCTCTAACGATGGCCGAGTACATGATTAATAAAGGCGTTGGCAAACAAGTTGAATTTAAAGGACTCAGAGCGCAGTATGTCTTCATTTTCGCCGGAGGATTGTTAGGCGTATTTGTCCTTTTTGTCGTCTTGTACATGATGGGCGCACCTCCTGTAGTATGTATCACCATTGCATTGGTATTGGGTACTGCGCTGGTCTGGTTCACTTTTCATTTGAACGCCGAATATGGGGCTCACGGGCTGATGAAACTTGCTGCGCGGCATCGGTTTCCCCGGAGGATAAGTTCTCGGAAAACCCTTGTAAGGCTCATCGCCAGAACGAGCGGAATCCGGGACCTTTAGCTGTCGATAAGAGGTTCAAATGCCTGAAAAGGATTAATATCCCAAACACTTATGAAAAGCATTTTGAAAAAAAATACATTGGAAGATAAGTTTCCAATCATGGCTGTCGAACATGGCTGCATCGTCAGTAAAGAGGCTGATGTAACGGTCGCATTTCGGGTTGAACTGCCGGAACTGTTTTCCGTGACCACCAAAGAATACGAAGCGATTCATGCTACCTGACTGAAAGCAATCAAAGTCCTACCCGATTACTCCGTTGTTCATAAACAGGACTGGTTTCTGTCGCAAAAGTATCGGCCGGAGAATCGGGATGGCGATCAAAGTTTCCTCTCCCGCTCTTTTGAACGGCATTTCAATGAACGGCCTTACCTTGAGCATGCCTGTTACCTTTTCCTGACGAAGACAACCAAAGAGCGTATCAGCCAGCAGAGCAATTTCACGACGTTGTGCCGGGGTTTTATCATTCCAAAGGAGATTCGTGATCCCGAAGCTATAAGCCGTTTTCTGGATGCCGTAGGTCAGGCCGAGAGCATTATCCGTGAAAGCGGTCTGATTGGAATCCGGCGTCTTACGACCGAAGAGATTCTTGGGGATGAAAAGACTCCGGGAATCCTGAACCAGTATTTCACGCTCAACTTCGAACATTCGGTAAACGAGGATATAAAGCTCGATCCGGGGCGAATGATGATCGGGGACAAGATCCTCTGTATGCATACGCTCACCGATTTGGATGACCTGCCCCAGCAGGTCGGAACGGACACCCGTTACGAGCGGCTTTCTACCGATCGCAGTGATTGCCGTCTTTCTTTTGCCGCACCCGTTGGGTTGTTGCTCGGATGCGATCACGTTTACAATCAGTTTATCTTTCTGGAGAACCACGAAGAGATTCTCGAACGCTTCGAACGCATGGGACGTAATATGAATTCCTTGTCGCAGTATTCCCGGTCGAATGCCGTGAACAAGGAGTGGATCGATCTGTATCTTTCGGAAGCTCATGTAGGTAATCTTCGTTCCGTTCGCTGCCATTGTAATGTGATGACTTGGGCGGAGAATGAAGACGATCTCAAGCGTATCCGCAATGACGTTGGAGCCCAGCTCGCACTTTTGGGTTGCACGCCCCATCACAATACGGTTGATGTTCCGGCATTGTTCTGGGGCGCTATTCCGGGTAATGAAGCGGATTTTCCCGCTGAGGAATCATTTTATACCTTTTTGGAGCCGGCTTTATGCTTTTTCACCGCAGAGACAAATTACCGCAGCAGTCCGTCACCCTTCGGGATCAAAATGGTCGATCGGCATACTGGAATTCCCATACATCTCGACATCTCGGATTTGCCGATGAAACGAGGTATAATCCAGAACAGAAATAAATGTATCGTCGGGCCTTCGGGGAGTGGCAAGTCGTTTATTACCAATCATTTAGTTCGTCAATACTGGGAGCAGGGAGCGCATATTGTACTTGTTGACACTGGTAATTCGTACAAAGGATTGTGTGAACTTGTGAATCAAAAGACGCATGGGAAGGACGGCATCTATTTTACCTATACCGACGAAAACCCGATCTGCTTCAATCCGTTTTATACGGATGACGGGATTTTCGACATTGAGAAACGAGAGTCTATCAAAACCTTGATTCTGACTCTGTGGAAACGCGAGAATGAACCGCCGACGCGGGCCGAGGAGGTAGCTCTTTCCAATGCCGTTAATCTCTATCTGGCCGAACTGAGAAAGGATTCTGAACTGATTCCTTCGTTTAACACGTTTTATGAATTCGTGGGCAGCGATTACCGGCGGCTTCTGCGGCAGAAAAATGTCCGGGAAAAAGATTTCGATGTCGATGGATTTCTCAATGTGCTTGAACCCTACTACAAGGGTGGCGAGTATGACTATCTTCTCAACTCCGACAAACAGTTGGATTTGCTCTCAAAACGTCTTGTGATCTTTGAGTTAGATAATATTAAGGATCACAAAATCCTATTCCCGATCGTAACGCTCATCATCATGGAAACCTTCATCAATAAGATGCGACGGTTACAGGGCGTGCGAAAGGTTATTCTCATCGAGGAAGCGTGGAAGGCTATCGCCAAGGAAGGTATGGCGGAGTATCTGAAATATCTCTATAAGACTGTCCGCAAGTATTTTGGAGAAGCTATTACCGTAACGCAGGAAGTCGATGATATTATTTCTTCTTCCATTGTAAAAGACTCGATCATCAACAATGCAGATTGCAAGATTCTTCTCGATCAGCGTAAGTACATGACAAAGTTCGACGGCATCCAAAGCCTGCTGGGACTTTCGGACAAGGAGAAGGCCCAGATCCTATCTATCAACCTTTCGAACGATCCCTCGCGGCTGTACAAAGAGGTGTGGATCGGTTTGGGCGGGGTGCAATCCGCAGTCTATGCTACGGAGGTCTCGGCAGAGGAATACTTGACATACACGACCGAAGAGGTTGAGAAAGTCGAGGTTTTCAACCTCGCCAAGAAGATGAACGGAGACATCGAGGGAGCTATTCGTATTTTGGCAGATAAGAGGCGCAATTCAGAATAACAAACGATCATGTTACAGAAAACCGAATTATCCCGAAAGACGAAAATGTGGCTTTGGGCTATCACAGGTCTCTGAACGTTTATAATCTGTGCAGCTTCCCTCGCATGGTGGTCTGCATCCCATTGTCGGAATAAGAATGCCGCGTTATGCGGGGTATGAGATGCTGTTCTTCCGCGTGGAAGGCTCACTATTTCGCGCGAAGATGACCATTATATAGTTGTCTTCGGGGACTCAAAAGATACTTGGTATAGGTTGCATCATTGGCTAAGGCCCTATTATTTTCAAGACGGAAGGCGGATTTATGTCTGGCTCTCGGAATCAGGGAATAATTTACTACTCGTGCCAGGGTGTAGTTATCGCAGAATAAAATCAACACAAATAACCCAATAAAAACTCAATGCTATGGATAAGAAAAATAATAATCCGGAAAAATTCGCAGAACTTCTTGCTGCCTACCGGAAAGGACATGCGGAGCAGGGGCAATTCCTGTCGTATGTGGATCGATTAAGCGCACAGGTGCGTAATAACACGATTTGCGGCAGTTGGATCGCTCAGGACGGGGGCTGCTCGCTGCTGATTCGCAGTATCGAGGACGGTTTCTCCCTCATGCTCTGCGACAATACGCGCTGCTACAAGACGATTATTCGCCAGATGACGGCCCTCGCTCAGGGACGCCGTGTGGTGATTGTTTCCGAGGGACCGGGCGGAGACATTACGATCGGCAAAGACGGGCTGCTTCGATGCGGAGCCTACGGTATTTTCCGTAGTGAAGAAGACATGCTCCGTGAGGAGATGGATAGCGAAATGGAATTTGCAGTACGGTCGGCAACCGAAGACGATGGGACGTTCTAAGGAAATACTCGATTTATTCGAGTCGCTTATAAAGACGATACGGTCGATGCGGGGGCAATATTTACTGCAGACCGCATCGACCCGTGAGCTGCTTTGCGGTGAATGGGAACGTAAAGACTCTACGGTTTCTTTCAGAATCTATATAGAGGACGGGAAGTATTATATCGAATTCCGCTATGGGAACAAGATTAATAACTATAAGAAATGCCTATCCTCTGAGCTGCTGGAAGATAAAGAAGGGAATCTCTATGCCGATTTTATGAATCAGGGCATTGGTTACGATCCCAAACAGGATTTGCTTCTGGTTGAAGACTACGGAGCGTTCAAACGAAAAATGGAAACAGAACATGAAAAATAAAATTAGTGTTATGCTGGTCGCCCTCGTCCTTATTTCGGGGGCGGCCCGGGCCCAGTGGCCTGTAACGGACCTTGCCGGTTTAACGCAAAGTATCATCAATTCGTCGAATGAGATGGTGCAGACATCCTCTACGGCACAGACGATGGTTCAGAATTTTCAGGAGACTCAGAAGATTTATGACCAGAGTAAGAAATACTATGATACGCTGAAAAAAGTAAAAAACCTTGTTCGCAGCGCCCGGAAGGTCCAGCAGTGTATTCTTTTTGTGGGAGAAATTTCGGATATGTATGTCTCGAACTATCAGCTCATGCTTTCCGACAAGAACTTTTCCGTGAGGGAACTTGCTGCTATCGCTTCGGGATATACACGAATTCTTCAGGGAAGTGCCAACACGCTAAAGGATTTGCAGGGTATCATCAATCCCTCGGATTTGTCGATGACGGACAAAGATCGCTTGGATGTGGTTGATAAAACCTATGCCGAATTACTGCGGTTACGGAATTTAACGAGCTACTATACCCGGCAGAATCTTTCTGTGTCCTATATAAGGGCGAGGAAGTCGAATGATATGGAGCGGACATTATCCCTGTACGGCACAGATGAGGATAAGTATTGGTAATAAAAGACGATGATTATGATGATCCCTTTAGTATCTTTTGAAAGCCTGCATGAAATTCTGCGTAAGCTCTTCGATTCGATGCTTCCGTTATGTGAAAGAATGACTGTCATGGCGTCGGCAATAGCATGTATCGGTGCGTTGCTATACATATCTTATCGGGTATGGCAGTCTATTGCGCGTGCTGAGCCCATTGATGTTTTTCCGTTGTTACGACCTTTTGCCATGTGCATTTGCATCATCTTTTTCAATACATTGGTTATCGGCGGTCTCAACGGAATACTATCCCCGATTGTTAAAGCCACGCACTCTCTTCTTCAAGGCCAGACTTTCAGTATGAATCAATATCAGGCGGATAAAGACAAACTCGAAAAAGAAATCATGCTCAAGGACCCGACACAGGCTTATTTGGTCTCGGATGAAGAGTTTGACCGGCAAATTGATGAACTGGGCTGGATGCCACCGGATTTGAATGCAATGTCGCAGTTGCATCAGGATAGATATTGGTTTGGGATACGCGGTCTCATTGTCATGGCTTTTAGATGGCTTTTGGAAACGCTTTTCGAAGCGGCTTCGTTGGTTATCGATACGATCCGGACATTTTACCTTATTGTACTGGCTATTCTGGGCCCTCTGGTCTTTGCTATAGCATCGTTCGATGGCTTTCAGGCTTCATTGGCACAGTGGCTCACAAAGTATATCGGCGTATATTTATGGTTGCCGGTTGCTGATATTTTCGGTGCTATTCTGGCCCGCCTGCAAACACTATCGCTTCAAAAAGATTTGGAGTTGATGAGTACTGATCCCTGGTATTTTATCAATATGGACGGTACTGTTTATCTGGTATTTCTGCTGATCGGTATCTGTGGTTATTTTACCGTTCCTACTGTTGCATCATGGATTGTGCAGGCCGGAGGTTTCAACAGTTATAATAATCTCGTTACTCAAGGGGGTAAATGGCTCGGTGGCTTTGCTATGGGTTCTATTACTGGTGCTGGAAAGTACATCAAGGGGCAAGGTAAAAGGATTGCCGAGGAAGAGCGAAAATTCAAAATGAGACACCCTAATATAAAGTAAGCAAAATGGAATTTAAAGCACTGAAAAATATAGAGAGCAGTTTCCGGCAAATCCGTTTGTATGCAATCATTTTTCTGGGTTGCTGTATGCTCCTGACGGTTTTGGTTGTGTGGAGGTCCTACAGCTTTGCCGAAGCGCAGCGTCAGAAAATCTATGTTCTGGATCAAGGCCGGAGCTTGATGCTGGCGCTCTCACAGGATTTACAACAAAACCGGCCTGTTGAGGCACGGGAACATGTCCGACGTTTTCACCTGTTATTCTTCGATCTCTCGCCGGATAAAAGCGCTATTGAAGGCAATCTTACAAAAGCTCTTTTGCTGGCCGATAAAAGCGCAATGAGTTACTACCGCGATTTAATGGAGAAGGGCTATTTCAATCGGCTGATAGCCGGAAATATCATCCAGAAAGTCGAGGTTGACAGCATCCGCTGTGATTTCACGAATTACCCGTATCAGGTGAAAACTTATGCCCGGCAACGTATTTTACGTGAGAGCAGTGTTACTGAGCGAAGTCTCGTTACGACATGCCAGTTGGTAAACGCGACACGTTCAGATAATAATCCGCAAGGGTTCCTGATCGAGCGATTCAACATCATTGAAAACAAAGACCTCGGAACCTATGACCGCTAAAAGAATACTGCTCATGCCTCGCATCTGGATAAGAAGGAGCAAGGCGAAGGTAAAGGCGTTTTTAGACCGCCGTACACAACGAGAACGGCTGTGGATAATCGTTGGGATGTTGGTGATTTTTGCAGTTCTCGACATTTGGCAGCTTATCGATGGGCTGTCTACGGAGAGGCCGCAGAAGCAGATGGAACATATACAATCAATTAAACCGTAAATAAAATGGCAGATAATAAAACTGATGTAAAAAAGGGTTCGTCCGATAATATTCAGAAGGACCCGCAAAAGGAACAACGGAAAAAGACCGTTCTGGCCGCTTTGATTTTGCTCGTGCCGTTCCTTGGTTGTATGTATTTGATTTTCGGCGGCTGAAGTAAGGCGGAAACTCCGGGTGAGAATTCTTTCAACATGACTGTTCCTGATGGCCGGAGTCCGGGGATTGAAGCCAGCAAACAAAAGGCATTGGAACGTGTCAACTCGGAACAGCAACAGCAGGATCGTGTGTCGGCCTTCGATTCGAACTCTTTTTCGCTGCTCGACGGAGCATCCGGCACACCGCAAAAATCCAATCCGCAGAATGCGATTACTCAGTCTCAGGAAGCGAATCGGGAAGTCTCACAACTATTGAACGATTTCTACAGTACGCCGAAAACAGACCCGCAGGTCGAAGAACTGAAACGGCAGGTTGAGGAGTTGGAATCGCGCCTTGAGACGAAGCCCCAGACTCCTCCTGATCCGATGGAAATTGCAGAAAAGCAATATGCGCTTGCGGCAAAATACTTTAATAACGGGGAACAACGCGCAGAGCCGGCACGAAACAGTGCTTCCAAAACAGTTACAGTTCATCCGGTCCGCAGTTTAGGTGAAGGGGTTGTTACGACACTGGCGACTGTAGAACCCGATTCTTTGTTGTCGGAACTGGGCCGGGAACGTAATCTCGGATTCAATACTGCCGTAGGAAGCAATACCCAAGCGAATCATCGCGGTATTCGGGTGTGTGTGGATGAAGACCAGACAATCAGCAGCGGAGATCGAATTCGACTGCGATTGACGGAGCCTATACGAGTGAACGATTGTCAGATCGATGCCGGAAGCCTTCTATTCGGTACGGCGGCTATCGAAGGACAGCGATTACAGATTGTCGTGTCGAGCATCGAACAGGCTGGTAATATCATCCCCGTGGAACTTAGCGCTTTTGATTTGGACGGCGGAAAAGGGTTATATGTTCCCGATTCGAAAGAGCGAACTGCGGCAAAGGAAGCTGCGGCGTCAATCGGTTCGGGCTTAGGAACGAGTATTTCATTCACTCAGAATGCCGGTCAGCAAGTGGCAATGGATCTTGTTCGAGGAGCCATGACAGGAGGAACGCAATATATTGCTTCAAAGCTGCGGCAGGTAAAAGTTACCGTGAAAGCGGGTTATCAGATCATTCTCATTTCTAAAGAATAATTTTCCATGAAAACGTTATTAATTACCTTCCTCTTCCTTTGCAGCTTTTGGGCGGCCGGAGCGCAGGAATCATCCCGGGTGATACCGCCGGAGCAGGTGATTGAACCCTATCAGGTAGAGGTGACATTTGCCAAAACCGTACATATTCTTTTCCCCGCAGCCGTAAAATACGTTGATCTGGGATCAACGGACCTTGTTGCCGGTAAAGCGGATGGAGCAGAAAATGTCCTGCGGGTAAAATCTGCGGTGCGGGGATTTCCCGGCGAAACGAATTTCAGCGTCATCACCTCGGACGGAGTATTTTACGCCTTCAACGCCATTTATGCCGATGTACCGGGGCGCCTTTCCATTCAGATGGAAGACTGGCTGCATAAAGACCCCTATGGTGATTTCGCATCCACGCAGACGTATGTCAGGCTTCAGGAACTCGGCGATGAAAACCCGCTTACCGTAAACCGAATCATGTACACGATCCATAAAAAGGATGCACGATTGATTAAGAACATCGGCAGCAAACGATTCGGCATGCAACTGTTGTTGAGGGGAATTTACATTCACAACGACCTATTTTACATTCATGTCTCCCTGAGCAACAGTTCAAACGTAAATTTCGACATCGATCATATCCGGTTCCGTATTGCCGACAGAAAAGTCGCTAAACGCACGGCACTGCAGGAAACATTCGTCGAGCCGGTCCGGGCATATAATGCGATCGCAGCCGTGAAAGCCGGAGAGACCCTGCGTAATGTTTATGTTTTTCAGAAGTTCACCATCCCGGATGATAAAGTGCTTATCATGGATGTATTCGAAAAGAACGGCGGCCGTCACCAGTCGTTTATGATTCAGAATACGGATTTGGTGGATGCTCATACAGTCGAGGAACTTAAAATCAGGTAGCTATGCGGGCAATCATTATGTTATGCTTGGGGCTTTGGGCCGCATTGCTGCTCAATCCCGGTGAAGTGTATGCCCAACGCGGATTACCCGGACAGGTTGCTCTCGGTGTCAACGGGGGCATTGCCGATGGTTTCTCTTTTCGGGATTCTCATGGAGCATACCGGTTCTGGGGCGAGTTGGAACTGACGCGCTATAACCGGAATCACAGTTATTGGAATTTCGCGGTCTCCTGTCTTCGTAAGGATTACCGATACGAAGGCGTGCTGGGCGATCAGCTCGTGCCGATGGCACAATTTACCGCGGAGGCCGGTTATAATCACCCCTTGATTTCGGATCGCGGCCGCAACATATCCCTTTTTGCAGGATTGGCGGGTGTCGCGGGGTACGAAACAACCAACTGGGGTGATAAACATCTCAGGGACGGAGCGACGTTGCGCAGCGATGATAGTATTATATACGGCGGGCGGCTTTCGGCATCTCTTGAAGGCTATCTTTCAAACCGGGTTATTGTGCTGTTGAACCTTCGAGAATATTGTACATTCGGCTCTTCTACCGGGACATTCCATACTACCTGGGGAATCGGATTTCGGTTTATCATCAATTAAAAGATCGAGGAATGAAAAGATTAGTATGTATTTGCCTCATAGCTTTAGCATCGCTCATTTTTGCGAGTGCATGTGACGATCATATCGAGGTACAGCAGAATTACGACTTCGCATTGGGCACATGGCATCTGCCGGAGGATATAAAACCGGACGAACTCGTAGAAATACGTTTCACGCTTCGTCGGCAGGGAGATTTCAAAGGCGCTAAATACCATTTCGGGTACATTCAGACGCAAGGGGCCGGACAAGTGCTGGATGCTGCCGCAAACCGCCTTGTAAACAGAGAGAGCGTTGAATTGCCTGCGATCGTCGGTTTCAACGACAGTGATCCGTATAATTTGAGCTTCACGCTCTTTTATCAGAGTCTCAGTGACGAGAAATCCGAGGTTGTATTTTTCGTGATCGACAACTTCGGACTAAAAAGGGATTTGACGGTGAGCTTTGATACCGTTAGTCGAGAATAGCAAAAGGGGCGGAAATTTTCCGCCCCTTTTGCTTCATTAAGGTTCTATGTGTGTTGCATTCTCAAAGTCGCTATCCGTAAAAATATATTGATAGGTTCTATTCCGTTTTTTATCATTGTTTTTCAAGATTTCATACGTTTCTGATCTGAATAATTTATCTTCTCCAGTGGATGAGTGTCGGGTGTTTGTAAATTGTTTCTCTCCGTTCGAAATGACAATATAATCCGCACCTGTCGGGCTTGTCCACATAAATGGATACGGGAATCCGCCTTCAGTGTCAAAACGCAGTGTATGGGCTTTTCCGGCAGGGATTACGAATGTATAATTTGCATCTTCGAGAAGATCACCATTAGCGTAATTGTATGATTTCATTGTAATATCCCGAGAACTGTCGTTCTTGTAAATATAATTCGAAGTATACGAATAATCCGAGTCAGAGCAACCGATAAATAATGCAGCGGTGAATGCGGTTATGGATATAATCAATATTTTTCTCATAATCATAATAATTTGATAATTAACAAGTCCAGTTAAGGAATGTATGGATAAACGTATCCCATAACGCCGAAATTCTTTCGTTCCGTCCAATTTCGATCTCCTTTTTTTCTTGTTCCGAGCCAGTTCCAATACCATGATGAAACTTTTCGCCATGCGCCAAGATTTTCCTGAGTTAAATAACTGATGGTGTAGACCATTTTCTTATCCTTATATTGACTGTCTTCAATCAAATAAAGAGGAACCGTACCGGGGCGCTGTGATGAAAATACCCATGCCTTTATTCCATATTGTGAAAATTCGGGATAGGTTCGCTGGTCGTATGCATATTTACCATGATGAAACCCGTTTTCATATATTGGCTTCAGAAGAGAATAGTTGGGATGGCTTGACGAAGGCCGTGATCCATAGGCCATAAAATGCTGCTTTGACGTTTTGGGTTCTAATGTCCGTGATCCATTATAATACACCGAAGGATTAGGCGTATAATTGGAAACATTATCTATCCAAAAGTCATAAGGCCAATCTGTATTCTTGTAAGCACAAAATGAATTGATAGGCATGTCTGTCGGTATTTTTATTGACTTTGTTGCCAGTTCACTATTCTGAATTTTTGCTTTTATCGTTGCGCTGCCGGATGACTTAAATACAACAGTGACACTATTTGATGTTTGGGATACGATCCAATAATATTTGGAAGGTAGTCCTTCAAATTCCCATTTGTCAACTGTTCCGGTGTAATTACTTAACCTGTATACTGTCCACTCTCCCGTGTGGGGATTTGGCGATCCGTAAATTGTACCCCGTGAAGTTACATTAATTTTTTTGATTACATCATAGTCTGTTCCGTCAATTAATTTTAGATGTGCTGTTAGGGTCCGTTCACCGAGAGTATTGAATCGCAGTTTTATCGACCGATTCTCTTTTTTGATGATTGTGTATCCTTCGCCGGAAACTGTCCAGCCGGAATTTGATATGGCGGATGGCAGCTTATCACTTTGGGGCAATGAATAAGTTACCTCAGTATCCGTATAAATCTGCGATGTGCCGATGATAAGGTTTTTGAAATCTGCCGCCCAGAACATGTAGGGATTATCAAAAATCATATCCACAATAATATCGTCAACGAGATGAAGTGCTTTAACATCTCGACGCCATCCGCGCCAAAGTCTGTTTCCCACTACTGTTCCTTCGATCTGTTTTAGGGTAAGTCCCTGATTCATCAGTCCTTCAACGACTCCGGTATAATTTTCAAAATAGTCAGGTCTTATTTTGTTCACTTGATTTGGGTATAGCCAATTCATAAATGCAAATTGGATTCCCCGAGCCCAACTTTCCTTGAGTATTCCATCCGCCAGCACAAAATCTTCAATTCGATTAGAGCCAGGCAATTCAACGACAGCCCGATGGTGTGAAGCGTGTCCGAGTTCATGGAGCGCAGTTGATGTAATTTCCCATCGGGATCTTGTATTGCCTTTAACCTTTCTGAATATCCGAATATCAGGCCATATTCCGACGGTAATTCCTGCATGGTCGCCATTTTTTCCGACATCTTTCTTATAAAAGGCGCATAGTTTTATTCGACCACGTTTAGGTCTTGTAATCCCAAACGGATTGTCGTGGAAAATAGCCCGGCAAGCACGATGTATTGCGGCGAACATTGCATCTTCGGTGTCTCCGGAGATTACCAACTCCCAACGTCCGGTCATTCGGGGACCTTTTGTTTTTGCCTGCCATGTGAGACCATCCCGAATATCCCAATATTTTTGATCCTCCCAGAATATCTTATATCGTGCAGGTTGTTTGAAGCTACCTAACGAGGTTGCCTCACCATTAGCGTTTGTAAAGCATTCCTCAAAATGAAGAAGATGATGACATCGAACCCGAACCCCAACAAGAGGAATAGTTTGACCATTGAAGTCATCAACGTACCGAACACTTGCATAGGGACGCCATTTGTAGCTTGAGCGTGTTTGAGCAGTTTGGTCGGGCAATCTCATGGATTTTATCATCACCCGATCCCACACGTCCTCAGTCAGTTTATTTGACACGCCAGCATTAATATCATTGTCATCAAAAGTTTCGACAACTACTTCATCGAGTATTTCATGGATAATGCCATCCGGAAATATATAGTCAGTCGGCACTTTAGTATAATGCCAAGGATAGCCATAAGTATTTGTAGTATCGTTTTCAAAGAATTCAACTTCTTCATCTGTCAGTTCCCGGTCAAGGGGATAGGTGAAAAGCATAAGATTCGAGGAGTCCAGTAATCTGGTATATTCCGTTGAATCTTTAGGCAAGAAACGGACGTAATAATGTGTCGGTTTTAATTTTATTGTCGGTTGTCCCATCTCTACAGATACTTTATCCATTGCCATTTGAACATTAGTCAGAGAATAGGGGTTGTCTTGGGCTGCGAGTGCCGATCTGGTCTTGCTCTCTCTTATTGGAGTGTCAGAAGGTGGTTCCTCAAATTTGGAGCAGCCGATCAGCAGGACCGCAATAGCTAAAACAAGTAGATTTTTCTTCATAGGATTGAGGTTTAGGTTGAAATAAAGATATTAATTATGAAGTGTAAGCCCACAAATAAGCCGTAATTGGAGGGCTATGAGAACTATTTCCCGAACGTTCGGGTGTAGGAAACCGACGGCATGATCGGCACTAAAACAGTCGCCTTATAGGTCCCTTGGTATGGATAGATGCAGACCGGGTTCTTGTGCCATGTCCAGTTGATGATCGAGAACTGCCAGTTACGGACGCCGTTGCGTTTCCGGCGCTCCATGTTGTAGCTTATGTCCGAACGGAAGTAATTGCGCATGCGCATCGAAGGATAGGCCGTAATGCCGACGATCGGATTGCCGTTAGTATCGGGATAGCTCTCGTTCGTCAGGCGGTACGGAAGGCCGGACCGCCAGGACATATTGAAAGTGAACGTATGTCTCCTTCCGGGCCTTTTCAGGACATCGTAGCTGAGGAACGTGTTGAAATCATGTGGTACGTCGTACTCGAAGGGATAGCTAACGCCCTCCGAACTGCGTCGGGAATTCGTATAAGTGTACGATACCGTCAGGCTCAGCCGCTCCGTCTGCCGCTGCAACATGATCTCAAGTCCCCATGCCCGGCCTGTTCCGTAGACGAAGCCGCCGCGCCCCAGCAGGAAATCGTCGCTGTCGTAGATCAGCGGCAGGTTGCGCATGCGCTTGTAATAGCCCTCCAGCGAGAGGGTCAGATTCTCCCGCAGCCGGGCCCGGCCGCCGAGCGCCACCTGCCATGCATGTTGTAATTTCCCGTCCCTAAAAGGCGTCCAGAAGTCGATCGGCATGGAATAGTAGTAGCGATTGTATTGCACCAATGCCTGCGAATTGATCGTGCCCGAAAGCCATATGGCATTGTCGTTGCCGAAATCATACGCGAGTTGCGCCCGCGGTTCTACGGCGAATCTGGTTTGCTCCGAGTTGTCATACATAGCGCCCCGGATTCCGACATCTGCCCGCCAGCCGCCCCATTGAAACCGGTTGTTCAGGAAAAGCGCCCCCGAAACAAGCTGCTCGGAAGAATAGCCGCGCTCTTTGTGCTGTCCGTTGACATAACCTTTCGAGTGCATCGGCATAAAGCGTTGGTGTGATATATTCGCTCCGTAATCGAGCGACCATGCTCGTGTGAGACGCTGATCGAATGTCAGACGCGCCCCGAACTCATGCGTTTTATATGTCGTTTTGCCCCAGTTTTTAAAATCATCGTCCTCGTATTCTGACTCCTGCCGGTTCTGCAGGTAGGTATAATAAGCGACTATCGAGGACCGCAGGTTGTCGCTCCATCGGGATTCCAGACGAAGCGACGCCGTGGTATTGCCCCAGCCGTATTCGTTCCGGGCATAATCCTCCTTGTTGGTCATGTGATCGTCCCCGGAATAGACTCCCAGACTCAGGGTATGGCCGGGGTGAATATCGTAAGAGAGTTTCCCGGTCAGGTCGTAGAACCCGAAACGGACGGCATTGCCGACCAGCGCCAAGACTGCTTCAGGAAAGAAATAACGGGCAGAAACGAGGTATGAACCTTTGTTTCGAACGATGGGGCCATCGACGGTTCCGGCCAGCGAAAGCGTTCCCACGGTAAGCGACTGTCGGTGGTCCTGCCGGTCCCCGTCGCGTGTGCGGATCTGCGTCAGGGCCGAAAGACGCGATCCGTAGGCAGGCGATATGTAGCCTTTCGACACCTCGGCGGATTGGACGGTCTCGCCGCTGAAAATCGAGAGAATGCCGTAGGCGTGCGCCTGGTTGTAGATTGGCACGTCGTCGTAAAGAATTAGGGTCTGGTCGTTACTGCCGCCGCGCACCAGCAGACCCGACATGCCGTCCTTTCCGGCCGAGACTCCCGGAAGGAGCTGCAGGAATTTGAAAATATCCTTCTCGCCGGCGAACAGCGGAGCATACTTGAGCTGCTCGATGTTGACTGCGATGTTGCCCGTCTGTTTGTAGATCATCAAAGGTTTCCGGGCTGTAACAACGACCGAATCGATCGCTTCGCTGCGGGATACGCTGTCGGCGGGCGTCTGAGCAAGGGCCGTCCCCACAAGCAAGAGTGACAGGCAGCAAAAAATCCACCGTTTCATATCTCAAGGGTTTTGTAGTAGTTGTACCCGGCGAAGATGCCCAGGCCGTTGCTGATATTCGTGTAAACCGTAATTTGCTCGACGAACGGATTTTCCTCACCGCCCCATTCGGTATTGAGTTCCTGTTTGTAGCGCGATTTCATATAACGGTCGTAGGTGTCCGATGCGGTGATTACTTGGAAAATATGTTTTTCGTCTTCAGCTCCGAAGACGGAGAAGCGCAGCGGAACAACCGCCTCGCAGTTTTCATAGGGGATGCGTAAAAACTGCTCGAAATTCACGGTGCTTCCTTTGTCGTTGGCTTCGGAAGCGTCGTTGGAACCATTGATCTGGTCGACAAATGCAGAGGTCGTATAGTATTCAAAGACATCCTTCCAGCCGTTGTATCTGCGCTTGCCCCGAATCCATACCGACTTGGTGTCGTCCGGGACCGTCAACTCCGTCATATCGAAATGCCGGTACCAGCCTTTTTGACGGGCGAAGACAAGAGAACCGGCCGGAGCCTGCGGAATATCTGTTTCTGCGGACAATTCCCCGTAATTCGGAACGGTGACGACTAACCGGTAATGCCGGCCGGCAGTAGGTACAAAGTCGGTCGCAGTTATTCCTTCCCTGTCAGCCGGGCAGTTGATGACCTCTGCGTTGTTCTCATACAGCCGGATTTCGGCGTCCGCGACAGCTTTGAATTTCGTGCCGTCGGTATATGTGCCGCTCCAATTCAGTCGGACGGCAAACTCTTCCTGCGGGGTGATCAGCGCGTTGACGACAACGCGCCTTTTGAGGTCTTTACCCTCAAAATCATAATCCACTTCACAAGAGGAAAGTATGACGGTGATTAACACCGTCATACTCAAGGTTCGAATGATATTCATGCAAAATCTGTTTGGGTTTGTCAGGATGGCAACTGATGAATAATTCATGTTGTGTATAGCAGTCGGAAAAAACTCTTCATAGAAAACGAACGATTTTACATGAACTCAGCAAATATTGCGAATTCAGTAGATTACCGTGCAGACGTGAAATACAGATCGAGACGGCCTTCACCGGCTTGAAGTGTTCCGGCAGTATAAACCATCATGGAAAAGGATGCCGTTTTGCCGGCAGCGATACGGCCGACATTTTTCAGTCTGTGCGGATTCAAGGTGCCGGTCCAGAAATCTTTTGATCCGTTGA
This sequence comes from Alistipes sp. AF14-19, assembly GCF_003461645.1. Lineage (NCBI taxonomy): Bacteria > Pseudomonadati > Bacteroidota > Bacteroidia > Bacteroidales > Rikenellaceae > Alistipes > Alistipes sp. AF14-19. The sequence goes on from NZ_QTXM01000013.1 coordinate 75,645, forward strand.
TAAGTTCATAGCCGATGCTTTCAAAAAGCTCCCATGTGTTCGGATAGCTTGAACGACCGTTTCTCAAATGGTAATTTTGTTTGGTTTTATTCCATCCGAACGTCCCTTTCCGGTGTGCCGTGAATTCCACTTTTACAAAATCGTCCTTGGGCTCGAAACGTCCCTCTGCCCAGAATTTGTGTTTACCCACGGTGGACTTGAGATAATTCCGGCTCTGTTCGACAGTTCTGGTTAAGGTCTCGTGCGTAAGTTGGTATTCATGCGTATCCTTGACATCGCTGATCGTGTTGAAGTTTATTACCTGCCCGCCGATCACGACATCGCCGTTGATGTTGCAGACATAGGCGTAATCCGGATTTTCGTTGCGAATATAGGGATTGAAACTCTCCTCATCATCGGGATTTTCATTGAAAAGGAAATATGGCGCATAGCTGGCCTTGATTGCTTCGGCTTCAGCCAAAGTTTTTGCGTCCTCGATCTCCGCTGCGACACGATAGACGGCATCGCTCTGGGATTCGAAATTGTGCGCAGCATACCATGCACTCAGGGCCACTTCATCCATAGCTCCCAGTTCGTTGATTTGCTGCCCCATTTCTTCGATCGAAGAGAACGATAGCATTTGCGTCGAAACGCGCGTTTCTTTCGCCTGATCCGGCGCGGGCACAGTCTCGGCGGGCATCTCTTTTTCACAGGCACAGGCCAAAGATACGACCGAGGCCAGCATGATAAGTTTTGTAAATTTCATAATCATTATGAGTTAGTTGATTTTTGCCTACTCGTAAAGTTTTTCGGCAGTTACTTGATACATTTGTGGGTCTGAAAAATGGAGCGTTATTTTCGTCCACCGCCGAAAACAAAACCTACGGTAAGATCGAAATGCCGGTTTGCCTTTTCCTGTAACTTATAGTCGAAGGTAAAGCGCAAACGGTGGAACAGTTCAACACCGACACGCGGCATGAAACAGAATGATCCTTTTTTGTCTCCCGTGGAAAAACCGGCCCAGTTGGGATTTGAATTGTCAAAGCGGATAGGTCCGGAGGTGTCCAAAGCGGTATAGCCAAGGCCGAAGCCTGCAAAGAATGATACTTTGTTACACCTTCTGAAATTGTAGTCCGTTACAGCCAGTACGTTCCATGTTTGGAATTCCAGATTCCCGGCATTGTCTGCATCTCGATGAAAAATCGATCCTGCAATCTGTAGTCCGACATCTATTGGAAGCCGCTGTAGGTTATAGCGTCCTTCGGCAAAAAATGTAGCACCGATCCTATTGCTGTTGAAATTCAGTTTATCGGCTCCGAAATTGATTCCCACGCCGATTTCGCCTTCGAACCGTCTTACTTCACAATCGGATCTTTTTGCTGACGGGGTGCTTTGGGCATTACTTTGGAAGGCGCATAGCAATGCCAATGCAAGAATTAGTTTTTTCATATTGACGAATTTATAACTGACTACTCCGTTGCGATTACACAAGCCCGCCATTCATTGCGATATTTTACAGCCCCATATATCTGGCCTCGGACGATGTGAACTTTTTTAGCAGCTTTAACATCCAAACTACCAAATTTGAATCCGCCTCCGGGCGAGTTGTATGCAAAACCGACTGAGAAATCTCCGGAAAACCATTCGGCATCCCACTTTACCACTTCACGTCCGGTATTCCAATCCTTTTCTTCTCCCTGTGGATAAATGACCCTTATGGTTTTGGAATCTACTTCGGTAAAGATTCCGCGCGGGTATTTTTTCGTATTCTTATTTTCCGGGGCATCGAACCACTTTTTCATATTCTTGGCGATCGCATTTACTCCTTTTGCGAATACCGAGTTAATAGTTCCAGTTGTTACATCGTAGTTAGCAATAGGTACATTGAAAAGAATGATTTTAGAATTGGCGAACGGGAATTTCTTGGTCATGGCCGTAGGAATTCTGCTGTACTCCGGTGTCACTCCACCCGGCATTTGGGGAGGCTGGAATGTCGGAGTTTTCATGTCATATTCACATTCGATAGCAGACCAGCCATAACGGAATTCCTGAGCTTTCTTTCTCCACCAAATCCGGAATCGTCTTGCCTGCATGCGGACGGTCATACCTACAGCTCGATGGATAATGTAGTTCTGCTCATACATGCGCAGTTTCATCCGATGACGCTTATCGTAATTGTTGGTTATGGTCACATTCGTCCCAAAGACACTGGAGACACCTTTAGCCAGCCAACTGCCGTTACCACCGCCTTTTTTATATGTTGCCCTTCTGATTTTGTTGGCTGGGATTTGTACACCCCCGACAAGAAAAATTCTCGTATCCGGACTCTCGTTCAAGCGGTATTCCGAATCGGAGCCACCCGATGACCCACCCGACGAACCTCCCGATGAGCCTCCCGATGAACCGCCCGATGAACCGCCAACCTCTATAAGTTTACCGTCGTCCCGAATAAAATGGAGATTTGTATCATCGATTTTATGACTTGCTATATAGTCGATTTTCACTAATTCTGCGTTCATGTCGGCGCCTTGAAGTTTGGCCGTTTGCCCTTCTTCCATTGCATTTACATCGACCTTCTTTAGCGCAAGGTCTATGTCCTGAACTTTAAATTTTTCTTTATCGGCAACATCGTACATTACCATGCCTTCATCCACGAAACGGCAAATTTTATTACCAACTTGTACTTCACGCTCACCGTTGAGAATGGCTGTCATATAGGGGTCTACGATGAGGCTGTCTTCGGGTTCATATTCAAGGGAGTCGGCAATGATTTCCGCAAGTTCCGCATCGGTAAACTCCCGAAGCCCCTGATCGATCAGATGCTCTCGCAGGGAAACGAAACCGTCTACAGGCCCGGCAACTGCCGCGCGGGTCATGGGATTATGTCGAATGTCAAGATTTTTCGTCTCTTTCATTGCTGATATGGCGAAATTCAGATCTTCTGTCGAGCTGAAACAAAGTACGCCGGGGGGCGTGCCTGCCACCGCCTTTTCAGGTTCGGACACTGCTGTGTCGTTCAGCGTTTCATCCTGAGAACAGGAGTACAGGGCAACCGACAAGACGATTAAAGTGAATACTTTTTTCAAAATGGATGTAATTTATAAGTTGATAAAGAATGATCAAATTACATATTTACCGAAGGTTACAGATCGAATACTCCGGAGTAGATTTCTCCGTGATCTCCTTCAAGTAGTATCTGGTATTCGCCTTCTTCATCCGGCAACATGACCTTACAGTTTCCAGGAGTGGTTGAACACATGTCATAGATGACGGTTCCCGTAGTAGTATTTGCGATGGTAATAGTAACTCCTCCGAGATTTTCAGAAAATACGAAGTTCAGAGATTCCGACTGTGCGTCATAAATGCAGGTAATGGGAGTCGGAACGATCATCCGGGGGCGCGTAGGGCGTGGCCGGCCAGAGGTAATCATAATTTCGAAGGTGTGCTGATGATTTTTGTCTTTTTTCCCGGTCATACAGGAGTATTCCGATTCACATAGAGAACTGGCAAAAGGAATCGCCGGAACCAGCATCAGAACAGCGAGGATTAGAGTAAAGGTTTTCATAATTAAGGGATTTAAATAAGTGAGTTAATTATTAGCAAAATTAGAGATACCTTCCGTTCAAAACGAAAAAATGCCTTGTAAAACCATTACAAGACACAAGTATAACACACTGTATTACAGATTGTTGCGGCCGATATTTGCGGCTAATTATTACGCATTCATAACACACTGATTATTAGGTGGATGCAAAATAAGCATCTACACAAATGCAAATAATGATCTGGTTGTTAGTGATTTACTATATCAAACTGATGAAAAAATCCTTTGACGGAGCGTCGGATTCGGCGATTTTTGTCTTCAGACGGGATTTTTTTACTGCCACATAGTTGATACTGTCTCCGGTGAACACACTGATTACACGCAGCGAAAAACCGGCGTACACATAGCAAAGCAGATCGCGTTCCCAATCTTTCAAAGTCGGTAATTCCTCTCGGACCTTTTGCATCACGTTATCGTAGCAGAGGTTTACGATTCGTTCGATTTCCTGTTTTCCTTTCTCATCAGAGGCATAGGAATCAAGCAAATTCTTTACCTTATTGTAAATGGCTTTTTGCTCGTCCATGCCCTGACGCTCGTAATAAGTAGAGGCGAGTTGGTCGATTACAGAGTACCGATCTTTGATTATACGCCGTAATTCAGTCGTATCCGATTGTTGCTGCGAATCGAGTTTAACCATCAAAATTTTCTTGGCATTATTTATATCTTCGATGGCCGACATATATTTTGCAACGGTTAGCTGCCGTTTGCGAAAGTTCACAAAAGCGATGAATCCTACAAAGAGTATTATAGTGATGAACAGAGCCGATGCAAGCCAGATACGCTGCCGCATGATAAGTAGCATACGATGGGCAACTCGTTGCCGTTTGTCGAGATAATCCCGATGCAAACTTGCATAAGACTCCTGCAGGGCTATTCTGAATAGCGAATCTTGGGCAGAAAGACAATATTGAAATTCAGTTGCGGCTTTCGTCAATTCGCGGGTTCTGATATGAATTCGTGCTGCTGCGCTTTTCAATCGTGCAATAGCAATAGGATCGTCATCATGCCGAATTTCGGCCATGTTCAGGTAATATTGCGCACTGTCCAGTCGATTGGCAATAAGATAAGCATTAGCCATAGAGATATATTCTTGGTCATCCCAATCTTCATGCAGTTGTTGCTTAATCTGCCATAACGCCGCAATCGCATTTTCGGGTTCACGTTGCCCAACGCATGCCATTGCGATATTGCTGAGACAGGAACGCTGCATAACTGAATCCTGTTCTTCAATAGCTATGTAGAGTGATTTTTTATAGTTTTCGAAAGCATTGTCATAGTCTTCCAAGTTGAAGTATGCTTCGCCAATATCGAAAAGTGCATACCCGCAATGATTTTTCAGACCAGCACTGAGATAGCTGTCGTATGCCTGTTGTGCGAATTTCAATTTATTGGGGTAATCATAGCGTGTGGTATATATCTCGCTGATTTGATGATATAACATACCCAGCAAGTAAGGATCGTTCAACTCCTGAGCTTTATCTTCTATTCGCAGGAGAAGTAACAGTGCCCGTGTATAATCTCCGTTATTGCATAAAATTCTGCTATGATAGTAACCTGTAAGAACTTGGGCTCGTATATTGCCTTGTGAACGGTAGTATTTACCGGCGATACGAATGAGTGAATCATTTGTCTGATCGATGTAATTCTTGTCGAGGGCCTGGGAATACAGGAGTGCATAGCGGGCACGGGTACTACGGCGTGAAATATCGTCTGTATCGATATTTTCAATGATTCGAAGGGCACTGTCCGGCAATGATTGCATCACCTGCTCGGCTCGGGACAACTGCGATTCGACGGTTTTATTTCCCGAACATCCAGTACTTATCCCAATGATCAGGATAATGATTGTCAGTATTCTGTTTGTTCCGTTTATCATAGAAGAATGCAAGGTGACGACCAAAGATAATAAAAATGGACCTCAAAGCATAATAAAAGTGCTGGAAAGTATGTGTGCCTTGTAGTATCTTTTAGATTCACACAACATAGGCACGAAATTTTCCGTTATTTTTGCACATAAACTCCGCAGGAGAGTACTACGGAAAGGACGCAACTTCCAATCATGTACATTGTCGGTATACGGCCGGCTTAAATAATTGATGAAATGACAACACAATGCCCGATAGCATTGCGTGCTGCCATTGTATTCCCTGCGCCATAACTGTATCTAATGAATATTCATTTCGATATATACGGACTTGTTACGGTAAAGGCCAAATCGCTGCCCTACGTCAGCGAGGGAATTCCGGCGGGATTCCCCTCGCCGGCCACGGACTATATCGGCGACCGCATCGACCTGAACGAAGTCCTAATACTCAATCCGGGTGCGACCTACTATGCCCGCATTCGGGACTACTATATGGTCGAAGAAGAACTCGAACAGGGCGACGGCATCCTCTTCGACACGAGCCTTGCCCCGCATACCGGGGACCTCGCACTCTGCGAGGTCTGCGGCGAGCGCGTGCTGAAATACATCCGCAAAAAGGGGCGCGAGCTATGGCTTCTCGGCGGCGGAACGGACGACACGCTTCCTGTCGACGGCGAAACCGAAGCGCGGGTGCTGGGCGTCGTTACGGTCGTCATCAAAGTCCGGAGGTTCAAGCGACGGCGCACACGCCTTATCGACCGCCTGCCGCAGAAGGAACAACCCGCGCTGTTCGAGCGGCGGGCGATCCGAGCTTCGTTTTTTCCGGAGAGCGATGTTTCCGCCGAGGGGCTTATCGACCTGAACGAAGAGCTGATTCCCAACCCGGTCAGCACCTTCTTCGGAAAGGTAAAGGGCCTCTCCCTGATTGACGACGACATCGAGGACAGCGATTCGGTGATTGTAGACCGGATGCTCGAACCCCAGTGGGGAGACCTTGCCGTATGCGTCACTACCGAGGGTTTCACCATGAAATACGTTGAATTGCGCGACAACGGGGAGATCTGGCTGATGCCCGGCAACAAGGATTACGCTCCAATTCAAATTACCGAAGACAATGAACGCCTGCTCTGGGGTATCGTAACCCATTCCATCCGGCAATTAAGGGTAAAGAAGGGAGGTAAGAAATGAGTCAGAAACTATTGCCCCTGAATCCCCGTCAGATGGTCGGCCTTGCCGATGGAAATTCTTTCTACTGCTCCTGCGAGGAATCCGTTCAGCCGTGGCTTTACGGAAAGCCTATCATCGTAGCCTCGAACAATGACGGCTGTGCGATAGCCATGAACCGGCTGGCGAAGAAATACGTCAAGATGGGTGACGCGATGTTTCAGATAACGGACACCATCCGGGAACACGGCATCGTCACGTTCTCTTCTAACTACGAGCTTTATGGGGATTTGAGTAACCGTATGCACAGTATATTTTCATCTTACACCCCGAATTATGAGCGGTATAGCATCGACGAAGGGTTCCTCGATTTCACGGGGATGGAAGGATTCGATTTCGAGAAGCTGGGGCGCGACATCATTCGCTCCACCCGGCGCGGAATCGGCATCCCGATCTGTCTGGGTATCGCCCCGACGAAGGTATTGGCCAAAGCCGCAAACAAGCTCGCCAAGACGGACGATGCCCGGCGGGGGCTCTACATTATCGACACGGAAGAAAAGCGCGTGGAAGCGCTGAAAAAGCTGCCTATAGGCGATGTGTGGGGCATCGGACGGCGGCATGAAAAGCGGCTGACGGCGATGGGCATCCGCACGGCCTACGATTTCTCCGTTCTGCCGCGCGAATGGGTGCGCAAGAACATGACCGTTGTGTGCGATCGCCTCTGGCGCGAGATGAACGGGACGCCCTGCATCAGTCTGGAACTGGCGCCGCCCGACAAGCAGGAGATATGCACGTCGCGGGCATTCGGGAAAATGACTTCCGATTTCAACGAGGTAAAGGCCGCCGTGGTCCGTTACCTCAGCTCCTCGGCCCGCAAGCTCCGCGACCAGCATTCCTATGCCCGGCGCATCTACGTCGGTATCGAAACAAATCCCTTCAACGAATACCAGCGGCAGACCTACCGGGGGCTGCAGATTGAGTTCCCCGTACCTACGGACAATACGTTTGAGATGATCCCGTATGCCATGACGCTGCTCAAAGCGATCTGGCCGACCTATTCTCTCGGTGAGAGACCGTTCCTGTTCAAACGGGCGACGGTAACTCTTTCGGACCTTATTCCGGCCGAAGCGATGCAGCTTAACATGTTTCATCAGGAGCCCAACATCGAGCAATTACGACGCCTGCAGGCTGCCGTGGACGAGGTGAACGGTCCGCTGAACCTCGACAGCCGGCTTGTGGTGCTGGGCGCGGAGTTGACCGGGCAGAATAACACCCGGCTGCGGCGCGAAATGCTTTCGAAATGTCCTACGACCAAATGGAGTGACCGGATAGATATTGCCATCTAAATTTGTAAAGAATCTTTGTTTATGTGTTTCTTCACCTCTCTATCAGCAAATGCGGCAGCCGTAGCTAAAAAGTACGGCAAGCAGTTGGATATTATCGAAGCAGCCCGGCAGATACTCGCCGAGCAGGAACAGGAAGAAAGGGCCAGGCAGGAAGCCGGCCCCGAACACAAGGTTAGTGTCTACGACATTCGATTGGCCGAGGATATATACGTCATTCCCGCTTACGCCGAGCCGCAATGTGTCATTGTTTCCGGGAGCGACAAACTCCAAGTAATGCAATGGGGGCTGATTCCACGAATGGCGAAGCCTGAGGATGCAGAACGTTATAACCGGGAAAACCTGTTCAAAAACGCAAGGGCCGAAACCCTTTTTGAGAAGTGGCCGTGGCGAATGCTGTGGCAGCATAACCGGTGCATCATTCCCGTAACCGGATTTTTCGAGCCGCACAGACTGCCGAACGGAAAGGCGCAGTACTACTATACCACTTTAAAGGATCAGGAAATTTTCTCGATCGCCGGGCTTTGGGACGAATGGACGAATCCCCAGACCGGAGAGAAGGTGCTGTCGTTCGTCTTGATTACGACCGATGCCAACGCCATGATGCGTAAGATCCACAACGGCGGCAGTAATCCCTTCCGGATGCCGAAGATACTCACTTCGGAGCAGGAGCGTTTGTGGCTCGATCCGACGATCGCTTCGAAGGAAGCCGTCACTGATCTGCTCACGGTATATCCCGAAGAAGAAATGACGGCATGGCCCGTGAGGCAGAAGTTCAACTATGGAGATCCTTTTGACGAAGGAATTATTGAACCGGTTGCGGAACAACAAAATCTCGGATTGTAGCTATTCAATTAGTTTATCAATCCTCTGTTGTTCGTTCTTTAAAAGTGTATTCGACCATATTGGAGGTAGGGAGAGGAAAAGGCTGACAAATTATTGTCAGCCGTAAAAGAAGTTACCGCTAAGTTCTCCCGCTTTGTTGCACTCCGTCATTATGGAGCGACCCATCTTATTATACTATCCGCCTGTACTCCCCATGCGGCTACAGGTTTAATTTCGTGTTCGGGGATTTTTTTCAGGTTACTCAACGGGATAGTGGAAAGTTTTGTCGAATCATAAAAATTATTTCCACAACTGTTTTTATCAAAAATTGCAACCGAAAGGGAATCTATATCCAATATACCTTTGTAATTTGCATCAATTAAGGGTGTTTCTTCCAAAAATGACAGGTAGATAAGCGTATCTTGCTTCAGCATGGTAAATCCGTCATTCGTATCGGTAAAATAAACTGCATAGATTCTGTCCGTATGGTTACTCAATCCAAATTCCTTAATAGCAGCCATTATTGTGGGATGTAAAACAAAAGATTCCTCACTATTTTGTGGTGTTTCATCTTCCACTCGAATAGCTTTCCTGTGTTTACATCCAGCAAAAAGTACTAACACAGTGAATAATAAAACGATTTTTTTCATAGATTATCTGCCATTAAGTGTTCCCCAAAATAGTTTCCTACCATTGTAATTGTGGTTACTCACATTTCGTATTAATGCAGGTGCCTGCACGCCTCGTACATGATATATATTACTGGAATTCGGAAAATACACGAATGAGTTCCTGTTACCCGGATAACGGTCGGAGTTATTGTAAACATTCCAAGAGTCGGACGGTTGTATTATTCTCCCACCGGGCAGCGACCCCATGCTGCTATGCTCACTAAACGGACCTGTTACCGATTTATAATTTCCGGGATGCGAATGGATAAAAGCGATCTCGTTTTCGCGTGCAAACCCCATCTGTTCGGGCGAAATTGCCAAACCATCATTATGAACGGTTCCAATCGCATATTGGTCTCCATTGCCTTCGTCATACCGGCTAAATCTCCATTCAGCATTTGAGTTATCTGCGCCAAAAAGAAAGACTGAAGCTAATTCGGTAGGATTTCCTCCTGTAAAGCTCGCCGCATAATCGCTTGCTTCTCCTGTGGCCGTAAGGCCATCAAAAATAGCTCTGTCTTGGATCGTAATGGATTGTCCAGTTCTATTACCATCCTTGTTTAGAGCATACATGGTATGTTCTTCACTTTGGCTTATCCATTTTACCCTTCCATTATAATCCATTTCCCAAACATCCTGTCCATCAGGATCGACAAATCGAATAGGATTTCCCATACAATACGCATACGGTGAAATCGGATGATAGCCGTATGTCAAATCTACTGAAAATAATGCGATAATGCAAATCGCTGAGGTCAAAAGTTTAGGTTTCATAATCGTATAATTTTAAGGGTTATTGTATCGGCAGTTTATTGGGTGGTTGCTTCCTGCATTTTCATCCCCTCTTCGTTGCCTTTTTCGAGTTTGTCATGCAGTTCCTCGCTCATATCTTCCCAGCCTAATGCTTTCAGTTTTTCGTAAAGAGCGGCCGATTGCGCTTCAATCTGCCGGGTGCAAGCGTCCTCCTTATACCCGTTTTCCTTCAGATGTTTTACAAGGGCCGCATCGAGAGACTTGCCCAGAATAATGCACGCTTTGGGGTGCTGCGGATAGTATTCCAGCGATTTCTCCGTGCAGCATCGGGTGAATTCGTCGTAACATTTGAATTTGTTCCAATATCCGAACGCGAGGTCGGCAAGCTGCGCCGCAACGGTTTCACGATCCGTCAGAGGAGTAAGATAGATCTTGTTCTCGATGGCCTTGTCGCTGATCTCGAAATGCTCCCTGTAAAAGAACTCCGGGGTAATCTGGTGCGTGGTAAGTTCCACGTTCACCCACTCTTCGGGATACATCTTATCCTCGTTCCGGTAGCGGATAAACACATGGGCAGGGGCATACGCGATATATGCTTCGGCGCCGAGGGTCTCGGCCAACACCTTGTAGTACATCGGCAGGGAACGACACTGCCCGCTGTGCGTCCGCATGACTTTGGTTACGAACTGTTTCGTAAAATCGGCTTGGCCCCCGGTATCGTCGAAATCGTAGGTGAAGGGTTTATGCCCGTTCCCGGAATAAGGACGAAAAAAGTATTCCGTGAGCGCCAGATTCTTCCCGGTCTTATAGCGTTCGAGTCCGTTTGCCACAATGAACCTTTGCAAAAACGCGACGGCCGTATCTATACCATAGCAATAGGCATCATAATCGAGGTCGCCGTCAAGGTAGGCCCACTCCGCAAGGAAGACCGCACGTTTTATGCTCAAGGGAATTTTGCCGTCGAGCATATCGGCCATTTCGAGATATGCCTGCCGGTAATGCCGGCTGCGGGATTCGACCTGCACAGGGTTCAGCGTCCGGCAGGCCTGTTGGCCGTCGGCCGGATGCAATGGGAATCCGCAAAGCAAAATGAGGATGCAGATTATTCCTTTTTTGAGCGACATCTTTTCCATAGGTTTATCAGCCGACGTGTATTTCAAAGTTAGCAGATAAATCCCGAAACACCAAGCTGCAACAACCTTACATTAGCCGTTAAACCATGCTGGTATTCAATGTATTAAAAAATAATTTTACTTACATTGAGATTACAAGCAGAAAAAGTCGAAAAATCGTCCTGTAGCGGTATGGATTTCAGAACGGGAGATTTCAATTTATTCGTGACTACCTAAGTTGACGGGGTTGAATAGTGAATAGCGAAAACTATACTACGGAACAAAAAAATCGTCCAATATTGGCTGAATAAGTTTTTAGTATTACCTTTGAAGTGCGTCCCGCCAATAGGCGACGCCTTCGTTCAGAGAAAACTTGGAGGTTTTTTTAGAAGTGACGAAGTGAAAAGTAGCCCGACGGGTCGTGTGTCCCACGCCCGGTTGTGGTATATTACTACGCTACGATATGTGGGCGTGGGCATTTTCACTTGCATTGCTTCGGGTTTCCTCCAAGTACCTCGCTGATTGCAAGGGCCCCGCTCACTTTTTTTATGGCAGGATCGCATAACTTAAAACCTGCAAAAATGCTACCATTAATCGTCTGCATACGGTTTTGACCGTATCAATAATCAAAACTTTTAGCTATCTTATAACCGTTCTATTACTATAGCTATAAGCAGCTTGCTCTGCATTATATGTTATCTGAATCCTCTACTTAATTTGTATCCGGAAATTGGAGCAATCTGCTGTACGGAATTAAAATTCGGAAAATTACACCATAAATGGCAAAACAGAACAATGATTGTTGGCGGCGGATTGAAACGGTGCTGAAGGATGTCAATATGTCAACTAATTATTTAGCAAAACATATCGGTCTGTTGCGCGGGGAAAATCTCTATCAGATAAAGCGGGGTAACAACAAGATAAGCATCGATGTCGCCCGGAGAATTAATCAGAAGTTTCCGGAATACTCGATTCCATGGCTGATGTTTGGCATCGATGACGTGGATGGCATTCCCGGTGTAATGCGTGTTCCGTATTATAATTCGGTTTGGTCGATAGACTGTCCAATGAAAAAAAGACCTGAAAGAGAGCTGGTCATTTCCGAGATGGTAGCAAACGGGGCACAAGTCGCAGCATATTTTGAGGGCAACGATACAATGTCTGAGAAATATCTCCAACACACGATCCTGTTTCTTCGGCAAATCACTGTAGATTCAATTATTTTCGGCAGGATTTACTATGTTATTTCGTCCCGGATTCGTTTGTTGTGTATTGTCGGTGAAGGCTCTGCATCAGATTGTCTATGTCTCCACGATATTAATTCAGATTCCGTAAAGGTTGAGATACAGTGTGATGAGATTCGGGCAATATGGGACCTTTGCGGAGTTTATAAACACTTCGATAACCGTTGATATAGCATATATTTCCCGAATTGGTTGATTCGCATGATAAGCAAGTCAACGCAGATCAAAATTGTGTTTAAAATAAAAACGTTATGCAATCGGCATCGGGTACAATAATCCGGTAAATAAATGTATTTTTGTTTTATTGGGAGTCAATTACAGCATTCTGGAAAATATAGATACACGAAATGATCAGGATTTGTGTCGGTGAGTAAAAAATACTCAAACTGAAATAATCCCCAAATATTCGTCTAAGTCTACGTTAGGACATCTTATGACGAGGTGATGTAATTTATCATTCAAGAGGCAAAAAGACTTCCATTCTTTGTACATCAGAGAATGGAAGCCTTTTTGTCTGATTATATTACTAATTTGTGGGTGTTACATGGAGTATGATGACGACAAAGAAAGATTAATCCGGTTATCGTCCGGAGATCACGAAGCGTTCCGAATTTTGTTTACGAGATACCAGCCGGGACTCAAAAAATATATTGCATTTATTATTAAATCGGATGTTGCTGCAGAGGACATCGTGCAAGACATCTTCATAAAGATTTGGATTCTTCGGAAACAGATGAAGGCAATAAATTCATTCCGGGCATATATATACCATATCGGAAAAAATGCCGCATTCGATTATCTCAGGGGGTATGCCGTGGAGCGTAATTACCGATCACATCTCAAGCCTGAGCCAAGAATATCACAGATCGAGGCATATTACTTTGCTTCCGAAATTGAAAGTCATGTTCGCATGCTGGTTCGTAAAATGCCTCGGCAGAGGTATAATGTTTTTCTGATGAGCAGGCGCGATGGGCTCAATTACCACGAGATAGCTCATAGATTGAATATATCGCATAAAACGGTTGCCAATCATTTGCATCTTGCGCTCTGCGAGATTAAGCATGAGTTAGATGAGATATATGCATGATTATCTTCGATTCGATTAAATCTATTCGGGAAATTGTCACTGGACCCATAGAATAAGCATTTCAAGGAAAGCTGGGACATAAAACGGCTGACCGGTATTAATATTAATCAAAGGATACTCCCGGCAATCTATCTGAACTTGCCACACAGGACTTTTGAAAATACTCCAGCGGCCTTGGAAAATAATGATTTCGAGTTCTCCAACGTGTGCATGGAAATGAAAGAATGCCGTGTAGAGTCCTGTGATGTTCAGGTCCACCAGAATATCAAGGATACCACGAATTTCGACACCAGTCTTTCTGGTTGTGGCTGAATCGATACATCTCAGCTTCCCGTCGGGCCATAGCCCGGGAAAAGGACTTTGAATTCTCTGTATATGATTCATGGTCGGATTATGGTGCGAAGGATCATCCCGAGGATGATGTTGCTGGCTGCAGAGAGCGGATGCCCGGCGTTTCCGGGCAGAGGATTGTTTTTCCATGAGTTTGTAGAATGATGATTTAGCTATACCCACATAAGCACTACACCTCCGATTTCGCTGGCCCTGTTAAATATTCGTTCCATGATGGATGAATAGTTCTGGGCTTGCCGATCATTCAACAAAATTAAAAGACGCCTCAGTTCTTCATCTTCCACGGGTACGGCGATGTCGTATTCGAAGTTATAAATCAGTCTGCCATCATAGGGCACGAAGATAGATTCGGTATTGGCGGGGTTAAATTTGGCTAAAAAGCAGATTCCATGATCTCGTTTTACTGCCGCAATTTTCGCACGGGCGATGTCGTTGAGTTCCATATCCGATTCGTGCCGACCGCGCGTGTCCCAATGCCGGGCGATGTAGTCGTTTTCCAAGTTATCTAACTCTTCTAAAGTTTTATTTTCCATGGATTTCATGGAGGTGGATTTTAATGATATTATACTTTTGTTCTGAGTAAATGTTTTGCAGTTTAGGCAACGACTATATTGCAGTCTGCAAATTCTTCATTCTCCCACGGCCTGTCCTGAAGTGCATCACAGACTCGCTTATCATAATATAGAAATTGGGAATAATAGTCATTGTCACAGTATTTACACCGTGTGATTTCGCTCCGTTTTTCGATGATGGCATCGAAAAGTTCATCGTATATATACCCTTGATGAATTCCATCTTTCTGCATACGACGGACGAGTTCGGCCAGCTCTTTAAAGCGACCTTCAATATTGTCGCAGGCAGCGCAGTATTTCGGATAAAGGTCGCGGATCGCAGGCATAAATCTGGTAACGCCTTTCAAACGTACTTTCCCAGATGTTTTGGCAGCTTGCTGCAGTTCCCGAAAATGCTGCCGTACCTCCTGCAGGGTTAGCCGTCGGCAGTTTCGAGCTTCAACAAACACGGTGTTGGTGTTTGATACCCGGATTTTGTCAGGGGTGATTTCATAAACAACGTCTTTGATTAAGGGGCGTTGTAAGTATTCTGTTCTTGTCATGTGATTAATTTTTTGCGTCGATTTACTTTTTGGCGAAAGCCCCGGCCGGTAATATCCATTTCTCGCGCGATGGCATGATAACCGGGAGGTCATAATACTCCTGCGAAGAAAGTACCCGGAGCTGTTCATCAATGGCTGCATAAGGTCTCCCGGTTTTACATAAATCGAGGAGTGTTTTGTTACGTTTCACAGTACATCCGAGGACCTGTTCAAGGTCGATAAGCTGCTGCATACGCAAAGGTTCTATGCACGCAGCACTGGCATACTGGTCGGCATTCCCGAATATGCAAAACAGGCAACTGCACCGGGACCAGCCCATGTAGTAGCATGGGTGTACGCGAATGCGGTATTTCTCCAGTATTGCCCAAACCTTTTTTTCCGGCCAATCCCGGATGGGCCGGTGGCGG
Source organism: Alistipes sp. AF14-19 (assembly GCF_003461645.1). Taxonomy (NCBI): domain Bacteria; kingdom Pseudomonadati; phylum Bacteroidota; class Bacteroidia; order Bacteroidales; family Rikenellaceae; genus Alistipes; species Alistipes sp. AF14-19. The sequence goes on from NZ_QTXM01000013.1 coordinate 91,163, forward strand.
TCTACAAGGCGAGCATTTTTCAGGCTTTCTCTCAGATCGGAGGGGTCCCGTTCCCATATTGCATATCGGGCACGCTGGGGAGATTCCTCACCCCGTTCCCCGGAGAGTACCAGTGTGCGGCACCCCTTGAACCGGCTTTGATTTACGATTGCGGCCGTGCAAACGTCGATTTTCAGGTAGGCGCTGCACCATCGGGTTCTGAGGCTGCCTGAGAGCTGCGGGAATTTCATCCGGGTTCCGGGATTACCGCGTTTCCCACCGCTGCAGGCCACCGTACCATCCGTAAGTTCGAAGCAGGTTGGGGCCGTGCGTGCATTCTTGCGCAAGAGTTCCCGTTGGAATCCGCCTTCTTTCCATTGCAAATAGAGAGGCACTCCGAAAGCATGGGCAAAACAGCGACAGTAATTGCGGGTTATTTTCCAGTCGAAGAAAGCCACCCCGCAGCCGTCGATGTCTTGGTGCCAAAGTTCGATTTTGTTAAGCGAAACCCCTTCTTCGAGCAAGTAAAGAAAAACGGCGGAACTGTCTTTTCCGCCGCTGAACTGAACCAAGTATTTATCGTATGAGAGAATGTCAGTCTGCATGGTCGATCATGTATTGGGTGTGGAAACAAGCCCAACCGGAGAGGTTGGGTCCGGCTATTATTACTTCAATAACCGCACGATCTCGTTGTCAATCAGTTCCAGCATGTCCGGCTTGTCGAAGAATTCAGAAACCGAGCAGATGAGTTTTTGTAGTTGGGAGGCCATATCCCGGAAAAACTGCTCTCGTTGGGGAGTCCATTCAATGAGGCACATCTGGCTATTAAAAGGTCGTGACATGCGACGTCCGGCTGTGCCATCTTCCTTCATATAGTAATATTCGACTCTTTGTTCGCTTACTTCCAATAATATGTCGAAATTAAATCCGAACAGATATTGTGCATACATTAAAGTCTCGAACTTTGAACTCACACCTTCTTTTTGCCCGCCGTACATGCCCTGTTCGATTCGTTCCCGGATCAGAGCGGAAGATCCAAAGAGAGTATAGAGGATCATCTTGCGTTGGACTTTGATTTTCTCATGGTACTGTTCCAGTGCGATGCTCAGGGCTTGGGTAAGTTCTTTCTCACTGGCATAGTCTCGGTTTCTGAACGACGAGAGTGCGATAACTTCATCGGGCACACCCCGGTAAAAGAATTTTCGTTCCCGGTTATAATGTATCTCTACCGGATGGATTTCGCCTTTGACCGTAATCATGGTCTTTCCGATTTTTGTCATATTGATTTCAGATTTTAATTCAAAATTGAATGTCAGGATCAGTGAATCTGATGGATGATTTACGCCATCACACTGCCGGCAACTCGCTGCAGTTGCCTTTGTAACCGGTACTTCGCACGGTAGAGAATGGAGGTTTTTTGCCTAAGCTCAGCGATGTACTTCAATCGTATACCATTGGATAGAAAGTGTAGATTTTCGGCAGCCCTTTTCTGCTTTCCGATCCAATAGGCCAATGACGGCGATGAGCCGTAATCGTATGTTACCAGATGCAGGCTCCGGTAGCATTCGAGTGATCCCCGGACACGTTGTGCAAATAGCGCTGCACGAGGGTTTGTGTGTTTATTCATTAGGATTGCCCGTGTACGGCGGGTCTGTGTTTCCCGTACATAAAAAATAAAAAGGGGACGGATTAATCCGTCCCCTTCGATAAGTGTGTGATGTATATCAGGCTGCGAGTTTGGTTTTCTTGGGAGAAATACGCATCGTCTTGGCCTTCGGTTTCGCCTTGGATTTTGCCTTGGACTTCTGGCCTTTGCCCGTCTTCATGGCAGCGTCCTCAAAGGGGATGAACTCATAGGGGTCATCCGGATACTCTCCTTCGGGCTCATCCTCGGTCTGGGGTTCCTCAATGTCCGGTTCGGGGAAGTCGCCCTCCGGTTGTTCTTCGATCGGATACTCCGGGATTTCGGCATCCGGCAGGGCATGGAAAACCACGTTTTCGTCGAGGATTTCGCCGGTCAGAATGTTAAGAATAGTGCCGTCCGGCATTTTCCAGAGGGCCCCGGCTTCGAACATCGATTGAATGCGCATGTTCTCGGCTTGTTTCTCGATAGCGTCGATGCGCTTAACCAGGTTGACATGGCGTTTTTCGAAAATGCCTTTGTACCGGTCAATGATAGGATTGGCCTGATCCGGGAAGTGCAGGGTGGAAAATTCGGTGATGATCGCGCTGTTCGCCGAATCGGGTTTGCAGTTGTACTCGTACATGTCGTCGCAGTAAGACATGATCGTCATACGCATGAGCATCGTTTTCTGTTCGTCTGTGAGGTTTGCGGCATATTTCATCCGTTCGGTTGTCTTGGACGAATAGTCGGTTTTCAGACCCAGTATTTCCCGGTGCTTATCTGAAATTTTGCTCAGGAGAATGTAATGGAAAAATTGCTGTTCCCGGGGTGTAATTTCCGTCTTGGGGAAATCCTTCTTTTCGCAGTGGAGGACCTTTTTGAGTTCTTTGGTGATGTGCGTGATGCAAATCTCGTGGTTTCGTTCATCTTTCTGCTTGAGGTCCTTTGCAGGTACCACGGGTACGGTGGTAACGGTTACACCGTTTTGTGTCGTTGTCTCTGCGCGGACTTTCTCATAGTAGATTTTAACATCCGTATCTTCGATAACGGCATATTTGAGAACCTTTCCTTCCGTGACGCTGTATTCCAGCTCGGTACATCTTTCCTTGAACCTCTCCAGATCTTTCTCGTACTCTTCCAACGCACACTGGTAGTCATCGGCATCCCCTGATTCCTCGGCATCCGGCTTTTGCGGCATTCGCGGGCCGTTGTCGTAATTGTAAACCGACTTTTCAAGGTCCGAAATATCGTGTCCCATCTCCGTCAGTTGGTCTACGACGGCTTTGTTGCTGGTAGTGGTTTTCATCAGATGCACGCGCGGATCGTTGGTAATCAGATCTACACTCCGCTTTACCATATACGCTTCATTCTTTGCCTGCAGGCAGGATGTTTTCTGGCATCCGCCGCAGTCTGAGCAGAAGGAGAAAAGCACCTTCTGCTGAAGGGTATTAAACTCGCAGGTGTTGCATTCTGTCTTGTCGAAGCTGTAATTGTCGAGTTGGGTCATATATCTTGAATACAACCGTTCCGAGAATTCTTTGGCTGAGATGCCGCGCCAACTGAAATAACCGTTTTCCTTGAAATGATCCTTGCAAACGGTCTGCTGAATATCCTTGCTGTAGTTCGCAAATTCCTTTGCGATTTCGAGGGATATTTCTTTGTTGTTGAGCAGCTCGACAACCTCCGGGATCAGCTTCATAAGGTTAATGCGTGTTCGCACGTAACCTTCGCTTTTGCCCAGATCGGCGCAAAGCCGCTTCACAGTCATGTCGGGTTCGTCCAGCAGGCGCACAAAGGCATCACCCTCTTCAATGGGGGTGAGGTTTTCGCGCTGCAGATTTTCGATGAAAGCTCGAATCTTCGCTTCACTGTCGGACAAATCTTCACACTTTGCCCGAATGGTCGTCAGTCCTGCCTTCTTTGAGGCACGAAGACGGCGTTCTCCGAAGATAAGCTCGTAACGCCCGTTCTTGGGGCGGACCAGAATCTCCGATTGCAATCCGTACTTTTGGATGCTGTCGGAAAGTTCCTGAATCCCTTCATCGGAGAAGATCGTTCGGGGATTGAGCGGCGACGGGTCGATCAGAGAGATGTCGAGATTCATCGAAATGGCCTGAAAAGGCGCGATTGCGGTAGTTGCTACAAGGGCTACTTCCGGTGCGATGGTTTCTGCTGCGGCTGCGATTGCCGGATTGATTTTCTTAGACATAATGATTGGAATTAAAAGGTAAATGTTGAAATGCTTTACTGGAAAAAAGAACCGGGAGCGCATGGCTCCCGGCAAAATGAAAGATTATACCGGAGGCTTGATTCAAACTCTGCGGCAGGTTTACAACGGTGGGTTTTATCATAGGCTCGTTGTACAGTTTTACGTGTGTCTCACGTTCAAAAAGGTGGATTTAAGTTTTATGTGTGTCAAACACAATAGTGATATATATCTATGCGCGTTTCCAAGGGCAAGCTGCGCCAGCAGGCATCAATACATTGGATGGTTTCTTCTTCTTTGTCCCGGAAGCACCATTCGGGGTTAAAGTCATCATCGAAGGTTTTGGCAATGCCTTTTTTCTGGCCGGGAAGAAGGTTTTTCCACCACTCGTACATTTGTTCCAATAGCTCCGTATCGTCACATAAGTCGGGAATTCGGGACGCCGCAATATGCTCGGCTTCTTTCCCGCGAGGCGCTTCATAGAATTGCTGCGTGCAGATTTCAATCTGGTTCGTACAGACACGCACGGCAAAATCTGTCACTACTGCTTGAAACATTTTCTTTGTGAGCTTTTGTCGCTCGTGGAACAAGGTTATTGCGTCGGTACGATCGATACGGTGTAGTCGGAGTTTCTGCGGTGTAAGTTTGTTTTGAAGGGCTCCGGTGATAACACGGAGGCGTTCAATCAGGTCGGCATGAGCCGTTTTATCCAAATAACGGTCGAAGAGTTCCTGCTTATCACCGGGCAGATATAAAGGTTCTTTTACCATAAGTCATTTTCGCTTAGAGAATTAATTATTGATAAAGAGCTTATTAATCCGGGAATAAGTCATTATCGTCAGATGTTTGAATGCAAAGCACTCCTTTGAACAGTATGATAATCGTTGCTGCAGCCAGAAATAGGACCCCGAAAATCCCCATTTAAAATAATTATAGGGGTTCTGATGTCCTTTTCGGGAGCATAACTGTAGTAATTGTCGTTGAACCTCCGAGGGGCTGGCAGAGAGTATCAGTATGTTGAAAATTTCAGTATATATCCCAGGAATATAGTCGTCTGTGACATATAGTGGGCCTCCGAATCGTGCTAACATATTTATGTGGTTTTTTAAGCATTATTTTTAAATTAGGATAAGAATATAAAAAAGCGGGACAGACGGCTTTCACAAGCGGTCTGTCCCTTCGAAAGGTGAGTTTAAAAAGAAAAAGCAGAGGGAATTATTTGGATTCCCGGGGTGTTTGAGCAGAATAGGTGGTTACGTGTCTCAAACTTGAAATCATCCGTTTCCGGTGTAGGTTCGCAGCAAGCATGGCAAGGTCGAAGATGCTGTATAGCTTGCATGTCCCGCAGTTTACAGCCCGTATCAGGCAGCGGTTGCGGGCGTCATTTATCTGGCGGGGAGATAATTTTATGATGCCACCCGCTTCGTTTGCAGTAAGGGTCGTGTCGAGTTTATTTCTCTGGCAAATGTAGCTGAGCAGGATAATAGAATAGCTGAGTTGGAACTGTGTGGATAAGAGTTCCCGAAGCGTTTCTTCTTCGATGAGTTTATACTTTGGTTCTTTGGGCATAACTTATATGATTAGCGATTCTTATTTTTTTCTATCTTGCGAATATATTCCTGCACGTCGTAGTTACGCCAGAAACGCCGTCTGCCGATTTTGAAGCCCGGTAATTCATTCGAATTTGCCAGTCGGCGCAAATGCCTGAGACTGATATGCAATATCTGACATACATCCTGATAATCGAGTATAATATCATCGGAGTTTCGTTTATGTGCGCCAAACATTTCCCGAAATTCAGCCGAAATCTTATCCAGCTTGTCTATCATCAGAACGCATAAGGTTCTGATCTCTTTGAACTGTTGTTCCGAATCCATTGTTTCACCGCTTGTTGGTTGTCGTTTTGTACGGCAAAGATGCACAATGTGTTTTGGGCTTTCTTTTAACTTAAGCTTTAACTTAAATCAGATTTCTAAGACAACAATAAACCTCACCACCTGATTCGATGGTGAGGTCTCTGCCGTATTCATCATTTATCGGCGTCGAGTGCCTTTGTATAGCGCCTGCTCTGCGGTTTCCCGTATTTCCCGGGCTGTAGTAACTTTTCCGGAATTGATGTACTCAAGCAGTTCATCTTCGTAGAAATAAACCTTTCGGCCCTGTCTGCAACTGGGAATTTCACCTAAGCGGGACAGTGTATATACGGTAGGTTTGGCTTTACCGAGAATCTTGCAGGCTTCATCGATAAGAATTGGCCGGCGCGTGGGTTTCGGAGGCTGTAATACCGCGACCATTTCCCGGAGTTCTTTCAGTTCTTGCGCTATCATTCATACTGCCTGCGGCAGGTCGTTGAATGTCAAATTAGTGGATTCGTCCATTTCTAAACATTTTATTGGTTAGTACTATTTCTTCATGCTGCATCCGGATCGTGATCTTTATGGATTTGAATGCGGCCGATGGTTTTACTCTTGGTTTCTTCAAGCAGGTCGAGGTAGATTTCTGTCGTTGTAACATGCTTATGCGAGAGCATTTTACTTACGGTGTAAATATCGGTCCCGCTTGCCAACTGAAGCACGGCGTAGGTGTGCCGGAAACTATGGAAAGTGATATGTTTTGTAATTCCAGCTTCGGAGATCCACCGGCGCAGAGGAGCATTGAGCATGTTGCGGTTAAGTCCGATGAAAACTACGCCGTCACTACGCTCTCCGCATAGCTCCAAGGCATCCGGACTTAGCGGCAGAGATATTTCCGCTTGTGTTTTCTTTGTCCGTGTACGGATATTATACCCCGTGCCTTCGAGATTCGGAACGATATTGCTCCATTCGAGGCGCTGCACGTCGCTATATCGCAATCCAGTTAGGCATGAGAAAAGCGACGCTTTTTTGAGTACGGGAATTTCACAAGGAGCCTTCGACAGATTGAGCAATTCCTGCTGGGTGAGAAATTCAATTTTGTTGGGCTTTACATCGATACGGTCCAGATACAAATTGATATTTTCCTGCAGCAGTTTGTCGCGTAATGCGATGGCAAGCAAACCCCGGAATTTGCGGTAGTAACCCGAAGCCGTATTGACGGAAAGTGCTTTGGCGGAAGTATCAAAGCGGGGAGCTTTCAGAAGATATTCCCGGAATTTCACGCATAAATCGACATTGATCTGGGCAAAAGTACATTTACCGCCCACGAATGTCTTGAAGTGTTTGTAGCAACTTGCCCAACTACAATTCCGCATGAGGGTTTCTTTGCGGAAATATTCAAGAAAATCCGTATTCAGGCGTTGTTTATCCAGAAAACCAAACTCTTCATTGATGACAGCTTGGACGCGGAGACAGCGTATAGCTTCCGCTTGTGCAAGCGTGGATTCATTATGCCGTTTCTGAATCTGGTTTTTCGGCTTATCATACAGGTACATGCCCAATGTTTCCTGCCGCATCATTTTCATCGTTTCGGGAATGCGGACTGCCGGGTAATAATCAAGATAGAGCGTGCGTCGATCTCCGGAAATCGGACGGCTGCGAACTGTAACTTTTACTCTTCTCATGTTATATTTTTTTGGGATTGCAAGTTATTTATTACTAACCATACAATCAATTATTTGTGTTTTGTAATGCGGTAATTGTCAGGCGATTTCAAGTCTCTTGGATTTTTTCACAAACTCATCTTCCTGAAAAATAATCGATTTCTGAAACCATGTATATTTAACACCTAAAATGTCAAGTCTCTTTCGGACTCCTGTAAGAGAAAGATTGTATCTCAGTGAAGCCTCTTTTATGGTTATATACCCGGATGGCATCGTTTTATCGGGATAAGGTTCTAATACGGCATCAAAGGCTTTGCTTGAATACAATGTATGCCGGTGGACTTTCTTTTTAACTATATGAAATTTACTGGCATAAGCGTAGACAATATTGATTGATGATAAATCGTATCTTTCGCATACTTGCTGTGGCGTTAGCCACAGCGGAGTTGATTCCTTGAGTTTTGCTTTTGCCGTTGCCTTTTCGAATTTTGCAATTACTTCCCTGCGCAACGGCTGTTTACCTTTCGGCAACGTGATTTGCGGAATCTTCGGATTGTTGTGATTGAAATGATTCACTATTTCACTCCATTTTACATAGGATAAACGTGAGGTGTAACGAATTTCCCTGATTTGATTCGCATGGATTAAGTTGTACACCGTTTGTTTGCATACACACATACGTCTCGCCGCTTCTTTGATGGAAATGAGGTCCACTGGAGTAGTGATTTCTCCAGAAGCAGGTAGAGGATTCGGTTTTGCCGGATTTCGAGGTTTGTAGGTTTTTTTATACAGCTCGGCCCTTTTTAGATTCATAATTTGGGCATGATGGAGATAATAGTCCCGGTTATAACATTTTCTTGAACAAAAGCGAGTTGTACTGTTATGGGCTTCGAAGGGATTGCCGCAATACCCACATATTCGTGTAATACTCAATATCCGGCCTTTGCTTTTCTTTTGCATAGGCTTTAATTTTTAAGATTTCTACAGCGTATTATGGCTGAAATTATTACTCTACGAAGATATATTTCAGCATAGGTCTACCGTTGTCTGTTACGATAAAAGTATTCTCGTCGATGATTTGTATGTCTTTAGCCTTGGGCCAAAAGAGCCATATAAGTTTTCCGTCGGGTTTAAGGAATGCTACGGCATTGGTTTGTGCTTTACCAACCGCTCGCACACCCATATCTGTGTTGTCGAAAAGATGGATGCAACGCCACTTTGTGCCGGGTCTCATTTTACGTTTTACATCTGCGAATGTTTTCATGGTTATGGATAATTAAAAAGCATGGCTTGATTCGGCCATGCTCTGAGTTATAATTTTGATCTAAATCAGCGTTCGTTTCAATAGGTTTCCGGGCGTTCAATCTGTTTCCGGATCGAAAGGACATTCGGTATCTTCTTCGATAAATTCAACGTTATCTCCAAGGTCCGTGTTGATTTTGCAGATAAATTGAGGCTTGGCGGTAGCCAGATTCTCCTCTTCGGAATCTGTTTCATCAACGATGATCCGTGTGAGCAGACTTACTGCTACACAGTTTTGCTATTTTTGTCATGTTCATAAGGTTATTATAATGAAACGAACATAATAATTGTCGAAAGCGCATTTATTGTCATTGATCCTCTCAGAAAACTCATCAGGCGTGTATATTTCTACTTCGGACATCTCCCTTTCATCTTCCGGGGCTGGTATGGGCCCATTCTCCCATGCCTTGAGAATCTCTTCGTCGGAAGCATTGCGGGGCAGTAGTTTGTAAGGCCAGGCGAAGACCCGCAGCTCCTTCCGCACAGATCGGTCCACCTGCGGATCGTGGCCGTTCATGCAGATAGTCTCATGGTTCGAATCGAGAACGATTATCGTGGCATGTCCTTGGTTATGATCGGGAACCATACTGCTCAAAGTATCGTATAGGTACTCTGACTTGTGGAAAACAATGGTTTGTCCGTCGTCCAGATCACCGACGAAGTTCGAAGACAGGTTGTTGGCTGCTATGATCTGCTTTGCTTCATTTAGAGACTCGGCATTCACTGAGAAATGGCTCCGCTGCCAGATCGTACCTTTATGATCTTGATAGAATGTGTATTCGTTCATGTTCTGATTTATGGTTAATTTAATATTTTCGAAATCGCCGAAACATTCCTTGATTCTCTTGTGATTTTTCATTGTTGAATCATGGTTCTGCCTTCGATCACTTACATAGCTTTTATTTCGTAGGAAGCAGATTTACATTGGAAAAAATGAAATGGACTACCGTTGACTGACATGGATTATAGTGGAATATAGATTTCAATTTAAATCGAAAGGAGATACTCCAAAATATATGTCCATGTAAGTCTATGATAGTCCATCATAGTCCATGTCAGTCCAACTCAGACCAACTGTTTCAATCAATAAAATGGATGAAATGCCTTTAGAGAATTGATTCAAGGATTTTACGACAGATATTCATCAAAATCCTCTGTTTGAACGGTTTGTCGATGGGCTGAATAGCACTCAAACCGATGTGTAAAGATATGTAAATGAATGCTTTATGCTACGATGCGCATTGGGAATAATTGTGAATATTTCTTATTCCAATCGAAGATAATATCGAGGATGATATAGCTACGCAAGTGATGAGTGTTTGTATTGCTTACCCTTGTTCTCTTAAAATCGCCAAATTTTATTGTCAAGGATAAAAGCTAAACACTTTCATCAATCAATATGTCGCTACCCAGCGGATAGCATCACAAAGTTAGAAAATGTTTTTTAAATACAACGACTCAACGGGGTATTGTAACAACAAATTTCGGTTTAAAGTTTCAGAAAATCAATATTGATCTGAGAAAATGTTTACTCTTTCTTGCGGGGGTCTGCTCTTATGTAGGCCACAAGGACAAATATAAGCCCTCCGATAAGTGTCAAATACAAATCTTTCATAAATTCAGTACTCTAAAATAGTGCATAATCGGTACGTCTCAAATGATAGCTGAATGCACCCGAATAAAAAAAGAGGCATGGATCGCTCCACACCTCCCATTGGTATTCAAATCTCCGGCTTATCCCCGGATGATTTTCAGATAGTACGTCAGACTTTGAATTACTACATCTTCGATAAACTCCACAAAAGCCGAGTTATCTCCCGAGGATGCTTCCTCCAAAGTCTCATAGTAGCGTCGCCTTGTCTCATTGTCCCCCTTGATATTGGCTATGGGATAACCGTGTTGCATCAATATCAGATTCATCACGAGACGGGCTGTCCTGCCATTCCCGTCAATAAAGGGATGAACAGACACCAGTTTCTCGTGCATCTGAGCGGCCAATACAACCGGGTGCATGGAATCTTTGTTTGCCTCGTACCATTGAAACAACTCGTCCATTTTGGGCTGTAACAGATAAGGCTGGGGAGGAATATGCTTGCTACCGCTGATAATGACAGGTACACGGCGGTATTTCCCTGCATTGTCCTTGTCTATGCTGTGCAGGACAATGGCGTGAATATCCAAAAGCACACGTTCCGAGATCGGCTCTTTCTTCTGGGCTACGTCCTTAATAAAATCAATGGCCTCTTTATGGTTGATAGCCTCCAGATGCTCCCTTAACCCTTTGCCTGCAATGGTAATACCTTTGTTGACCACCATATCCGTTTCATGGAGGGTCAGGGTATTTCCCTCGATGCGGTTGCTGTCATAGGTATATTCAATCTCCAGGGCCTCTGTGATGCGGTAATTCTCATTAGCCCTGTATTGATTCAGTTCACCTAAAAGGGTGTCGATCTGTTGCAACTTGTCATCCATACGCACAAAAATACACAAATTTCAGACAAAAGATAATTCCCGGCGCTCTTTTAGAGAGTCTGTACACCTATCTTTCCATTATATAAGAGAGATAGATGTACAACTCATGCGCAGATAGATTCCATTATTATAAGCAATTAAGTGCGCACACTCCAACTTTCATATCATAATGGATAATAGACAGACCGCAGCACTTCCGGTAAGAAAACTATTTATAGCTGGGATGGTAAGTTAATAACAGAGGGGATTTCCGGGAAAACCCCACGCACATACTTTTGAATTATTTAGAAAGTAAGTGCGGGAATTACTCTACAAACCACCTGTACTCGCTCTCTCCATACAGAGCCTTGTTGATACCCTCAGCCAGTTGCGAGGCATTGAGTGCCCTGTCCAGAAAATTGTCGATGTAGGAGGACTTATTAGCCCCTGTAAGTAGGTTGTAGACCTTCCACATGGAAATCTCTCGGCTCTGTGCATCTACTCCGAAAGCCTCGTCTTGGTAATAAGCCCTTGCCACCAGATTGATCTGGGTGTCTGTCATCAGCAATTGGGGCAGTCTCTTTTTATCCTCCTGGGGCAGGCATTGATAAAGCCGTGACTTTCCCAAGAGCTGAGCGAACTGATGTTCTGTCATGGAAGAGTTCACAAGGGTTTGCATCTGCCTTGTGTGTTTCTCGGGGTTATAGAGCTGAAACAACTCCATGACAGCCTGAAAGAGGGCCTGTGTATTCATCACCTTGATCTCGCTCTTATAGCCGTCCGTGGAGACACACATATTGCAGCAGACCATGTTCTGAAAGCCCACAAAGACCTTGAATTTCTCCGCAGATTTTTTGTTGTAGAGGTTTTCATGGTTGTAGGCCCTTACCCCTCCTACTGTCAGCTTTAAGGGGTTTCCGTCGATGTCCTCGTGGATAGTGGGGATTTCAAAGCAGAACATCATCCGCTCATAGTAGATGGTCTTGTCTGTCTCCAAAAGCTGATTCACGGGCTTATGGATAGCCTCGGGGATTCTGCCCTTGATGATATGGCTCACCCTTATTTCGGGGCTGTCGATGGCCTCTCCCCGGAAGAACTGCTGAGCCGCCTCATGGACTGTCTCCACAAAGGCAGGGTGTGAAATGGTTACCTCGTTGTCTTTGGAGAAAACCGGGACCACACAATCACTTTGCAGGTGGCGGATTGAAACCTCTTTGGTATTGGCCTCTATAAAGGGTGTGGTCTTATCCGTCCTGAGCGGCTGTGTAATATTGATAGGATGTTGTGTCGGCAGAGGAATAATCTCTTGCCTAACGGGATGGAGTTGGAGCGCTGTTTCCATAGTTTTGAGGGGTTTGGGGTTGAATGATGTTTGATTGGGGATTGAGGTTGCACCAATTCAGGATGGCTTGGCCTACTTTGGGAGTGATGGTGAACTCGGGACGGCCCATGAACAGGCCTGTTCTGTCTTTGGAAGCCTGCACATGGTGTTTGAGGTCTATATCCAGAACGACGGTAAATTCATAGTCCATGCCATCCCTTTGCATGGCTTTTAAGCCCACTTTTTCCGGGACCATCTTGCCGTTCTTTTCATTGAGGACATAATCCTGCTTGGTGCGCATGGTACAGATGATATGCACGGGAGATTGGAGGATTTTCTGCACAAAGGCATTCTGCCGGGGTGTAACCTTGGCCCAGTTTGCAAAGGAATTGCCTTGCAGTCCTGCATGGAAATCCAGCAGGTAGTCCCAGCATTGGGAGATACTGTCCACGATGATTACCTCCATACCTGCATTTTCACATAAGGTGATGGCCTCGATGTAATTCTCCGGGGAATAATCACCACCGAGGGAGACCACATTGTAGGTCCCGAGGTGAGCATAGAGATCGGCAGAGCCATTTTCAGAATCTATGACGGCAATTTTAGACCAGTCAGAGGTCATGCCATAGGCTAACAGGAGGGCTGAGTCGGTTTTGCCCGAACCTGCACAGCCCTGAAGGGCCAATTTGATTTTGGCCTGCTTTCTTGTAGAAGGACGGATGTTTAACATGATGTATGAAATTAAGGTGTGTATCTATCTGAACATAAAAAAACAGGCAGAAAGCCCCAAAGCCTCCTGCCTGTCCTGAGAATCCCTAATCAGTCTAAAACACAGCCAATGTAGGGGCTCCTCCTTCGCCCCGCTGATGGAGCATCATAAACATCTCCCCTGTCTCGGCATTGCACACCTGAGAGACTACCGGGTCTGTCAGCTGTCCTGTCTCTACTTTCCGACTGCAAGGGCCTGTTTCAAGGCCATAGACAAAGAGCACCTTGCCTGTGTGGGGATTCTGTTTTACCTCCAGCTTCTCAACTCCCTGCTGGGCCTTGAACTGGGCTACCTCCCACGTCTCGATAAATTTCAGATTGCTTTCCATACCACAAATTTTAGATTAAAGTGTTGTGGCGGGGGACCATCCCCACGCCGAGTGCAGGGAGAGGTCATGTGGTGATTGGGGCAAACGTGTGCGGACAAAACTGAAAAAAAAATAAAATAGTTAGAACTTAGGGGTCAGGAAATAATGTCTTATTAATAATAATGTTTGCCAACACCAACAGATTCATTTACTTAGGATAAGGGCAGGAGTTGGATAATCCCGCCCTTATGCGCACTTAGTTTTATAATTATATAATGGCTTATCTGAGCAATTCCGATAAAGGATAAATAGCATTTTAGTAGTGTCATACTCAAACGGTTCTTTCCCATGTAACCACTCTTTATAAGTCTGATGCCCTAACCAATCACATGTCAGCATTAATGAATCGGGATAATTGTCAAATTGAGGATTTTGCAGATAATCACCAGCAAGCCCTATATAGCCTTTAACTCGTAAAGATTTTAAGTGTTTGTAGTAAGCTGTTCTTGAAATACCTAATCTCTTAATGGCTTCCGTTGCAGATAGTCCCATATTGAATGAATTATTAAACCCTATGCAATAGAGAGCGAGCAGGAAGCCCTTTTCTTCGGATGAGAGCCTATTATCTTCTAATACCCCTCTGTGGATAATCCTAAATTGTTCAGGAACATACGGCAAAATATATCTTTTGCGCCTGTTGCTGTTTCTTACAAATTCTTCAATGGTACAAAGACCGCTATTTTTCAGTCTTTTGGCAAAATGATCCTTTATGTAACCCAGGGATTTTCCTGTAAATCCGGCTAATTGCTCATAGGTGACATCCGTTGTATTATCATCATGTGCTGTCAGGCAGAGAGCAGTAAAAACATAAAGATCATTGAGAGGCAGCTTCTCAGCTGCTTCAGTGGGGATAACCGTATAATTTTTCATAGGGTGCAAAAATGGTGTTTGTATTTTAGGCTGTTCTATATTACTTACTACCCGTTGGTTGAATTAAAATAAAGCATCTTTAACAAGACCAATTTTACGAT